>JBGPKX010000255.1:0-8979 GCA_041486185.1 Bryobacteraceae bacterium | reverse complement strand
TAGAGATAGCCGTGTGATGTCAGCTATTTATTTGCCCACCACGAGAATTGAAAAAGAATCGGGCACCATCTGGCCTCGGCCACGACGTTCTCCGGCCGGTGGCGGCGTGGGAGGCGGAGTGAACTCAGCGGCGATCAGCACAATCTGGTTCGTCTTGGTGTCCAATGTCAGCGTCTTGGCGCTCCGCATCGTTGGTACGTTCTGCACCACGGCGAAGCTGCTCGGGCTGTTTTCTTTAATGACAGTTAGCGTGCCATCGCCCTGCGAGCTGAATGCTTCCATGGTATTGGGGTTGAACACGGCGCCATCAACACCCTTGCCGATCGGCAGAGTAGCAAGGATTTTGCTTTGCCCGCGCGGTCCGCAAGCTGCCTTGACCCGCTGCGCGGTTAATCACTGTGGATGAGATTCACGCATTTAACAGGTCATTTCGGAGTCAGCAGGACGGCGTGCTCGTAACCGCTGGTATTAGTGGCATCGCAGAGGATCTGGCCGGAGTCGTTGATTCCGATGGCATCCGTGATGGTGACGCCGGAGTTGGAGGGGATCAGCGTATTGAGATCGAGCAGCGCGCTGTTATTGTGGATGAAGCCGACGTGCTTGCCGGGCTTGAACGGATGGTAGCTCGTTGTGCTGCAACCACCGGCGGCTTCGGCGAGTGACCGTGGATGATCCGGCTGCTTTCACCCGGAGCCGGCAGGCCCATGCGCTGAAAAAGACGTAGCATTCTGGGATCGGACCGGATGGGATCGAGCAGGGGATCGCGCAGCCACGAGGCAACCAGAGATCGCTCCTGAAGAGCTTTTTCGAAGTATTCAAAGGCTCGATCCTTCTCTCCCAGGCTCCCGTAGACCAGGGCTGGAAGAGCGGGCATGACGTATCGTGTCTGAGCACGCTCAAGCAACTCGTGAAGCAGATTCTGCGCCTCTTCTTTCTGGCCCAGGAACGCAAAGGCGGACCCGGCCAACGCCAGTTCGATCGATCCTCGTTGGGAACGCTGGAGTCCTTGCATGAGTTCAGCCCTCGCTTCGGTCTGCTTCCCTTGGAGCGCATAAATCCGCCCTAGAATTTGTGCCGATTGAAAAGTGGGATCCACTTCTAACGCCTTCCGCGATTCCTGAAGTGCCTGGTCATATCGCCGGGCGAAGGAATAGAAATATCCCACCTCCGCATTGATGACGGGAGAAAGCGGCTCCACTTCGCGTGCTCGCTGTATCTCTGCAAGCGCCTGGGGTAGCGACCCCATAGTCAAGAAATAAAAGGCATACCAGTGGTGAGCGGTTCCATACTCCGGGTTCAGCTCAATCGCCCGCCGAAACTCTCTTTCGGCGCCTGCCCAGTCCCATTCGTACAGCGTTTTCAGATACGCGAGGGTGGTGTGGGGTTCGGCAAGCGTTTCCTCCATCTGGATCGCGCGAGTTGCGGCTGCCCTGGCTTTTGGGTAGGCATCCGCGGGCGGCATGTAGCTCCACGCACCAAGCATCAGGAAGGAGTCGCCCAGGCCGGCCCAGGCCAGCGCGTAGCCTGGGTCCTTTTCGATCGCCTGACGAAAGTATTCGGTGCTCTTCTTCAGGGATTCTTCCGTCCGCCGGTTCCAGTGGTACCTGCCCTGGAGATAAACCCGGTATGCCTCGGGGTTCCGGGTGGACGAGGCGGCCATTCGCTGCTGCTCTTGTCCGGTCAGTCTCAACCGTAACTGCTGGCAGATCTCTTTCGAGATTTCCTGCTCGATTGCCAGGATGCCTGCCACCTTCCGGTCGTATTGGTCCCGCCACAGGAGCGTCCCGTCGCTGGTATCTACCAGCTCGGCGCTGATCGAGAGCGAATCGCCTCGCTGGACGAGCCTGCCCTTCAGCACGGCGCGCACACCCAGTTCGCGCCCCACCACCTGGACGTCCTTGTCTTGACCCTTGTATCGGAAGACGGTATCGCGTGACTTGACCTTCAGGCGAGGCACTCGGGACAGCCCGGTGATGAGACTCTCGCTAATACCCGCGCTCAGGTATTCGGCATCAGGAGCGCCTCCGGCGCTGACGAACGGCAGCACGGCCAACGAGTTGATGATGGGAGCCGCTGCCCCGCCCCATAGCCTCCCCCGCAGGGCGCCGATATTCAGCGCCGCCACCACAGCGGCCACGGCCGTCAGCGCAGCCGCCAGAGCCAGCCAGCGGCGACGCGAAAACGCCTGCTTCCAGAAGGGCCAGCCTGGGAGGGCATCGCCCGATGGAATGGCTTCCAGCGCGTCCCGCGCTTCGTAGCCCCGTTGGCCTATTCCATCGGGCAAGGCATTTTCCATTTCGATTCGCGCGTCGGCCATGTCGTGCAAGCGGCGATCAGCATCTTTTTGGAGGCACCGTTGCAGCAGGTCTCGGACTTTGGCGGGTGTCGCTGGAGGCAGGGCCTGCCAGTTTGGTTCGCGCTCGAGGACTTTTGCAAGAGTCTCCGCGGCCGTTTCCCCGCGGAATGCCGGCCGTCCCGTCAGCAGCTCATAAAGCGTGCAGCCAAACGCCCAGATATCGGTGCGTTGGTCGACCGGTTTCCCGCACGCTTGTTCCGGGCTCATGTACGCCGGCGTGCCCGCAATCCCGCCTTCCATCGTGAGGGTGGCCGTTTCGGACCCCGCCAGCCGCACCCTCCGCGCCAGGCCGAAATCCAGCAGCTTGACGCGGCCGGCTCCGGTCACCATGATGTTGGCGGGCTTCAGGTCCCGGTGGATCACACCGGCCGCGTGTGACTGTGCCAGTGCATCCGCGATCTCGACCGCGTATCCCAGCGCGCGTTTCACGGGCAGGCCCTCGGACGGGATCAGCTGGGCAAGCGAGTGCCCCTCCACATACTCCATCGCAATGAAATCTACGCCGCGATCGGAACTGATTTCGTACACCGTGACGATGTTCGGGTGGTTCAAGGCGGAAGCAGCGCGCGCTTCGCGCATGAGCCGCTGCTTGCGATCCGGATCAGCGAAGTGTTCCGGCGGCAGCACCTTCAGCGCAACCTGCCGGTCGAGCCGCGTATCGTACGCGCGGTAGACGGCTCCCATTCCCCCCTTTCCGAGCTTGGCCTGTACGCTATAGTGCGACAGCATGTCACCGGGGGCGAGTTCGGCGGCGGCGCGCTCTAAAATGCTGGCCGCGGTGCCGGGCAGGCTGGGCTTCTCGCTTTCGGCCAGCAGACGTTCGACTTCGCCACGCAACTCGGCATCTTCGCCGCAGGCGGACTCGATATAAACACCGCGCTCCACTTCTGGTGTCTCCAGAGCCACGTCGAAAACTTCCTTGATCCGCCCCCAGCGTTCAGGTGTCATGCGAGTTCGCCTCGGCCAGTTGCGCCCGCAGCCAGCCTTTTGCCATGACGCAGTCGCGCTTTACCGTGCGTGCGGAGATTCCAATGACGCCCGCCGTTTCCTCCACCGAGAGGCCGCCGAAATAGCGCAACTCGGCCACCCGGGCCTGCTGCGTATCCAATTGGTCGAGGCGCTCCAGTACTTCATCCACGGCCGGGATCTCATCGGCTTGCCCGATGTTCGCGCTGTGGTTGAATCGCGCATCGTCCAGCGTGACTGGATTGCCGGCGCGTTTCATTGCTGCACGCCTCCGTGCGTGGTCACCAGGACACGCCGCATGAGTTGGGCGGCGACGCCCATGAACTGGGCCCGGTTCTGCCAGTCGGGCCGGTCCTGGTCCACAAGCCGTAGGAATGCTTCGTGAACCAGGGCCGTGGGCTGAAGGGTATGGTTCACGCGCTCGTCGCGCATGTAGTGCCCGGCCAGACAGCGGAGTTCTCTGTAGACCAGGGGAATCAGCCTGGTAAGGGCGTCTTTGCTACCGAGTTTCATCTCGCCCAGCAGCACAGTGACCTCTCCGGGAGGGTTCGCCATCAGAACACGTCCTTGGCGCTTCCTATTTTAATACTTAACCGTCCGATTTGTGGCCCCGATTTTCGAGCGATTTCCGCGTTACGAGCGGGAGCACCGATATGAAAAGCCATGCATTAATGTTCGCGGCGCTCTGGCTAGTATCGAGGCGGTCAACATGATTCGGAAGGGCAGAATCAGGTGGGTAGCAAAGAAAGATCCAGCCGGCCAGGCGCGGTTCGTGGGCAACCTGTTCGGAATCGCCGCCTGAAAAAGGAGCCGATCTTCAGTCGAACCGAAGGCCCATCTTGTTCCTTGAGTTTTCGCAACCCAACCGTGATGAAGTATGCCGAAGAGAACCTGTCGCAAATTCTTCCGCACTGGCCGCTAACGCCAGCCGAAGGGCGCGAGATGCTGGAACCCGTTCTCGACGTCCTTGTCTACGTTCACGGCCAAGGTTTCGTGCACGGTCACATATTCGCTCCCACCATGCTGCCTGTGCGAACACCCGCCGTCACTACAGCGCCCCGCGGCACTTTATCTTCCCTTCAGCAATGTTTGAACTAATCGGCTCTGAGCAGGAATGTGAGAGAGTGGGTTAAACTTTGCGGGATTGACCGAGAGCGAGTTTACAAAGATTCTGGACTGGCCGGGGGTTTTACCGGCATGAGATCGACGAGCGGACGCGAAGGCTGCGGCGATCACATCCGCCAAGGCCACATAGTTCTCATCACTCACGTATCCAACAAGCACAACTTATTACCTCCTGAAAATCTACGGAAACTGAAAGAATGATTCGAATGCCTCATCCGCTCTCATTCCAATCGAGTACGACCCCCAACACCGACTTATCCTTGCTCAGGACCAGATCAAAGGCGTCCTTAATGCGGGCGATGGGAAAGCGATGAGTCACCAGGGGGGAAGGATCGATTCGGCCGCGTGCCATCAGATCGAGGATGTATCGGTAGACCCGCTTGCGAGTGAAGCGTTGGTACTCCGGAGGATAGTCATCCATGGCCATCCAAGAGACAGCGATGTAGGACAGGCTGCGATTATAAAAGTCTGCCGGCTCGAACGGCTCGAACGGAGAGGGTCCTTGCCCTACGCCTGGAAAGGCTAGAACCGCGACTCGAGTGTTGCGGCGGGAGATCGTGATGGCAGTCTTCATGGCCTCCCAGGCATCGGTGCAGACTATCACCAAATCAACTCCCGGTTCACCGGCAAAGGAAGTCGAATGACCCAAGTCGTCATCTCCGGCAAGCCATGCCATGTCCGCCCCAATCGCCCGCGCAGTCGTCAGCCGCGAGAGTGCATTTCCGATAGCTGCAACGCGAGCTCCGGCTGCGCACGCCATGCACACGGCACCCAAGCCCACAACACCCAACCCAATCACCACCACGTTCTCACCAAATCGGTATTGCCCTCGCTGTAATGCGTTGAAACCCAGAAGCAATAGATGAGTGAACACAGCGTGTTCCGAAGAAACGTTCTCCGGCACCAGCGCTATTTGATCGTAACTCTTGGGGATGTTGGTGATGTTGGGGGTTGGTGGCCAGCCCGACTCACCCATTGCTTGCTCGGCGACAATGAATTCACTCAGGTGTGGCATGCAAGTGAAGACCCTCTGGCCCGGACGGTAACTTCTAACCTTGCTTCCCACTGCTTCGACTCTCCCAACATTGTTGTACCCAAGGGGAAAGGGGTAACTGATGCGGTAAGAAAACCGTTCCACTCCTCTGCCAGAATAGATGCGGGCCTCAGTTCCCGGACTGAGGGCTCCAACTTCTGCCCGGACCAGGAGTTCAAAGTCGCCCAGAGGCCGCTCGATGGACGGTATTTCCTCGAAGCGAACGTCGTATGGCGCGTGAACAATGACCTGTGTAGGCATCAAGTTTCCTAAAACCCAGCTGTCAGCTGAGCCTGGTAGCTATCATAACTTCTCTCGATGGTTGAATGAAACGGTTCAGCAACCGTAGATCTCTCAAGATAACCTTTAATGCCTCCCGATCCTGAGGCAGCAAGGGCGTGAGCGGAAGCCGGGACCGGCAGGCAATCCCAAAACGCGGTCGGCCCGCCGAACTTCATGAAAGAACTTGCTTGCGTCGAGAAAATTCCCACTCCCGGTTACTACCAGTCCATCAACGGCGCAGAACTGACGAACGGGCAACGCAGCGGTCTGTTCTTGTGCGCTACCTTCATGGGCTCGTTTGCCGGCCCTAACCAGGTATTCGCCTGGCGCAGTGAGGACGGCTATCAGGGTGCGTCCTACATCAACAACCGCAAGCCGGGCGAGCTATACATCACGGGCGGAGACGTTCCTCCGGTCCAGGGTCCACTACCGGCAGGGCCTTTTGTCGCGAAGGCCGATGCAACCGCGGGCAGGCAAATCTGGCGGACCTATCTCGACAATGGGAATGCATCGGGTGCCTGGATTGCAAACACCAACCTCAACATTCCGCCCGCCGGTGGCGGGTGGCCGCGGAGGCGTTGAACGAGGGTTTTACGGGAACTTGGTGATGTATAATTTAGGCCTTATTCTGGACATGTCCGTCGGTACCGTCCACCATGCGTCTTGGTTTAGGTTGCGCACTGCTGTTCAGCTCGCTCGCCGGAGCAGCTCCACCGGAAGCTCAGGTGGAAGGGGCGAACATCCGCATCGAGTTCGATCACGCGATGCACAGCCGCGTGATCGCGAAATTCGGCGGCAAGGAAATTGCGGTCGGCGACTTCGCGCCCTCGGAGTTCATTACCGTGGACGGAAAGGAAGTCAAGGATTTTGTCCTGGGCCCGCATCTTTCGGAATCGATGGGAGCCGCCCGGCATGATCAGTTGAGCGGCACGGCGCCGTCCCTGCAGAAGACCGTCGGCGTGACCCTGGATGTTCTCGGTTTCCCCGCGATGGCCATTTTCGAAGTGCAATATACCAACACGGGCACTTCGGAGCTTCATGTCAACTCCTGGACGAACAACGCCTACTCGATTGGCGGGCACGCCTTCTGGTCGTATCAGAGCGGATCCTACGAGCGCCGGCCGGACTGGGTGCTGCCGCTGAAGCCGGGTTTCCGGCAGGTCAATTTCATGGGCATGAACGCCAGCGACTATGGCGGCGGCACGCCCGTATCGGATGTATGGCGGCGCGACGCGGGCATCGCCGTGGGCCAGTTGGAAATGACGCCCAAGCTGGTGTCGCTGCCGGTGGCCATGCCGGATACCGGGCATGCGACGGTCGCCGTGACATTCAAGAAGGACCAGGTGCTGAAGCCCGGCGAGACTCTCACGACGTTTCGCACCTTCGTCGAAGTGCACCAGGGCGATTACTTCCAGACGCTCGTCGACTACCGCCGCGAGATGGTCAAGCAGGGAGTCGAGTTTCACCCGGCGCCGGAGAGCGCCTTCGGGCCGATCTGGTGCGCCTGGGGGTTCGAGCGGCACTTCAAGCCCAGCCAGATCCTCAACGCGCTGCCCATCGTGAAGAAACTCGGATTCGCGTGGGTGGGGGTGGATTACGGTTGGGAGACGGCCGATGGCGACTGGTCCCTCGCGCCGGATAAATTTCCTCGCGGCGACGCCGATATGAAAGCGCTGGTCGACAAGATTCACGCCGAAGGCTTGCGGGCGCAGCTTTGGTGGCTGCCGCTCGGTGCGCGGCCCGAATCGGAGCTGGTCCGGAAACATCCGGAGCTGCTGCTGCTCAACGCTGACGGGTCGAATGAGAAAATCTCGTTCTTCAACGACCGGTATCTCTGCCCGGCCGTCCCCGGCGTCGTCGAGTACCACCGCAAACTGGTCGAAAAGATCATCGGCGAATGGGGCTTCGACGGGCTGAAGCTCGATGGCATGCACATGAACGGCGCGCCGCCCTGCTACAATCCCGCGCACAAGCACGCGCGTCCGGAAGAGTCGGTCGAAGCCATGCCGGCATTCTTCAAGATGATTTACGACACGGCGCGGAGCATCAAGCCGGATGTGTTGGTCGAGTGGTGCCCTTGCGGCACGGCGGCCAACTTCTACACCCTGCCGTACGTGAACATGAGTGTGGCTTCGGACCCGGAAAGCTCGTTTCAGGTACGCTCGAAGGGAAAAACGCTCAAGGCGCTGCATGGCGACGCGACGGCCTACTTCGGCGATCACGTGGAATTGAGCACGGGCCACGACGATTTCGCTTCGACCATCGGCGTCGGTGGCGTGGTTGGATCGGAGTTCACCTGGCCCCCTGGTTCGGCCGGGCGCAACCGGGACGATCTGACGCCCGCCAAGGAACAGGTGTGGGCGAAGTGGATCGGGATCTATAAAGACAAAATGCTCTCGCGCGGCGAATATCTCGGCGCGCTATATGATATCGGCTTCGACCGGCCCGAAGCTCACGCCATCCGCAAGGGCGCGAATCTGTATTACGCCTTTTACGCTCCCGAGTGGAAGGGGAAAGTCGAGTTGCGAGGTCTGGACAACCGGAGCTATCGCGTTACCGACTACGAAAACCGCAAGGACCTGGGGACAGTGCAAGGCCCGGCGGCGTCGCTCGAGGTTTCGTTCCGGAAGCATCTGCTGCTGGAGGCGAGAACGCAATAAAGTGGGGATGCGGGCTACCGACGGCTCACACCCTCACACTTCCACCGCCCGGCAAACCCGCCAGCGCCATCGCCATCTCTTCCGCCCGATCGTCGTAATTCTGCATAACACGGCCGCAGGATCTTTGAAGCCGGTGTTCGTAAGGTGGCGCGCCTGCTCCAATACTGAATCGGCGAGGTGAGTGCGGGCTCAATGCGCAACGGCCAGTTCCAGAACATCGTCACCTACTTGCGGCATCGCGTCACCAACGCGGGCAGCGAATCGATCAACGCCAGGATCCAATGTGTGATATACACAGCGCCTGGATTTCACACCCGAACTGAGTAATGTGACTACACGGCTTTCCGGGCCTCACTCAGGACCTCGCGCAAACGCCGGCCGACAAGTACATCTTCGCCCGGCTGCAGCGTCATCGAAATGATCCGCAAAGCATCGGGGCGAGAGGGCCTGGGCGTCTTGGGATCGCTTTCGTGAACGCCAGGTACCGTACTGGGGTTGTTCCCCGTCAGCACTTCGATCCGCGGAGACCCGTCGCGCAGCCTGTTCGCGCACTCCTG
>JBGPKX010000254.1:0-9085 GCA_041486185.1 Bryobacteraceae bacterium | reverse complement strand
GCGCGGGTGGTGGTATCGAGCTGCTCGTCCACCATGTCGTAAACCATCTTGGGCTTGTCCTGCTCGGCCAGCAGCTTCAAGCCAATGGCGAGAAACCCCGTGGCCACGATGCCGCGCCGGTTCACTTCGCCGGGTTTTTCGGCGGGCAGCATATCGCCGGCGAGCTGCTCCATCACAAACTGGTTGTACGGCAGATCGCGATTGAACGCGTCGATCACGTAATCGCGGTAGCGCCAAGCATAGGGGTAGCGAATATCTTCATCGGCGCCGGTGGAATCGGCATAGCGCGCGACATCCAGCCAGTGCCGCCCCCAGCGCTCGCCGTAGCGCGGCGAAGCCAGCAGCCGGTCCACCACTTTGGCGAACGCATCGGGCGACCGGTCGCTCAGAAAATCGTCGATCTCTCGCGGAGTGGGCGGAAGCCCGGTCAGATCGAAGGTCGCGCGCCGCAAGAGGGCCAGCTTATCGGCCGGCGGTGCGGGCGCGATTCCCTGCTCCTCCAGCTTCGCCAGAATGAAATTGTCGACCGGACTTTTCGGCCACGCCGTGTTCTTGACCGCTGGCGCCGGATAATCCTTCACCGGCTGAAACGCCCAGAACGCCCGCTGATCGGCGGTGAAAACGTACTTGCCGGATTTCTTCGGCTCGATCACCGCGGCGGTCGTTTCCGGCCACGGCGCCCCGAGTTTCACCCACGTCCCGAGATCGGCGATCTGCGCGTCCGGCAGTTTGCCCATGGGCGGCATCTTGGTCGCGCCCTGATACCGCAGCACTTCGAGCAGCCGGCTCTTTTCGGGATCGTCTTTGGAAATGATGGGGCCGCTGGCCGCGCCCTGCCGGAAACCCGCCGCTGTCGAAAGATCGAGTCCCGCGGTCTTCATCTTGCCGTTATGGCAGGCGAAACAGGTGTTGGCGAAAACCGGGCGGATTTTGGTTTCGAAAAAGTCGGATGGAGTCACGGACTGCGCCGCCATCGGCGCGATCCCCAGCACTGCCAGCGCAGTGAATTTCCCTGAAAACATCGGTTTCTGTAGTATATCAGCGGCCCTTCCGTGCTACTTTTCACTTGATGCGAACATGGATCAAAAAACTCCACATGTACATCGGGCTGCTGAATTTTTCGAACCTGATCGTATTCGGCATCGCGGGGTTGGCCGCCACCTTTCAGGGAGGGCGTGATCGCATCTTGGCGTCTGAATCGGCTCGATACGAAAGCTTCACCCCGCCTCCCGGAGCGACCGACAGGCAAATCGCCGATCTCGTATTCGCGCGTTTCCACTTTCCATTGGCCGAACCGGTTGGCGACTGGGCCCTCCACCGCGACGCGGCGGGCAACCTGCCACTGGAGTTTTGGACGGTGAATGGCATCCATCGCCTGCTGTACCAGCCCAAGCAAAACCGTGTGCGTATCGAGACGATCCCAAGCAGCCTGCCCTTCTTTCTCGACGACATGCACACCGTAACGGAATTGAATCAGAAGGACTGGCGCATGCGCGCGTGGGCCTGGTACAACCACGTCGCTATCTGGTCGCTCATCGCCATGGCCATCTCCGGCGTCTATTTATGGCTGGCATCCAGGCCGGGGTATCGCGTGGCGCAATACTCTTTTGCGGGCGGCACGGCGATTTTCATTCTGTTGTACATCGCGACGAGGTGACGCATGTACCGGCTATTGAGAAATACTCACCTCTTCCTCGGAGTCTTCGCATTCCTTTTTCTCATGATGTACGGAGTGAGCGCCCTACAGATGGCGCACAATACCTGGTCCTCGATGAAGCCCACGGTATCTGAAATGCGCGTCACTCTTCCCGCCGACGTTCCCGATGATCCGCGCGCCATCGCCCGCGAGCTGCGGCCCCTGGGCGTGCGTGGTGATATCGGCGAGATCGGCGCAACCCCCGCTGGCTACAAAATCGAAGTCGCTCGCCCCGGCGCCTACTACCAGATCGACTACGCGCGCGCCACGCACGATGCCAAAGTCCGGATCAACACAACCGGCTTGATGGCCGTCCTCAACCGCATTCATCACCTGCGAGGGGCCTGGCACGACTACGCGCCGCTCAACGTCTGGGGAGCCATGATCGGCCTGGTTTCCGCCGGGCTGATTCTGCTGGGTGTGACCGGAATTTATCTCTGGTTCACGATCCACAGCGAGCGCGCCATCGGAATCGTGCTGCTCGCGATCAATCTCGGAATCTGCGTCACGTTGCTGGGGTTGGTCCGGACGGCGTGAGCGACGACTCTTCCCGCAGCGTGCTGTGCCGCGTCCCGAAAGTGAAGTAAATCGCGAAGCCGATGATGAGCCAGACGAAGAATCGCACCCAGGTCTCGAGTGGTAGCGCCGTCATCAGGACCAGGCAGGACACAATCGAGATGGCCGGGAAGTAGGGTGACCCGGGAACGCGGAAGCCGCGTGGCCGATCCGGCTGCTTGCGCCGCAGCACGATCACTCCGACCGACACCACGATGAACGCGAACAGCGTCCCGATATTCGAAAGGTCGGCGAACGTGCCGATGTCCCACACGCCCGCCGGAATCCCGACTGCGAGACCGGCCACCCAGGTGCTGATATGCGGCGTCTTATATCGGGTGTGGACCTTTGAGAATGCCCGCGGCAGCAAGCCGTCGCGCGACATCGCAAACCAGACGCGCGCCTGCCCGTACTGAAATACCAGCAGCGACGAGAGCATGCCCACAATCGCCCCCACGCTCACCCATTGCCGGATGCTCGAAAATCCAAGCGCTTTGAGCGCATTGGCCACCGGCGCGGCGTTGTTAAGCGTCTTGTAGTTGGCGATGCCGGTCAGCACCAGGGCCACCGAAATATAAAGGATGGCGCAGGCGATGAGCGTGCCGATGATCCCGATCGGCAGATCGCGCTGCGGCTGCCGGCACTCTTCGGCGGCGGTCGAAACCGAATCAAACCCGATGTAGGTGAAGAAGACGATGGCCGCGCCGGTGAGCACGCCTGAGAAACCGTTGGGGAGGAACGGATGCCAGTTCTCCGTTTTCACCGCCCGCGCCGCACCGATCACGAAAATCAGGATGGCCGCGATCTTCACCAGCACCATGACGTTGTTGGTTTCCGCGCTCTCCCGCACCCCGCGCACAAGAATGTAACTGAGGATCATGAGGATGATGAGCGCGGGCAGGTTGAACCAGGCGCCCGTGAACTGTCCGTTGGCAACCATCGGCCCGTTAATCTGTGGTGGCAGGTGCCAGCCAAAAATGCTGTCGAGGATGTCATTTAGATACGCCGAAAAGCCCACCGCCACCGCCATGTTGGACACGGCGTATTCGAGGATCAGGTCCCAGCCGATGATCCACGCGAAGATCTCGCCAAGAGTGGCGTAGGCGTAGGTGTACGCGCTGCCCGCCACCGGAATCATGGAGGCCAGTTCCGCGTAGCACAGCGCGGCGAAACTGCACGCGATGGCCGTCAGCAAGAACGAAAGAGAGATGCCCGGCCCCGCACCCGGCCGCCCCATGGTCGAAAGGGCTTTTGAGCCGTGGAGCATCAGGTCGAGCACCGGCGCATTCAGGACGGAAGAATACGGCATCGTCTCGCCCGCCGCCGCCGTGCCCGTGAGAATGAAAATTCCGGAACCGATGACCGCGCCAATCCCAAACGCACACAAACTCCAGGGCCCCAGCGTCCGGCGCAGCTTCTTGTCCGGATCTTCGGAAACCGCGATGAGCGCGTCGATGCTCTTGGTGCGAAAGAGCGGATTCATTGGTGGCACAGGCGTTCATGCCTGTGCAATTCTTACTCCGGCAACAGCGCACAGGCGAGAATGCCCGTGCCACGCGCTACCGCTTGCGCGTCCCCTGCGCCGCTCTTCGGATCTTTCTCTTCTCCGATCCTCGCGCCACGCCGGAAGCCCGTTTGGCTTTGGCCGGCGCTTTCTTTCGCGCGGTGCGTTTCAATTTCTTGCGTTCGGTTTTGTCGGTAATTTTTTTCGTATTCATCAGATCTTTTTCAGTCCGGCGTATTTTTCCACCATCTTCTTTAGTCCAAACCGCTGGAAGCTGACCGTGATCTTAGCATCATCGCCGTCACCCTCGCGACGCACCACGGTTCCCGTTCCGTATTTCGGATGCTCCACCGTCATGCCGGTTCGCGCCGGTTTTTTGGTCGGCGGGGGCGCCTGCGGCAGGCTGCGGCTGACTGCGGGCGGGCCTGGCGCCGGCGGTTTTCCGGCCGGAAACGCCACGCCGCGCTCGGCAAAAAACTGCGAAATGTTATCCAGCGAATTGTACGTCTTGCCCGTAAAGGTGTTACGCCGCGCACTCTCGCGAACTTCGTAGCGCTCTGCCGTAAGATCGAGCTGTGAGCCCCCCTGATCGTCACCGCCCAGATTCACAATTAGGCTCGCCGGGACCTCGCCCAGAAACCGCGATGGAATCGAGCGCTCCTGTTCGCCTCCACCGAAGCGCCGCCGGTACCGCGCCCACGTCAGGATGAGCCGTTTTTCGGCGCGCGTCATGCCCACGTAGCAAAGCCGCCGCTCTTCTTCGAGCATGGCTTCGGAATTGAAAGACCGGCTGTGCGGGAACAGCCCCTCCTCGAGCCCGGCGAGAAAGACGATTGGAAATTCGAGCCCCTTTGCGTTGTGTAGCGTCAGCAGGCTCACCTGCGCGCGCTCATCCACGGAATCGGCGTCGGCCACCAGCGCCGCGTGGTCCAGAAAATCCGTAGCGGTTTCGCCGCGCTCGGCCGCTTCCGCTGCCGCGCTCGCCAGCTCGTCCAGGTTCTCGATGCGGCCTTCGGCTTCGAGCGTGTTCTCCTGCTCCAGCATCTTGCGATAACCCGTGCGCTCCTCTACGAATCGCAGTCCGTCGTGCAGCGGCAGCGCGGCCAGCGCCTCCGCCAGTTCTTCCATCAGTTTGCGGAATACCTGGAGCGCAGCGTGCGCGCGCGTCGGGAAGTGGTTCTCCTCCAGCATGCGCCCAATCGCCGTCCACAGATCCAGGCCGTGTTCCAGCGCATAGCGCTCGATCTGCTCGACCGTCGTTTTGCCGATCCCACGCGCCGGCGTATTAATGATGCGCAGCATGCTGATTGAATCCCGCGGTGCGAGCGCCAGCTTCAAATACGCGACCACGTCTTTCACCTCGGCGCGCTGGTAGAAGCTGAATCCGCCCACCACGATGTACTTGCGCCCGTAACGCCGCAGCGCCTCTTCGATCTGCCGCGATTGAGAATTTGTGCGGTAGAGCACCGCCACGCGCTCGCGGGGGCTCTGGGCCAGCAGCCGCTCGATAGTGTCAGCGATAAATAACGCTTCGTTCTCGGCGTCGAAGCCCGTGTACAGGCCTAGCGGCTCGCCCGCGCCCGCATCGGTCCACAACCATTTGCCCTTGCGCTCTTTGTTGTTGGCCACGAGCGCGCTCGCCGCTTCCAGAATGTTCTTGGTCGAGCGGTAGTTCTGTTCCAGGCGAATGGTGCGCGCGTTGGAATAGTCCCGTTCGAAATCCAGAATGTTGCGGATGTCCGCGCCACGCCAGCTATAAATCGACTGGTCCTCGTCGCCCACCACGCAAACGTTCTGGTGCGCTTCGGTGAGCAGCCGCATCAGTTCGTACTGGCTGCGGTTGGTGTCCTGATACTCGTCGATCATCAGGTAGCTGAGCCGGCGGTTGTAGCTTTCGCGTGTGGCCTGGTCGTGATAGAGCAGCCGTACGGTCTCGAGCAGCAGGTCGTCGAAATCCAGCGCATTCGCCTGCCGCAGCGCCTTCTCGAATTCCTCGAAGATCACGGCGATCTTGGTGAGATTGGGTTCCGTGGCCTCTTTGTATAGGTCCTGAGGCGTTTTCTTGCAGTTCTTGGCGTGGCTGATGCGCGAGAGCACGGCGCGCGGCTGCATGAATTTTTCATCCAGACCCAGGTGCCGGAACGCCGCCTTGATCAGTGCGAGCTGGTCTTCGTCGTCGTAGATGGAAAACCGTCGTGTGAATCCCGGACGAATCTGCGCCAGCGGATCGCCATCGCGCCGCAGTAGGCGCACGCAGAACGAGTGGAAGGTCGAGAGGTTGGGCGACGACTGCAGATTCTCGCCTTCGAGCAGCGCGGCCACGCGCGTCCGCATTTCTTCGGCGGCCTTGTTGGTAAACGTGACCGCCAGAATCGCCGACGGCGGAATGTGATGCCGGCTGATCAGGTGCGCAATACGGTGCGTAATCACGCGCGTCTTGCCGCTACCCGCGCCCGCCAGGATCAGCAACGGACCTTCGGTATGAGCAACGGCTTCGCGTTGTTGGGGATTCAGGCCTTGAAGAAAGTCCATCCGATGGGGGTCAACTCGAATTTTATCATGAGCGCCATATCGCACTACATGATCTCGACTACCATGGAAATCTAGGTTTCATTATGTCGTTCAAACTGAATTTCCCCTCTTCCTTATCTGTGTCTCTGGCGGGCATCTTCTTTTTTGGACTGGCCAGCATGATGGCGGTTCCGCATCTGGAGGCACAGGCCGCGAAACCCGATGCCAAAACCGAGCCGGACGTCCTCATCTTCACCGATGGTGAGAAACTCATCGGCCACTTGGTACGGTCCACGGGCGGATCCGTGACGTTCAAGAGCGACATGGCGGGCGAGATTACCGTCGAGTGGAGCAAAATCAAAGAGCTGAGCACGCACCAGCCGTTTGCCGTGGTTCAGAAAGACGTGAAGCTCCACCGGCACGAGGATGCCAGCGTGGTCCCGCAGGGAGCCATCGCCATGAGCGGCGAAAAGATTGAGGTGAATGCCGGCCCGGGCCACGCAACGCAAAGCGTTCCAATTGCTGATGCCGCGTACGTCATCGATCAACCAACGTTCCAGAAAGCGGTTCTGCGTAGCCCCGGATTCTTCGCGGCATGGAAGGGCGCCATCACGGCGGGCGCTTCGCTGATCGAGGCCACGCAGAGCAGCCAGACGTTCAATGTTGCGGTGAACCTGATACGCGCCATTCCCACGGAGAACTGGCTGGACGCGCGTAATCGCACCACCGCCGACTTCAGCGCGGCCTACGGCAAGCTGACACAACCGAACACGCCCAACTTGAGAACGGCCATTTATCATGCCGATGGCGAGCGTGACGAATATTTCTCACCGCGGTTCTACGCCTTCGGACAATTAGCCTACGATCACAATTTTTCACAAGGTCTCGACCTGCAGCAGACCTACGGTGGAGGTGTGGGCTGGACCGTGATCAAGAAATCGAATCAGACGCTCGACTTGAAAAGCAGCTTGAGTTACGTGGACCAGGAATTTCAAACGTCGGCTTTCAATCAGAACTTGTTAGCGTCCACCTTCGCTGAGCGCTATGACACCAAGTTGTTTCATGGCATGCTTTTCACCGAGCAGCTTTCCGCTACGCCCGCTTGGAACCACATGAACGCCTACTCGGCCGCTGGGAGTGCCGGGATCACCATGCCGGTCTATAAGCGCCTGAGCCTGAGCATCGGCGCCATCGACACATTCTTGAACAACCCACCGCCCGGTTTCAAGAAAAATTCGTTTCAGTTCACGGCGGGCGTGACCTACGCGCTTCCTTAGCCCATTACGGCTCCCTTACGGTGCGGCTCAGTAACGCAAACTCCGAGCCGCGCGCATCGGCAATCAATTTTCGCCGCTCGTTTCAGAAGGTGCGCCCTGCTACACCGGATGCCGCTATCATAGCCGTATGTCGAAGCGCCATCTCCTCGCGGCAGCCGGCTCCGCCGCCAGGCACTGATCCATGCCGCTGAATCCCGGAAGCCGTCTCGGGCGATACGAAATCATGGCACCGCTCGGATCGGGTGGTATGGGCGAGGTCTACCGCGCCCGCGATGAGCGGCTGGGTCGCCAGGTCGCGGTCAAGGTGCTCCGCCCGGACGCCACCGGCGACCCGGAGTTGCAGCGCCGCTTCGCCATCGAAGCCCGGTCCGCCAGCGCGCTCAATCATCCCAACATTCTCACCGTCCACGACGTCGGCATGGAGAACGGAATACCATACATTGTCTCCGAGCTGATCGAGGGCGAATCGCTCGGAACCCTGATCGCTCGGGTCAAATTTCCAATCCGAAAGGTGCTGGACATCGGGATTCAGGTGGCCGACGGACTGGCCGCCGCTCATCAGGCCGGCATCGTGCATCGCGATCTCAAGCCCGCCAACTTGATGCTCACCAAGGCCGGTATGGCCAAAATCCTGGATTTCGGGCTGGCCAAGACAGTCCACAAGCACGAGACCGCCGCTGGGAGCGTTTGCTGCGGTGGAAGTAAGACCGGCCGTTCGGCTCGACTGCTTGCGGATCGAAGGCCTGGCGCCGCCATCAACTGAAGGCACACAAATGGTGTGAGCTAGTTCGCGCTCATCCAATAGCCGGGTCGCGCATACGCGTGCGCGCCGGGAACATCAACTTCAATACGGATGGCGTGGTACCCGGTTTCAGTTGAGCTGGGGTAGTAGCTCAATACATACCCGCTTCGCAGTTCCACCCCGACGGTCGCGAGCGCACTCTCCAATTCACTCTGCTTGCGGAAATGAAACTGAGTCCCACCCGTGGCGGCTGTCAGAATAGAAAATGGATCGGCGCGCTTTTCCACGTCGCTGCTCCGCCTGAGGACCGCGATCAGCTTGCCGAGGTCCACACCGGCCCTGAAGCCGCCTCTTTCGCCCCTGGAGACGCCGTCAAGAGCGAACGTATCGGACACGAAGGTTTTGCCCAGCTCGGGAAGCGCCAGAGCATAGATGGAAATGTTTTCTCGCTCTGCCTGCTCTTTGAGTGGCAACAAAGCGGACTCACTTCCGCT
The DNA here is from genome assembly GCA_041486185.1 of Bryobacteraceae bacterium. Lineage (GTDB taxonomy): Bacteria > Acidobacteriota > Terriglobia > Bryobacterales > Bryobacteraceae > QHXW01. The sequence continues at coordinate 306 of JBGPKX010000254.1, read as the reverse complement.
ATCCATCGGTTGGCCAATGAAGAATAAAACACGAACTCGCGAACCAGGGCGTTCTCTCAATAGGTTGATGGCGCGAACCCCGGCGTCGACCATCCGTGCTTGACTGCCATCTGCGGAAATATTTCTGAGCGCTGATTGGACATCCCCGCTGTCGAAGGGTTTCACAACGGCGACATTGCCGGCATAGGTAATCACGGCAGCCTCTCCCGACTCGCCGGCGAGCAGAGCCTCAATCAAGCTCCCGGCTTTCGCGATGAAAGGGACGTACTCGCGCACATCCCGGTTCACCTGCACGGCAACGGCGAT
>JBGPKX010000253.1:0-9088 GCA_041486185.1 Bryobacteraceae bacterium | reverse complement strand
CCGGCAACTGCGTCCCATCCAACAAAACGGCCACGCGGCTCTCCTTAGTAAAAGGCTCCATCCGCGCGACTCTCTCCAGATTCACAACATAAGACCGATGAATCCGTATGAACCGGGCCGGATCGAGCGAAGCCTCCAACCCGGAAATCGTCTGCTGCTTCAGGTAGCTCTTCCCGCCGCTGTGCAGCGACACGTAATCGTCCTGCGCCTCGGCATACTCCAGTTTCTCCACTGGAATGACGTGAACGCGCGATCCGGCCTTCACCACGATGCGCTGCGCATATTGGTCCGGCGGCCGGGCCGCGGCCTTGAGCTCGACGGCCGAAAACACCGGTTGCTTTTCGCCCAGTCGCCGCCGCACGCGCTCGAGCGCCGTCTGCAAGCGGTCCGCGCCAAATGGTTTCAGAAGGTAATCGACCGCCGCCGCGTCAAACGCTTTCATGGCGTACTGGTCGAAGGCCGTCACGAACACCACGGCCACCTCGCGATCGACCAGTTCCAGCACTTCGAATCCGTCCAGCTTGGGCATCTGCACGTCGAGAAACAACAAATCCGGCTTGTGCTCGGCAACCGCTTTGACGGCCGCAAACCCGTTGCCGCACTCGGCCACGATTTCGACGTCTTCTTCGCTGGCCAGATACTCGCGCAGAATCTGCCGCGCCAGTTCCTCGTCATCCACGATGACCGAGCGAATTTTCGACCCCGTACGGCGCGCTGCCGCGACCGTGTCGCGCACGCGCACCAGGCTCCTCAGATCCACCATCACATCGCGCGCCGATTGGTAACGGCGCTCGCGGTTTTTCTCGAGGCACTTGCGAACGATGCGGTCCAGTTCCTCCGGCAACTCGTAATTGAAGCGTGCCATGGCGTCTGGTTGCGCTTCCAAAATGCGGGCAATGGTTTCCGAAGGGCTCGATCCTTCGAAAGGCATACGGCCGGTGGACATCTGATACAACACGACGCCGAGGCTGAAAATATCGGTGCGGTAGTCCACATTGTGGCCCAGGGCCTGCTCCGGGCTCATGTACTCGACGGTGCCGAGCAGCGCGCCCGCCGCGGAGAGAAAGCGTGTTTCGGCCTGGCTTCCCAGCGCCGACCGCGCCTCGGCCATCTTGGCCAACCCGAAATCCAGCACCTTCACGTGGCCCCGCGGCATGAGCATGATGTTGGCCGGCTTGATGTCGCGATGCACTATGCTCCGGGCATGCGCGGCATCTAGTGCGTCGGCGATCTGGGCGCCGATCTCCGCGATTTCCCGCGCGGGCAAAGGCCGGCCGTCGATGTAGCGGTCGAGCGGCTCGCCTTCGATGAACTCCATCACCAGAAAATGGATTCCATTGGCTTCGCCGATCTCGTAAATGTGCGCCACGTTGGGGTGGTTTAAAGCGGATGCCGTTTTGGCTTCGCGCTCGAACCGTTCCATTCTGCCGGGATCGTGGGCCACGGCCGCGGGCAGCACCTTGAGCGCCACGCTGCGGTCGAGCCTGGTATCGGTGGCCAGGTAAACCTCGCCCATCCCGCCTTCGCCCAGGCGGGAAGCGATGCGGTAATGCGCGATGGTGTCGCCTGGGGCCAAAGCCGGTTCCATGATCCTTTCGATGTTATCGCTCCGCCCAGGGCAGCGATAAGACTACGCGATATCGATCGCGCTCCACTTCAATCTCCAGCCGCGCGGCATTGCCATAGCGCGCCTCCAGCCGGTTGCGCACATTGGCCAGACCGATGCCGTTCCTGCGCGTGGAAGGCGCTTCGGGATCGAACGGATTCTCAATCACGAATCGCAAGCTATCCGCAAAGCGCCGCCCCCGCATGGAAATCTCGCCGCCATCCACCAGCGTTGCGATCCCGTGCTTGATGGCATTTTCAACGAGCGGTTGCACCAAGAGTGGCGGGACTTCGCAATCGCCGCAGCCCGGCTCGATGTTCTCCACCACGCGCAGCCGCTCGCCGAAGCGCACCTGCTCCACGTCGAGATAGGTCCGGGCCAGCGCCAGCTCTTCGCTGAATGGAATGGTGACGCGCTCGCCCAGGCGCAGCGAACTGCGCAAGAAATCCGAGAGCCGTATACTCATGTCGCGGGCTTTCGCCGGATCGAGAGTAGTGAGCGCGCTGATGGAGTGCAGGCTGTTGAAGAGGAAATGCGGATTGATCTGAGCCTTCAGAGCTTTCAGTTCGGCTTCACGCGCCAGGATCTCGGCCTCGCGCGACGACTGCACAGCCAGCAGCGCATAGTGGAGCGCAATCGAGAGCAAATAGAGCAGAATCGCCGTAATACCGAGCACGGGCATGCCCTGCTCGAACCTTTGAGAGAGGCCGGGAAAAACGCTGGCGAAGCCGGCGGCCAGCATGCGAGCCAGCAGCAGCACCGCACCGCCCAGCACCGCGGACGCCAGCAGGTGGTTCGTCAGCAGCTTCCAGATGGGCGTGGAGCCAAGCGGCAGGAAGCGGCACGAATACCATGGCGAAAGGCAGATCAGCGCCAGTACCAGCGTGAGCGGCGCGGCAATCGAGGCGCTCTCGCCCCAATTCAGCGGCGCCGACATACTGAGCACGAAGCCCAGCATCGCGCCCAGCGGAATCCAGGCGGCCAGGTACAGCAGGAACGTCGTCCGGGTTGCAAAGACGGGATGCATGGCGAACGTCCGGCTCCCCGGTCTGCTCAATTCCTGACCGAGACGCCTCCGAAAATGGCGTACCCCTTAATCACCACTCTCGGCGCTTCCGGGCCGGCAGGCGGATCCGTTCTGTCTTCGTAGCCGCCAAAGAGGCCCGCCCCGCGCATCACCACCAGCCAGGCATCCGGCACGCGGAGCTCGATACCGCCGAAGGTGGCGTTGGCGTCGATCACCACTTCCTTGGTACCTGGAGCGATCGCCGCGCGGCGCAGGTCAATGTCGATTCCCCCGAAAACCGCCACCATTTCTCCACCCTGAAAATTCTGCGTTTCGAGGCGCCGCTTGATGCCGCTGAAGGTCGCCCATTCGCGCAGGATGTTCTCCGCCGGCGTGCCTGCCGAGGACCTGGCAATCAAGCCCTCAGGCACACGGTGGCGCTCGAGCGCATTTACCAGCATCATGACGCCGAATCCGATGAGCGCCATGGGCCAGATGATGTTCCAGCTCACGCGCCAAACGCCCAGATGATCGAGCAGGAAAGCCGTGCCGACCAAGATCCACATGGCGGCCCAGACCCTCCCGCCCATACCCCGGCAGTCGAACAACTTGGCGACCCCCAGGGCGATGAGCGCCACTGGCCAGAACTGCCAGATATCGTGAAAATGAACCAGGCCTATGTTGTCCAGGAACAGGAGGACGCCTGCCCCGATCACAAACAGCGCGAAGACCACGCCCTGCTTCACGGGTCCGCGCGCGCGAGCGAACGCAACTCCGCCTTCGTGCGCAATCCACCTCCCGTCCTTGTCGAAGCAGCCGCGGCTGGATTTCCGGCGGCTTTCGTCGTCCCGGTTCTCAGGCATGGAGGGTCTCTCCTTTTCCAATCACGACTGCTTTTGTCTCCGCCAACGGATCAGCTCGGCCACACCGACGGCAATCAGCGTCAGCGGCCAGAGATCCCACACACGGTCGATCCACAGAATACCGAAATTATCCAGCAGCAGTAACACACCGGCGCTGATGAGGATCAGGGCCAGCACCGTTACGCCCGTGCCGGACTTGCAAGAACCGGAATGATATGTCGTCATTGGCGTCACTCCAGATTGGTGTCACTCCAGTCTGGATATTAGCGCCCGCGGGGATGAAGTTCCCGCACGAATCGGCGAACGGCGCGGGGACACCGGCGATCGGCGAACAGAACCGGTGAGGGTAGAGGCCTTACAGCTTCAGCAATTCCCGCAGCCGCTTGGTCTGCACCCGGCTCACCGGAACCTCGGTGCTCTTCTTGTCGTCCATGCGGAGCTGGTAGCTGGATTTGAACCACGGCACCACTTCGCGGATGCGATTGATGTTCACCAGATACGAGCGGTGCACGCGCCAGAAAGTCTCGCGGTCGAGGTTGGCCTGCAGGTCTTCGAGCGTACGGTAATTGGACTGGCCCTCGATGTTGGTCGTCACAATGGTGATCAGGCCGCTATCGATGGTGGCGTAGATCACATCCTGCGCGTCTACGATGAAGTTGCGATTATTGGCGCGCACCAGCAGCTTGGTGCGCTGCGGATTCAGGCGCGGCGGCGCTTCCGCTTCCACTTTCTGCTGCCGGTCCTGTATGGTTCGCCGCGCGCGCTCCATGGTTTCGGCCAGCCGGCCCTTATCGACGGGCTTGAGCAGATAGTCGAGTGCTTCCACGCGAAAGGCTTCGATGGCGTACTGATCGTAGGCCGTGACGAAGATGAAATGCGGCAGGTCGACGCCGAGCTCGCGCAACTGCCGGACCACGCCCATGCCGTCCAGACCGGGCATCTGCACATCCAGAAACACCAGGTCCGGCTCCAGCTTCTGAATCAGGTCCAAGGCTTCCAGGCCATTGCGCCCGGTGGCCGCGACCTCCACTTCGGGAAAATCCTTCAGCAGGTAAGCGAGTTCCTCGCAGGCGAGCGCCTCGTCATCCACGAGCAGCGTCGTCAGTGTTGCCGTCGCGCGATCTCGCATGGAGTTGGTATTATAACAAATCATCTTTTTTTCCCCTGGGAGATTTGCGACGTGCCTGCGCAAGATAACGTTCGTATCGCGCCCGCCGACGGAAAACTCGGCGTGCTCATTCCTGGCATGGGCGCGGTGACCACCACGTTCATCGCCGGTGTGGAAGCCGTGAAGCGGGGGCTGGCGAAACCCATTGGTTCGCTGACGCAGCTCTCCACCATTCGACTGGGCAAGCGCACCGAAGGCCGCACGCCGTTGATCAAGGATCTCGTGCCGCTAACGCCGCTCGAAAACCTGGTGGTTGGCGCCTGGGACATCTTCGAAGAGAATGCCTACGAAGCCGCGCAATTGGCCGGCGTGCTCGAAAAGTCAATGCTCGCGCAAGTCCGCGCTCCGCTCGAAGCCATCCGGCCCATGCCCGCCGTCTTCGATCAGGAATACGTCAAGCGCATCCACGGCCCCAACCTCAAACCCAAGGGCTCCAAGATGGAGCACGCCGAAATGCTGATGGAAGACATCCGTAATTTCCGCGAATCGAGCGGCGCGTCGCGCCTGGTAATGATCTGGTGCGGATCGACGGAAGTTTTTCACAAACCGGCGGCTGTACACGCGTCGCTCAAAAACTTCGAATGCGGCCTGAAGAATAACGATCCTGAAATCTCACCCAGCCAGATATATGCCTACGCGGCGCTCAAATCCGGCGTGCCCTATGCCAATGGCGCCCCGCATCTGACGACAGATACACCGGCACTGGTGGAGATGGCGCGCGAGCGGAATCTCCCGATTTGCGGAAAAGATTTCAAGACCGGCCAGACGTTCATGAAAACGCTGATTGCGCCAGGCCTGAAAGCGCGCATGCTGGGCGTCTCCGGTTGGTTCTCGACCAACATCCTGGGTAACCGCGACGGCGAGGTCCTCGACGATCCCGGCTCGTTCAAATCGAAAGAAGAATCCAAGCTCTCCGCGCTCGAGCAGATCCTGCAGCCGGAGCTTTATCCGGACCTGTACAAGGACGTCTATCACAAGGTGCGGATCGAGTACTACCCGCCCCGCGGGGACGCCAAAGAAGGCTGGGACAACATCGACATCTTCGGCTGGCTGGGTTACCCCATGCAGATCAAGATCGATTTCCTGTGCCGCGATTCGATCCTGGCCGCGCCGCTGGTGCTCGACCTGGTGCTGTTCATGGATCTGGCGCAGCGCGCCGGCATGCGCGGCGTGCAGGAATGGCTCTCGTTTTATTTCAAAGCCCCTATGACGGCGCCCGGCCTTTATCCCGAGCACGATATTTTCATCCAGTTGATGAAATTGAAAAACACGCTGCGCTGGATGCGCGGTGAAGCGCTGATCACGCACCTCGGCCTAGAATATTACGACTGAAGTTTTACGCGCCCGCTACATGAAGGTTCTGGTTATCGGAGGAACGCTGTTTATCGGCCGGCAGCTCGTCGCGGAGCTGCTGAAGGCGGGCCATTCGGTCGCCATTCTGCATCGCCGCTCCAAGCACAATCTTTCCAAACGCGTCGAGAACCTGCTGGCCGACCGCAACGACCCCGAGGCCGTCCGCCGCGTGATCGGGGAGCGGCGATTTGATGTGGTCTTCGACCACGTCTACGATTGGGAGCGCGGCACTACCGCGGCGCAAGTGGAAGCCACCGCTCTGGCCGTGGGGAATCATCTCGCGCGTTATGTCTTCCTGTCGAGCGTGGCGGCCTACGGCGACGGGCTGAATCACTACGAGGGCGACCCTCTCGCGCCGGATAATCACCCCGAGCCTTATGTGCGCAACAAGGCCATGAGCGAGCGTGCCCTGCTGCGCCTGCATCGCAAAAACGGCTTTCCGGTGACCACCTTCCGACCGGCCTTTGTCTACGGCCCGGAGAATCCTTTCTATCGCGAGGCTTTCTTCTGGGACCGCATGCGCGCCGCCCGCCCCATCATCATTCCGGGCGATGGCACGCGCCTGATGCAGTTCGTTTATGTGAAGGATCTGGTCCGCTCACTGTTGCGCGCGATCGAAGTGGATGCGGCGGTGGGCGAAGCGTTCAACATCGGCAATCCGAAACCGCTGACGCAAGTGGAAGCGGTCCGTGAGATGGCGCGCACCGCCGGCAAGAAGGCGCAGCTGGTCCGTGTGCCGCGAGAGCGGATCGCCGCAGCCGGCGGCAATCCCATGGCCGAGCCCATGTACTTTGGCGAATACCTCGACCTGCCGCCGATTACCGAAAACGTCAGCAAGCTGCAGCGCGTGCTAGGCGTGCGCTTGACCGCCTTCGCCACCGGGCTGGGCGAGACGTATCGCTGGTACCAGCGCCAGCCTCGCCGCAAGATCGACTTCGGCTGGGAAGACCGGCTTATCTCCACGGCGGGCGTGCGCCCCGCCGTCTGACCAGCATGCGTTTGAGGCTTCCCGGGCTCGGGCCGGCCGCGCCGCCTTGGGCAGCACCACCACAGTGTGCAGAATCGGCCCACTTGACGCCTCTTTTTTCCGGCAATACAATTGATAAAGCAATACTTAAAACTTGCCTTCAGGAGGCGGTGCGAAATGAGACCGGCTCGTCTTTGGATTCCTTGCTTAGCCGTTAGCTTACTTTTCACGATGAACCTCAGTTATGCGGATAAGAAGGACAAAGGTCCGAACACCGATGCCGAGGGACGCGAGACGATCGCCAAGCCCCTGACCGAAAAACAAAAGAAGAAGCGCGAAGAGAAGCTGCGCAAAGAACTGGAAACGCCCTACAAAAAGTGGCTGAACGAGGATGTCGGCTACATCATCACCGATGAAGAGCGCGCCGCGTTCAAGCGCATGAGCACGGATGAAGAGCGCGAACAGTTCATCGAGCAGTTCTGGCTGCGGCGCGACCCCACGCCCGACACCGTCGAAAACGAGTTCAAAGAAGAGCACTACCGGCGCATCGCCTACGCCAACGAGCACTACGCCTCCGGCATACCCGGGTGGAAAGCGGACCGCGGCCGCATTTACATCACCTACGGACCGCCGGACGAAATCGAATCGCATCCCTCGGGCGGCAGCTACGAGCGGCCCATGGCAGAAGGCGGCGGCGAGACCTCGACCTACCCGTTCGAGCAGTGGCGCTATCGCTACATCGAGGGCATCGGCAACGACATCATCATCGAGTTTGTCGATCCGACCATGAGCGGCGAATACCGCATGACCATGGACCCGTCGGAAAAGGACGCCCTCCTCTATGTGCCCAACGCCGGCCTGACTATGATGGAGCAGATGGGCATGGCCAGCAAGACCGATCGCTTCAACCGCACCGATGGCACGCACCTGGGCACGGCGTTCGGCGGAACGCCGGCGAGCATGAACGAATTCGAGCGGCTGGAACGATTCAGCAAACTGCAGAAGCCGCCGGCGGTGAAGTTCAAGGACCTGGAAGCCGCGGTCAGCACGCACATTACTTTCAACCTGCTGCCGGTCAAGGTGCAGGCCGATTACATTAAGGTCACCAACAGCTCGGTGCTCACCAACGTCACCATCCAGCTTCAGAACAAAGACCTGCAGTTTCAGTTGAAGGACGGCGTGCAAAAGGCCGTCGTCAATATCTACGCACGCATCACCACCATGTCGCGCCGCGTGGTCAACGTCTTTGAGGATACGGTCACGGTCGATTCTCCAACCCAACTGCTCCAGGCCATCATGGGGAAGCAATCGCTCTATCAGAAGACCATCCCGCTGGCGCCCGGTATGTACCGGTTGAACGTAGTGGTGAAGGACCTGGTGGGCGGTAACATGAACAACTACGAGTCGGCCCTGAGTGTTCCTCACTACGATGACGAACAGCTTGCCGCAAGCAGCCTGATTCTGGCCGACACTATCGAAAAGGTTCCGACGCGGAGTATCGGCACCGGCCAGTTCGTAGTGGGCAGTTCCAAAGTGCGGCCGCGCCTCGGCGATACGTTCCGGCACGACGAAAAGATGGGGATCTACCTGCAGCTTTACAATTTCGGCCCCGACGAGAAGACCCAGAAACCAAACGGGAGCATTGAGTACGAGGTCGTAAAGAACGGCACCAATGAGAAGATCTTCAATTTCAGCGAAGAGGTTGGCAAGGTGCCCGACGCCTCCGCACAGCAGGTGACGATCGAAAAACTGCTGCCCCTGCAGACTCTTAAGCCGGGACAGTATACTTTAAAGATGAAGGTTACCGATAGGAACCGGAATCAGACGTTAACACCAACCGCGACCTTTACGGTAAACTAGAGACGTGCAGGCGTTTAGCCCTGCGTGGCAGTGATGATGGATAACGGAAGATGATACCGTTTGCTTCCTCCAGGACATGCGTGATTCTGGCGGCGGGTCTGGTGTGTATCGCGCTGCCGTGTTCCGCAGTCTCTACTCCCAAACTTTCCGGTGGCATTACCGGCCTTGTGCGCGACGCGGTCGGCATACCGCAAATGGGCGCCACCGTCCTGTTGTTCAATCACGAAGACCGGCTGTTCGCCCGTGCCTTGACCGATGAAAAGGG
>JBGPKX010000252.1:0-9136 GCA_041486185.1 Bryobacteraceae bacterium | reverse complement strand
CTTGCTCTCACTAGCGCAACTGGATTCAGCGTCGGGGCTTAGCTACGTACCTGCAAAATCAAGAGACCATTCCCGAGTTGCCAGTGGAGCAAGCGGCTGCGCAAGTCTTCATCACAGCTTCTGTACCCGACTCCCGTGAATAGTATCGACCCGCCACCGTAGATCAACTTGACAACCCCACGGCCGTCAGAAACAATATGTGTATCATTACCAAGACCGATGTTTCAATAGAGATAAGCCGCGCTGCCGGGGATGGCACTCCTTCCGCAGCCGCGTTTCACGCCGCCGAGCGTGAACAGAGCGTACGCGGCAAAACCGCCGGTTCGCTGGCGCGTTTCGAACGTTCGCGCCGGTCGCTGGCTGGCGGCGTCGCCAGCAGTATCCGGCGCGCCACACGACCCTACCCGCTGTTCTTTGAATCCGGCCACGGTTCCCGCGTCACCGATGTCGATCGGAACACCTATATCGACTACGGTCTCGCCTGGGGACCGCTGATCCTGGGCCATACCCCGCCGGAAGTTGTGGAAGCCGTGAGCCGCCAGATCCGGCGCGGTTTCACCTTCGGCGCGCAACACGATCTCGAGTACGCCGTCACCGAGCGCATGACTTCGTTGATCCCGTGCGCCGATTCGGTCTGCTTCGCCAACAGCGGTACCGAAATCGTGCAAGTGGCGCTGCGCCTCGCACGCGCCGCGACGGGACGCCGCTTGGTCCTGAAGTTCGAAGGACATTACCACGGCTGGAGCGATGGCATGCTCGCCAGCTATCACCCCACGGCGCAACAGCTCGCCGCATCGGACGGCGTCCCCATACCCGTCTCGCTTGGCCAGTTGCCTCCCCAGGAGACGCTCGTCGCACAATGGAACGATTTCGACGCCGTCGAGCGGATCTTCCTGGAACGCGGCGCGGAAATCGCGGCTGTTATTTGCGAGCCGCTTCTGTGCAATAGCGGCTGCATTCCGCCGGATCCCGGGTTTCTCGAACGCCTGCGTGCGATCACTCGCGACCGCGGTGCGCTACTAATCTTCGATGAAGTCATCACCGGCTTCCGCGTGCACCTGAAAGGCGCGCAGGGGCTGTATGGCGTCGAGCCGGACCTTGCCACCTACGCCAAGGCGATCGGCGCCGGGACCGCGCTCAGCGCGCTGGCCGGCAAGGCGAGGTACATGGACCTCATCGCCTCCGGCCAGGTTGTACACGCGGGCAGTCTGAACGGCAACCCGGTTTCGCTAGCCGCTGCTCAAGCCGCGCTGGATGTCCTCGCCCGTGACAATGGCGCCGTTTATGCCGATCTCACGCGTCGCGGCGAGCGCCTGTACTCGGGTCTGGAGAAACTGTTCCATTCCCGCGGCTACGAAGTGGTCACCTCCGGCGTCGGTGCGGTATTCCAGCTTTCGTTCATGGCCCGTCCGGCGCGCAATTACCGCGACACCTTGGCCGCGGACGTGGCGCGTTACAGCGACTTCGCCATCGGCATGTTGGACGAAGGCATCCTGCTGCTGCACGATGGCCGTTGGTACATCTCGACCGCCCACACCGACGCGGACATCGATTTCACCTTGTCGGCCGCGGCACACGTGCTCGCCTGAGTTAGGGCGCCGGCAACCGCGGGTTTAAGCGCCGCGCTCGCGCAAATTCCACGCGCGCTGCGTCCGCCTGGCGGGCTTCGCGGAGTGCCAGGCCCAGGTTGTAGTGCGCCTCCGCGTACTCCGGCTTCAATGTCACGCTCTGCCGCAATTCCTCGATCGCCTCCGTCGAGCGCCCGTTTGCGAGCAGTGCCAGCCCGAGATCGTTATGCGCCTCGGCCATGTCCGGCCGCAACTCCACTGCTGCCCGAAACTGCACAACCGCGGCATCGAGTTGTTTCTGGCGTTGTAGCGCGAGCCCCAGGTTGAGGCGCGCTTCGATATACTCCGGATTCAGTGCCAGCGCGTCCTGAAACTCCTTCACCGCGCGCACGAGGTCGCCTTCGCCGGCCCCGACCAAACCGCGGTTATAGTGCGCCTCCGGCAGTTCGGGCGAGAGTTCCACCGCCCGGTCGAGCGCTTCCCGCGCTCCCGCATGATCCACTTCCCGCCATCGCAGCAGACCCAAACTGTTCCATGCAGCGGCGTAATCCGGGGCCAGCTTGATCGCCCGCTCGATACTGGAGCGCGCCTCGGTGGTGTTGCCTTTCTCCTCCCAGCCAAGTCCCAGCAGATAATGAGCCACCGGATCTTCCGGCCACAGTTTCAGCGCCGACTGCGCGTCCTGAATGGCGCTCTCGGCCTCGCCGCGGTTCAAGTGGCGTGCCGCGGAGTCCAGCAGGACCTTCACCTGCGCAAGATCCGTGCGAAAGCGGCTTAGCGCGCCAATCTGGCGCATCTCGGCGGCCGCCGCCTGCGTCTGGCCGATTTCACGCAGCATCAGCGCGCGATTGTAGCGGGCAGCCTCGAAGTCCGGCCGGATCGCCACGGCCGCCTCAAACTCGCCCAGCGCGCCCTCCCGGTCACCCTTCTCGTGCAGCGCCAGGCCGAGATTGTAATGCGCCTCCGCATCACGCGGTGTCAGCCGTACGGCCTCGCGCAGTTCCGTGACAGCCTCGCCAGTGCGATCCAGGCTCCGAAGCGCAATGCCCAGCCGCGTTCGCGCGACGCCCATCTCCGGCTTGATCTGCACCGCCTTCCGAAACTCGCGGACTGCCTCTTCCAGGAGGCCGCTTTGTCCCAGCGCCAGTCCCAGGTTGTAGTGCGCGTCGGGTACGAAAGCATCCAGGCGTATCGAGTGGCGAAACTCGGCGATGGCGCCTTCGAGCTCGCCGCGCTGGAACAATGCCGATGCCAGAGCCAGGTGAATGACCGCGGAATCGGGACGTAGCCGCGCCGCCGAGCGAAACGCGTCCACCGCCGCATTCACCTCTCCGAGCTGGGTCAGCGAGACTCCCAGGTTGAAGTGCGCTTCGCCGTAATCCGGTCGAAGCGCCACCGCCTCCCGGAACTCCTTTACGGCCGCGACATGATTGCCCGATCGGGCAAGCGCGATCCCTCTCTGGTTATGATCGCGTGCCTCCGCGCGAACCGGCTCCGCAACCTGCTGTGCCGCGGCACACGCCGACAGCGCGACAACGGCAACCCACCTCAGAATCGGCATGCTTCCGATGCCCCATGGTACAAGAGCCGATCACTGGCTGCTGAAAAGACGTCCGAAATCACTCCCACACGGTGACGCGGAAATGTGGCTGCCTGATTCCAGGTGCTCCCTGAGCCGCGGGCGTAAGCCAGCGGTCCATCGACTTCCTTTATTTGTGTTCCTCCCAGCCTCAGCGTCTCTGCGGCGGACGGATCGCGCAGTCTCCCTAGAACTGCAGCTTCAGCGCCAGTTGCCCGATGCGCGGATCGCGCGCCGCCGTCACCAGACCGAAATTGCTGGCGTTGATGTCACCGCCCGGGTTAAGGAACTGGGCGTGGTTGAAGACATTGAAGAACTCCGCGCGAAATTCCACCCCGAATCTCTCCGTGATCCGGGTGAACTTATGCAGCGCAAGATCGGTGTTGTTCAAACCCGGCCCGATGAAGAACCGCTGATTCGCCGTTCCCAGAATTCCCAACTGGGCTGAGGAGAAATTGCTGGTTGAAAAATACGCGAAATTGCTGGAGCTGCGTGGATTATAGAAGTGAATTGGCTGGCCGTTGAAATTCGGCACGTCCGCCCCACTGCAACCGCACAGGGACGGGTCGGAACTATCGCCCAGCAAGATCGGCAGGCCGCTTGAGAAACGGGTGATGCCGCTGAACTGCCACCCATCGGAAAGGCGGTGCTTGCCGAACCATTTCGCAAACGGAAGATCGTAGCTATAGCTCACCACGAAGTTCTGTGGTATGTCGAATGCGGAGAGCGAGCGGCTCAGGCGGTGATTGTACGGGTTTATGTCAACGTCGCCAAAACCGGAGCTGTCATCGATGGATTTCGACCACGTATACGCCGCTAACAAGTGCAGCGCGCCGATGGTCCGGTTGGCGCTGATCTGTAACGAGTTGTAGTTGGAATTGGCCCACGTCTGCATCCACTGGACTTCGCCAAAATCGAGGATGCCCTGGCTCAGATAGCGGCCCGATGTCACGCCGTATGGCCGGGTTCCATAAACGGTGTGTCCGTTGTCCAGGTGGTAGATCGTGTTTTCGCCAAACGGTCCGCAGCCGGGAGTCTGCAGACAAAGCTGCGCATTGCCCGGGTTGGACTCCGTCTGACTCAACAGGTGACGGCCGAGAGTCCCAACGTAGCCCACAGTAAAGATAGCGACGTGTTCGATGTCCCGCTGGATAGTGAAGTTGAAGTGTACGGCGTAAGGCAGCTTGTTGTCGGTCACAAAACCCGGAACGCTCTGTACCGGCTGGAAAATTGCCCAGTTTGTCAGCTCGCCCACCGGGGGCCTCACAAACGGGAAGCGCTGGCCCGGATCCGGAGCATTCCGGCCCTTGAATGGTTCCTCAAGATAAACAAACGTCGGACTCTGCCAGTATTGGGCGAACGGCGGATTCCCCAGTTCGAAGTTGTTTTGGATCTGTTCGAACGCGGTAGTGTAGATTCCGCTCGCCGCGCGGATGCTCGTCTTACCGGGGCCGCCAAACAGCTTGCCGAGAACCCCTCCATTGAAGCCGGGTGAATAGGCAAAACCCAGGCGCGGGTTGAAATTGTTGTATCGCGTCGGCGCCAGCGTCGATGGTATTCCGGGATCGCCGGGGAACACCCAGCCCTCAGGGCTGTTCGGGTAAAGTTTGGACTGCAATCCCGGCACGAAGGTCTGCAGACGGCCGTATTTGTCTGACCATGGCCGGCTGAACTCCCAGCGCAGGCCATAGTTGACGGTGAAATTCGGCTTCACTTTGTAGCTGTCCTGAATATAGAGACCGGTGTACGTCGAGCGCGCATCCAGATCCCCAGGGCTGGCCTGAATGAACAGATCGGGGGCCCCCAGCAGGTAATCGGCGAAATCGTTTCCGGTTTCAGTCCCCGAGAAACCGAATGTACCGTTCATGCCATATCGCCACCGCATGTTGATTTGGAGCTTGCGAATATCGCCGCCGAACTTGATCGTATGGGAGCCCACGATCTTCGAGAAGTTATCCGCCAGCTGATAGGTATTGTTGAACTGCCACGTGCTGCTCGGCACGCCAAAACCGACGCCGGTTGAATTCAGGCCAATTCGCGGGACCCCTTCCAGGTTCTTTACCGTTGGAATCAAACCCAGCCCGCCTTCCTGAAAACCGAAACTTGATACCGTCCCCAGGCCGGACCCGGAAGCTGCGCCCAGCCGCAAGGCGTTGCGCGTGTAGTTCAGGCGCAGTTCGTTAACCGCGGAGGGGCCAAAAGTTCGCGTGTTGCTGACATTCGCCTGCTGCGCGCGTGTCGGCGTATCCGAAGGGAAACCTGGGATGTTCCCGCCGGCAAACGGATCGAACACGCTGGCATCGTCAAAGTGATAATAAAAGGCCCACTCGCCCACCTTCTCGGTGTGCAAATCGACGCGCTCGGCCCACTTGTCATCGCGCAGCGTCCCCGGGTACGCACTTGTTGAATAATAGGGTTGTCCATTGCGCGTGCCCGCCGGATTGGGAATAAACTTCAGCGTGCCGAGAGCGGCGGGCGACATGGCCTTCTGCGGAATCACCTGGTTGGGGAACACGCACATACCGTCCAGAGCGTTCTGCGCGGTCGTGCATCCCGGAACCCAGTAGGGCTCCCCGTTGTTTACGGTATAGCCGAGGCGCTGGGTCAGCAACTGATTCATGCTTCCGCTATTGGGAGTATTGTCGCCGCGCACAACTCCGGTCAGCGCTGAGAATCCCGTCGTACCGACATCCGAAAAATCTCCGCCTCTTTCGGCGATCGAAGGCACCGCGGTAATGCCGCTGGTCGTGCTGCGTGTCTGGCGCGTGCCTTGGTAATCCGTGTAGAAGAACAGCCGGTTCTTCTTGATCGGCCCTCCCACTCCGCCGCCGAACTGGTTCTGCCTGAATGCACCCTTGGCGCTATTGGGGATCTCCTCGCCGGTTGCGGGGTTCACCTGGTTCTGATCGAAGAAGTTCCGCGCATCGAGTGCGTTATTGCGCAGGAACTCATAGGCCGTGCCGTGAATCGAGTTGGTACCGCCCTTCGTCACCACGTTGACGATGGCGCCCGTGAAGCGGCCATACTCGGCATCGAAGGAATTGGTGAGCAGCCGGAATTCCTGGATCGAGTCCAGCGTCGGCACGATGGATGCCCCGTTGTTGGTTCCTTCCTCGACGTCACCTCCATTTACCAGAAACGCGTTGCCCGATTCGCGCATTCCGTTGACCGATACAATTCCAGAGAACAGGTTGCCCGAAGCGTTGTGGCCCGAGAAGGAGGCGCCCGATGTTACCGGCACCACGCCCGCCTGCAGCCCGAGCAAGTCCAGATAGCTGCGACCGTTCAGCGGCAGGGTTGTCATCTTGTGTTCGTCAATCACGTCGCCCAGTTGTGTGCTGTTCGTCTCCACCTGCATGATCGCCGCCGACACCTCTACGCTTTGAGCCGCCGTGCCCACTTGTAACTGAAAGTCCGCCCGGAAGGACTGGTTCACCTGCAGGACGATGCCGGTCTGCACGCCTTTTTGGAATCCTGCCGCTTCCACTTCGACTACGTAGTCCTGGCCGACCGGAACCTGCAGAAACTGGTAGTTGCCGTTCTGGTCGGTGGTAGCCGTGCGGGCCAAGCCCGTGTTGTGATTCCGCAAGCCCACATGGGCCGCGACGATCACGGCTCCCGTCGGATCGGCCACCGCTCCCAAGATCGCGCCCGTCACGTCGGCGCGGGCTTGTGGAACGGCCACAAGCAATGCCAAAATTGCGAATACACCTGACCGGTTGGCGCAGCGGAAACTCTTCATGACGACCTCCTGTTGGTTATTCAAGGAAATATTCCATAGCCCGGGTTTGATGTCAAGGAGAAAATTGTGGTTCCAATAGATGAACCGCGCCCCTGTGCCGTGTTCCGGAATCGGCGGCCGTCCATGCGTTTTTCCATTGAAACGTGCGATAGTATCTGGTGTATGCGGGCCAAGAACGCCGGGCGCGACGCCAGCGCCAACAACGGCCGGTATCTGGTACCGGTCGTGCGCAGCACTTTTCGGATACTGGAAGAGTTGTCCCGTTCGGGCAGCCTGAACCTCAACGAGATCACCGTTCGCACCGGTGTGCCAAAATCCACCGTTTTCCGCATCCTCAGCACGTTGCACTATCTTGCCTACGTGCAGCGCGATGAGGGCAAGCGGACCTACGCCATCAGCCCCAACCTCGCCGACCTGGCCAACGATACCGCCAGCTCCGAAGCGCTGCGCTACGCCGCGCTGCCGCATATGCTCGGCCTGCGGGACGAGTTCGGCGAAACCGTCAATCTCGGCCGCCTTCAGCTCGACAAGGTGGTGTATCTCGAGGTTGTGCCGAGCGAGTATGCGCTGCGGCTGAACGAGCGGCCGGGCGCCTCGGTTTGGGCGCATGCCAGCGCTATGGGCAAATGTATTCTGGCCGATGCTCCGCTCGCCGTGGTGGCCGGGATTCTGGATCACCGGAAACTCCCCGCTCTGACTCCGCATACCATCACCGATCCCGAAGAGTTCCGCCACGAATTGCGCCGGGTTAGGGAGCGGGGCTACGCCTTCGATCGGGAGGAGACCACGCTGCTCGCCACTTGTGTCGCCGCTCCCATCCGCGACGCGCAGGGCCGCGCCGTCGCCGCCATGAGCATCTCCGGTCCCTGTTCCCGCTTCAACCCGAGGCGTAACAAGCGCGTCGTCGAAGGAATGCTGCGCGCGGCAGCCGCTATTTCGCAGCAGTGCGGCCGCAAGCCGGAGTTCTCTGCTTCGCGCCCCAAAACTCCCGTCTCTTCCTAATGAAAGTGGTGTTTTCGAATTGACACGCTCCGGCGGGCTGTGACATATTGCCCTCCTTGAGGCATCTGATCCCCCGACGCATCTATCCAAACGAGATTACCGCCGGCGTGATCGGCCTGGGGCTGATGGGCCATAGCATCATCGCTTGCCTGCTCGCCGCTGGTCACCCCGTCATCGGCCTCACGCGCAAGCTGGCGCGGCATCGCGGAACTCGCCGGCGCATCTTCACGCTCCTCCGCGAAATGCAGCGCGAACGCCTGCTCGACGCCGATCCGGCACAGCTCCTTAGCCGCCTGACCCTCGTCGAGGATGTCGGCTCGCTTTCCCCGTGCGCCATCGTCATCGAGTCCATCATCGAAGACCTCGCCGTCAAGCGGGAAACCTACCGTGCCGTGGAGGCGGTCGTCCCGCGCCGGACCATCATCGGCAGTAATACGTCAGCCATTCCCGTAAGCATCCTGCAGCGCGATGCCATTCACCCCGGGCGTTTCGTCGGCATTCACTGGGACGAACCCGCCCACATTACCCGCTTCATGGAGATCATAGCCGGCGAGCGCACCTCGAAAAAATGCGCGCAACAGGTCATGGCACTGGCCAAGCATTGGGGCAAGGAGCCGTCGCTGGTGCGCCGGGACGTCCGCGGTTTCATCACCAATCGAGTTTCGTACGCCATGTTCCGCGAGGCCTGTTCCCTGGTCGATTCCGGCGTCGCTACCGTCGAGGATGTGGACCGCTCCTTGCGCAACGATGTCGGCTGGTGGATTCCGTTCGCCGGCCCCTTCCGCTATATGGATTTGATGGGTGTTGAGGGCTACTACAAGGTCATGAAGGACTTGCTCCCCGAGTTGAACACCAGTCCCCGGATTCCACCGCTGATGCGCAAAATCGTCGAATCGGGCGGGCGCGGTATTGCCAGCAGGCGGGGATTTTACAAATACACTCCCGCCCAGGCAAAACGATGGGAGAAGCTTTTTGTGAAATTCAACTACGACGTGCGTCGTCTGGCGCTGCGATACCCAGTGGACATCGGCGACCGTGCCGTCCGCAGATCCAGCCGCGCGTGATCCCATGCTCCGGATTGACGCTCATGCCTGCCAGAACGCTTCGTCGGCGAGGTGCGTCACGTCGAGCGCCATGCTCGCCGACCTGCAAGAGCTGCCGGTTATTCTCAAATGGCGTGGTTACTCGGACATCAAAGGAATAATGAGTCGCAGCTGGCTGCGCATCTTCAAGCGCGCCCTGCCG
>JBGPKX010000251.1:0-9161 GCA_041486185.1 Bryobacteraceae bacterium | reverse complement strand
GGTTCATTCCGGGGCAAGCAGCGTTGCCTTCCAGGAGTCCATCACATTAGCGAAGGCCGCGCCTACGAACAAAATGATCGTGCGCCTGGTTACCTTCGATGAAGCAGGTGGCGAACGTCTGCTCGGCGAATATACGTTCAACCATACGCGCTCCTTGCCCGGCCCGGGTGCTTGGTAGTCGGCCTGGGCGTACCCCCGTTGTTAATGGTAGGCTGACTAGGTTTTGATCGGGAAACCTACCTGAGTTTGCCAGCGATTATACAGGGTCAATCTGATTACGCCTGGATGACGGCGCACTCGGAAGTTGCCCGCGGCCGGACCGAACCGGCACGTCGCGAGCCGGAAGTCCGGTTCTAGTCCATCGGCGCGGGCACCAGCGGCTCCTGTAGTGACTTGCGAGAACCCCGTATCTGGCCCGTGATGGCGAGCTGCGGCCGGTTCCTTGGCGTTCAAACTTCGCGGAACCAGGCGTGTGGCGGCGTCGTACTAAACTGTTAGCCGCGCGATCGGAAGTGTCACAGTGTCCAGATTCGGCAACCGGCTTCTCAGCGCGAAAGAAGGCCCTATGTTCGACACACTGCTCAGCGATCTTCGATTTGCCGCACGGACGCTGCGGAAGAACCCGGGATTCAGTGCGATTGCGATTGCCACACTGGCGCTCGCTATCATGGCAAACACGGCGATCTTCAGCGTCGTCGATACCGTGATCCTCCGCCCGCTGGCTTACCCGGAATCGGACCGGCTGGTGACCATTCATGAGGTAGTCCCGAAATTCAGCCACTTTGCGCCTTTGATCCCGGTCAACGGCATGCACTTCCGCCAGTGGCGCAAGGAGACGCGGTCCTTCGATCAGTTGGCTCTACTGGGCGGCATCACGTTCAACCTCACCGGCGCAGGCGAGCCGGAGCGCATCCCGGCGGCCCGCGTCTCGCCCAATCTTTTTGCAATGCTCGGAATCAAGACGCAGCTCGGCCGCACTTTTCTCGACGAAGAAGATCAGCCGGGCCGCGACCGCGTGGTCGTCCTGAACCATGAGCTTTGGATCCGGCGCTTTGGGGCGGATCCGAACGTGGTCGGCCGCAAGATCACGCTCGATGGCAAATCGTACGAGATCATCGGTGTGCTGCGTGCCGGCCTGCATTTTCCGAAGCTGAGTCAACTGTATGCCATGACCATCTCGGAAGAACGCCCGCAGCTTTGGAAGCCGTTTGCGTTGCGCGATGACGAACTGGACGAAATGGGCGACTTCAACTTCGCCTGCATTGCACGCTTGCGGCGTGGCGTTACGGCGTCGCAGGCCCTCTCCGAGCTGAATGTAGCGCAAGCTAATTTCGTCAAGCAGGCGCCTTTCAAGGTCGAACTCTACGCCGCGCTGGTTCCACTGCAGGACCAGATCACGGGCCGGTCGCGCACCGGTCTCGAACTGCTGCTGGCCGCGGTGGGCGCGGTTCTGTTGATTGGTTGCGTCAACATTGCCAACCTGCTGCTGGCGCGCGCGACTGGCCGGCGGCGGGAATTCGCCATTCGCAGCTCCTTGGGCGCCACAGCCGGACGCCTGGTGCGGCAGATGCTGGTGGAGAGCCTGTTCTTGTCTTTCCTCGGAGGCGTCTGTGGAATCGTGCTCGCATATGGGGCGATTCGCCTGATCGTGGCATATTCGCCGATCGATCTGCCGCGTATCGATGAAGTGCATCTGGACGCACGCGTCCTCTTCTTCACTGTGGCCACTTCGATATTTGCCGGGCTTCTGTGCGGCCTTCTTCCCGCCTGTCGCTTCGCCACCACCGATCCCCAGGAAGCCATGAAGTCCGGGGCGAGAGGCACGACTGCGGGTCGGGCGAGCGGTCATCTCCGGTCGCTGCTGGTTGGCGTTGAAACCGGTTTGAGTGCCATGTGCCTGATCGCAGGCGGTCTGCTGTTACACAGTTTCGTGAAGCTGCTCAACGTTGACCGGGGCTTCGAGGTTCAACGCATCGTGACGGTTGATTTGAGCCTGCCGGACAACCGCTACCCCAACGGCGAAAAGAGGGTGGCTTTCCTGTACTCCTTGCTCGAGCGAGTGGGGTCGCTACCCGGCGTCAAGTCGGCTGGGGTTTCCAACCGGCTTCCGCTCAGTGGCGAAGGCGGAAACAACCTTCTGAAGTTGGAAGGCTCGAAGGTCCCGCTGATGGAGCGCCCGCTGGCCGATATCCGCCAGGTGAATCCGGATTACTTCCGCACCATGGGGATTCCTTTGCGAAGCGGCCGGATCTTCGAAGAGGCGGACCGCAAGCGGCAGGTCACTCTCGTATCCGCGCTGACGGCTGAGCGCCTTTGGCCGGGACAGAATCCGATCGGCAAGCGCTTTCAGATCGGCGGCGAAGACTCGGTGCTCATTGAGGTAGCCGGCGTCGTCGGCGATGTGCGTGGCGTAAGTTTGAATAGGAACCCATCGCTTACGGTCTACATACCTTATTGGCAGCGCTTCTACAACGAGGCGTCGCTCGCCGTCAAGACCGCTGTGAATCCGGCAAGCGCGGCTTCGGCAATTCGGGCGGCTATCCGCCAAATCGATCCGGAGATGCCCGTTCCGTCGTTCCGAACCATGGAAGACATCGTGACCGAATCAGTGGCGCAGCGCCGGTTCCAGATGAGCCTGGTGCTGTTGTTTGCCGTAGCGGCAATGCTGCTGGCGAGCCTGGGAATTTACGGCGTCGTTTCTTATTCGGTGGCGCAACGGACAAATGAGATGGGAATCCGCATCGCTCTTGGGGCGCGGCCCGGCAGTATCACCCGGATGGTGCTCCGGCAGGGCCTGTTGCCGGTGGCGGCGGGATTGGCAGCCGGTGTGGTAGCTTCGGTCGTGCTAGGCCGAATCTTGGGAAGCCTGCTGTTTGGAGTAAGCGCGTGGGATCCGATTACCATTGGTCTTGTGGTTGCTCTGCTGAGCGCCGTTGCCCTGGCGGCTACGTATGTTCCAGCGCACCGCGCGATGCATGTCGATCCGGTAACGGCGTTGCGCTACGAATAGAGCTCGCTAGATTCCCGCCTTTCGGGCGACGAAGTCGATCCGAATGGTAACGCTGCGCCACGAGTGGTCCTCATCTGCGCGGCGGGCGATCGCCTGGCGGGTGGCATCCACGAGAGACCCGGGTGGGTACAAAACTGGGCACCGTCTGATGAATGAATACTTATCTTGCGGCCGGAGGTGGGGCGCTCGTCCAGTCTTGATGAAAGCTACCATTGGATTCGTGTTCCTGGCCATGGTGTGCCGGTTGACAGGCCAGAGCGTTCCAGTTGATCCGCTGGCCTCCGCCGATTTCGCAGAGATCTCTCTTCGAAAATGTAACGCCAGACATCATCAACTCCTCCTATTACTGCGCGGCGGCTTCGCGCGGTCCTGGAAGGCGCGCGATGATAGTGGCTACGAAATCGCCATGCGATCTTTTCTCCAGTTCTGGTCCTTCCACTTTCCGTCAGTAAAATCGGGCATTTCAACACGAGCACCGTTGCGGTCGAGTGACAATTTCGAGCAGAAAATGATGGAGCTCCATGTCGCCGCGTCGTAGACGTCGATCCATGGCTCTTTGTCTTCGCGGAGCATCTTCACAAAGTCGGAGATGCAGTGGTAATCGATCCCGCCATGCCCACCACTCCTCCGGGCAAGGGCCCCGCTCTCGCGCCAGTACGGGTGTTGGTATTTCGGCTGATATTTTTCGAGCGGTTCCCATGCCCCCTCTGTGCCACTCCGCCCTGGGGTGGCTTCTTCAAGGAAAACACCCGACCGTGAATCCCAGCACCCTTTGGTCCCTTGCAGCAGGTAATATCGCGAGTAAGGCCGGGTGCAGCAGATGCTGTAATCGAGGCGGATCATGCGCCCTTTAGCCGTAGAAATCAGGCTGGTGACAAAGTCGCCTTCCTTGAACTGAATCCTGGCCTGCTCGCTGTCGGGACCGAATTGCCTGACGGTGCGAAGATGCGACTCATGACCGGTCGACGCCATCATGGTTTGGCAAGTCTCCAGGCGGTCTCCGTCGTTAATCTCCAGCCACTTGCAGTTCGAGCCAAGGCCGTGTTGCGGGTAGGTGCTGCCATAACGATCGCGTTGCAGCTCGCCGCGCCACGTGATCTTGCCGCCGGAATCGAAGAATAGAAACCGGCAATCATGCACGTAGCTGCCCTCGGCATAGTACGGCTCTCCGAACACGCCTTGCTTGATCATGCTGTATATCATCATGTTCTCGTTGCCGTAACAGCAGTTCTCAAGAAACATGACGTGCTTGCCGCTCTTACGCTTCTCTCTGACCATGTCCCAGCACTCTTCTTCGGTCTGCGGTCCCGCTACTTCGAGCGCCGCATGTTTGCCCGCGCGCAGGGCATCGACGGTCATGCGGCCCAGCCAATAGACTGGCGTCGCGATCAAAACAGCTTCCAAATCGTCGCGCTGGCATAAGTTGCGGTAGTCATACTCACCCTTCGAATAACCCACCGGCGCAGTTCCGCGCATCTCCTTGACTATCTCCATAGCCTTTCTCAGGTGGTCTTCCTGGATGTCGCAAATAGCGGACACCGTCACGTCCGGATGGTTGGTGAGCAGATTCCTTACATGCCACTGCCCACGAGGCCCCACACCGATGACGCCGATCCGGATAGGTCTCGGAGGCTCATCTTGGCCATGCGTGAGAGAAGCGGCTAAACTCGCGGCGCCGGCTCCCGCCAATCCCTGTTGAAGGAAGACCCGCCGATCGATGTTGTTGTGCTGTTTGTGGCTCATGTTTGCCTCCTGGTTTCTTAGTAACCGAAGCGCCCGGCTGTTGGGTAGACGAAACCCCATGATGTCTTGAAATCAGCAATTTGCAATTCCGTGCCCCTCATCCTGCCCAGTGCACCTTACGCCATGTTACAACGGTGAGTTCGTGCTTGAATCCGTCCTCTCACTTTTCGCAGATGAGACCGCTGCCAGTAAGGTCCTTTTGGGGGATAGCGCCAGCTTCTTTGAGAGACTTTTCTTCGGTTGCTGGAAGGAGCACCTTAAACGTGGTCCCCTTACCGGGTGTGCTGTACACCTTGAGAGCCCCTCTATGCACGCGTACGATGCCCGACACTGCCGCAAGACCGAGCCCGCGGCCCGTAAACTTCGTGGTGAAGAAGGGATCAAAGATTTTGGCCTTCGTTTCTTCGTCCATGCCATAGCCTGTATCGTGGACCTCCAAGCAAATATATTTGCCAGGCAGGATCTCTTTTGGAGCAAAGGCGTCCTGGAAGACTTTGGCGATCTCGATGCCGAACCCCAGCGGCCCGTACTTGCGGTACTCCATTTCGGCAAAGCTCACGCCCTCGAGCCGCTTCTGAAAGAAGTAGTACATGTTCTCGCGGCGGCCTTCACCGTCCGTTACCACGTCCAGCCCGGCGTCCACTTGATCGGTCACGGCCCAGCGAATGAGTTCGTCGGCTTGTTCCCGGGACAACGCCGGCTTCCTTAACGTGTCGCCCGGCTGCTGGAGTCTGGGATAACTGCCGGTAACCGTCGTTCGGAGAGTTTTGGTGCTCATGGCCTCCGATGACTTTAACACTACTGGTTGGGAGTATCATCTCTGTGATCGGCAATCATTTTGGGTCGGAGTTCAGAGAATGAAGCTTGCAGGTCGCATCAGCATCGTGACGGGCGCGGCACAGGGTATCGGGGCGGCTATCGCTCGCGAATTTGCGCGGGAGGGCGCCGTTGTCGCCGCGCTGGATCGCAAGGACGAAGTCGGGAAGGTATGTGAAGAAATCGGCCAAGCAGGCGGTCAGGCTTCGGCGTACGTCCTCGATATTACAGGCCAGGAGGCGTACAGAAGTTGTGTGGAGCAGATCGCATCGAAGTTCGGGCGAATCGATGCGCTGGTCAACAACGCAGCGATCTGCCGCAGCGGAGACATCCTGACTGATGCTCTCGATCAATGGCGTGAAGTGCAAAGGGTGAATCTGGAAGCAGTGTACTGGGGCTGCAAGCTGGTTGCTCCGTACATGGTGCGGCAGCGTCGCGGCCGTATCATCACGATTGCGTCGGTGCAGGCGATGGCCACCGATGGTGGAGCTGGTTCCTATGTCGCGGCAAAAGGCGCATTGGTAAGCTTTACTAAGTCGCTGGGAGTCGAGCTTGCGCCGCACGGTGTTCTCGCCAACGCCATCGCTCCGGGTTTCATTCATACGCCCATGTCAATCGTGAACGGAGTAGATGAGACGGAGACGGAATTGTTCAAAGAGTGGTATGTCGGCCGGCGCAAGGTGCCACTGGGGCGTGTGGGCCAGCCGGAAGAGGTAGCCCGCGTCGCCGTGTTCCTGGCGTCGGATGACTCCTCGTACGTGACCGGCCACACTCTGGTGGTGGATGGCGGACTGACCTCAACCTTTTGAATCCGGAGCGAAAGCGGTGAACTCACTCACCAAACTTAATATCGTCGCCGACTACCAAGATCTCTGCGGAGAATGCCCCGTTTGGGATCCGCAGACCGAAGCGCTCTACTGGACGGATTGCGTGGGCCAGCGCTTCTATCGGTTCCAGCAGGCATCCCGCAAGCACGGAATTCTAAAGCAGGGCCTCGAGATAAACGGCTATCGGCTGAACCGGCAGGGGGGCTTTGTCATCACGAACAACAGCGGCATATGGCTGTGGGACGGCACAGATCAACTGGAGCTGATCGCGGCCGAAGTGGACGGCGTCAGGTGCCAGATGAACGATTGCACGTCCGATCCCGCCGGCCGGCTGTACGCAGGAAGCCAGTACTACGATCCGTCCGGCAAATACGAATTAGGCAAGCTGATGCGCGTGGATGTCGACGGGAAGGTCGCCATCGTCGATGAAGGCTTTCATCTCTCCAACGGGCTGGCTTTTTCATGCGATCACACGACGCTCTATTTCACAGACTCGGTGGCAAGACGCATTTATGCATACGATTACGACCTGAACACGGGCAGCCTGCAACATCGCCGCGTTCTGGTTCAAGTACCCTCGAACGAAGGGCTCCCCGATGGTCTGGCCGTAGACGCCGAGGGCTTTCTCTGGTCCGCGCAGTGGTACGGGAGCTGCGTGACCCGTTACGATCCGGAAGGGCGAGTCGAGCGGCGCGTCTCGACCCCGGCGAAACAGACATCCAGTGTGGCCTTCGGCGGAGAAAACCTTACCGATATTTTCATCACGTCGGCGGCCCGGTCCGAGCCCATGCCGGTGATGCCGGCAGGCTACGACTCGTCCGGCGGCTTTTTTGGTGGACCGCTGTATCACCTGAATCTGGGGATACCGGGCAGATCCGAATTCCAGGCGGACATCTCTTTGAACCGGTAACCACCGCGTCACGAGATCCGGAATTTCTCCACCGTTCGGTCATTCAAATGCACCCCTAGTCCGGGACTGCGTGGAACTTCGACTTTGCCGTCGCGGTCCACGTCGATCCGCTCTTCCGTCATTTCCCAGCGGAGCGGTGACCTGCTGGTGGAGTACTCGAGCAGTTCCTCCGTCCAGTGGTTGGCCAGAAAATGGAGATTAGCGGCGATCTCGATGTTGGTCTTGTAGCCGTGCGTAATGACCCGCTTGTCGCGCTCGCGGGCCGCCCGCGCGATCTTACGGATTCCCGTGAAGCCGCCCACCATAGTAATGTCCGGTTGGCAAATTGACGCCCGGCCACGGTCCATGGCGTCGATGAACTCATCGGTGTGCGTCAATCCCAGGTCGCCCACTCCCAGCGGCAGACCCGCCTCCGCCATGCGCGCATGACCTTCGATGTCGTCCAGCGGCAGAGGAGCCTCGAGGAACATCACACCCACCTCTTTGAAGATGGGAACCAGCCGCAGCCCTTCGTCCGCCGTTCTGTACGAGAGCGCGGCGTCGATGATCATACCGCCTGGTTTGCCCAGCACGCGGCGCGCGGCCCGAAGCAGGCGGGCCGTCTGGTCCAGATCGTCCATCCACCAGGGATCCGCGGCAAACTTGATGTTACGAAGCCGCAGACGTCGTAGCGCATCCTCTACCTGGCTTTCCACTCCTGCGACAGTGCGGGCCATGGGATAAATCGTCCCGTAGGCCTCAATGCGGTCACGGTCCGCTCCGCCGAGCAGTTCCGCGATTGGCTTGTTCTCCAGTTGTCCTTTAATGTCCCAGAGCGCTAGATCAATGCCGCCAATGGCGTGCATGACGATGCCGCGCCGGCCGATATAGTCGGTTGCGTCGTACATGAGATTCCAAAGCTCTTCGGGATTCGACGGATCGCGCCCGATCAGCAGCTCGCCGAGGCCGCGCGCGTGATTGTGCGCCGGGGCCGCATGAATCAGGGCCTGAATGGCCGGCGCCAGCGATTCCACCTCCCCGATTCCCGTGATACCCTCGTCGGTTCGCACTCGGACGACGCAGTCGTCGTAAGACCCATCGAACAGTCCGATGTTGGGATCTTCAACCCGCAGGTGAATGGCTTCGATAGCGGTGATTTTCATGATGCCGTCGAGATCAGAAAAATGCTCGGATGTTCTTAGTGCCGGCGGAAACCGGCACGATAATCCATTCGCGGGCGCTGTCGAATTGCGTCCACGGCTGGCCGTCCATCTCCACGCGCGTGAAGTGCTTGCCGTCCGGATGGCGCAGCCGGAGCCGGATTTCCTTCGCGCGGAACGAATCCGGCAACCGGACCGTGGCATCCACACGCCCGTTGTCCGGGTGAGATTCGATCCGGAAGGCGACTGGGCCGAAGAATGTGGCTGCACCTTCCACCTGGATCGTCTGATCAGGGGTGAACCAGCGGCGAGGCGCTCCCGAGGCCAGATATAGCTTGTCTCCATCTTCCCGGACCAGCATCAACCGGAGCCAGACAAGCGAGCCGGCTTCATCGGAGGTCTTGAAGAAGGGACCACCGCTCTTGCCAAACGATGGCTCCCATTCCGTAAATGCGTTCACATCGGGGTAATAGCTGGCCGCGAACGCGTTATAAAAAGCACGCAGCGCCTGTGGCGGCTCATCACGCTCTAGATACGTCACCGCGGTGTTCACCAGGTTGGGTTGTAGAGTAATGCCGCCGCGGCTGAACCAATCCTGTTCGGCGACGCTGAATGACTCAGGCGACATGAAGAGATTGTCCTCCAGGTCACGTAGAATCCAGGTGGCAACCGGTTCGTCGGGCGCGAAAATCCCGCAGTCCACCAACACATGCGGG
>JBGPKX010000250.1:0-9187 GCA_041486185.1 Bryobacteraceae bacterium | reverse complement strand
TCTTTTCGAGCACGTTTGGAATCTGGAACGGGCCGCCGGTTCCCGCCAGCGCGTCCAGGTTCACGCCGAAGAAACTGCCGGTGGAAGCCACTTCGATCCGGTCCGGCTGCCCATAAGCATAGATCAACGTTGGCGCCGCGTTGGCTCTGAGCGTGTCGATGGCCTTCTGCTGGTCGGGAGTCAAAGCGCCGGTCGCGCTCAATCGGCCTGCCAGTGGACCGACCACCGCGGCGAAGTTCTGATAGAGAATCGCTGAAAAATTGCTGTAGCCGTCGCGGCCGAGGAGCGCTTTGAATCCCGCCGATCGCGTCAGGCTGTAACCGGTTGCCCGCTGGCTGATGGCTTGTCCCAGCAGCGCTGGACTCGCAGCCGCCACCAGGTAGCCATCGACGAACGTATAGTGGACGCCGATCAGCGATTGCGGTGACTGGAGCGAGTAGTAGGTCCTGCCACCCACCTGCGATTGCGTCAGATTCAGGTTCGCCCCCTGATGCGCGCTGTTGGCTTTGGCAATCAGGGTTTCGATGGTGTGCTCGAGCCGCGCGGGGTCGTACACCTCGAGAGCGAATTTCCACCCCGGCACCGGCAGAATGGGGCCATCGACCGCGAATGCGACTTCCCCGCCGAGCGGCCCGGCCAGATCGTCCAGCACGCTGATACCGGCTTGTGATTCGAAATTCGCCTGTTGGCCGGCGAAGTTGGGATCGACCGTTTGCATCGCGCCGAAAAGTTCCTGGAGCGCGGCCTGAGGCTGCTTGACTACGAACGCCGTCACGAAACTGGCGTCCGGTGAAATGAAATCGAGAGCCCCCATGGGCGCCGGCGCCGCCAGCCAGGCAGCCACCCCGCGCCGGGGTTGCGCAAACGTCACCATCGCGCGATTCTCTGTCTTGCCGCCGGTGTCCTTGCGCTCCACTACCAGGTGCTGCACGTCAAATAGCCCAAGCTGGCTGAACATTGACTTTTCCGTCTGTGACGCCTGTGGCTCCACATTGTGCCGCTCGTTCTGTTGTACGGAATACGGCAGGATTTGTTCCATATCGGCGCAAATTAGCCAGCCGGCGCCAGCGCGGTACGAATCGGCGATGCGCTGATAGAAGGCGGTTTTGCCAAATGCACCCGAGCCCGGCTGCTGGGCCAGCGCCGCTACGGCCCGAAGACTCGTCGGATCGGGCGACACCGCCACGATGTTATTCA
This sequence comes from Bryobacteraceae bacterium, assembly GCA_041486185.1. Classification (GTDB taxonomy): domain Bacteria; phylum Acidobacteriota; class Terriglobia; order Bryobacterales; family Bryobacteraceae; genus QHXW01. Next base: position 7,990 of record JBGPKX010000250.1, on the reverse strand, counting down.
TCAGTAGCACAAAGGCCCCGCGCTGGCCGCCGGCGGAGGGCAGGTTGGCTGCGTCATCCACCACCGTCAGCTCTGCGCCTCCGGAGATCGGCGCAATCTGCTGCTGCAGATACTCGCGAAAGCCGGAGCGCGTGACTTCGGCCATGACCAACGGCATATGCAGCCCACCGGACCCGCTTTCCGCCATCGTCATGACGACCTCGTTACCCAGGTAATCGCTGAACCCCCGCACGGCATCGAGCGCCCGCTTCAGCTTGTCTTGCGACTGCTGCTGGTTCCACCATTCGCGTAACACCGCACTCTGGTTCAGCCGCTCATCGAAAATACGCTGGGCATCGCCCAGCATGCTGCCGATGTTGGGAATCGCGACATAGAGCACCGTGCCGTCGGGCGCCAGATCGAGCAGCTTCGAAAAATAGCGCAGGCCGGGGCCAGGCACTTGCTCCAATTCTTTTTGCAGCACAGAGAACTCGCTTACGAGCGCCAGGTATTGGTCCAGGTTCTGGCTCCAGGCGATCTCGTCTTTGATCGGCACCGGCGCCATGGCGGCATCGGTCGAAACCTGCTGGCCGGGATGCAGAAGGTGGGTCTCGCGCGCCTCATCCACTTGTACTTCGCCTTGGATGACCGATACCCGCGAGCCTTTGGTACCGCGGTCCACGGCGAAAACCGTGCCTTTTACCGAAACCAGGCAATCGTCGGTCGCGACATACAGCCGCCCATTGCGCTGCTTGGCGGCTTGCACGATCACGCTGCCGCGCTCCAGGCGAATCGTCGTTCCGCTGCGCTTGCGCGAAAGCGATAGCTCAGACCGCTCGCGCATCTCGACCAGCGATCCGTCCACGAGGCGCACCATGGCGCCGGAGCCCCGTGCCGTAAGAATCTCTTCACGCTCTCCCAGTTCCGTTCCAACCGAAATGGGAGTGTTTCCCATATCCGAAACGCGATACAGATAACCATTCACGCCTTGCACCACCCCGCGCGGACCACTGGGCGCCGGTAGCAGGTTGTCGCGCTGCTGCCACGCGCCGATGCCGATACCTATCGCGAGCGCGGCCGCCACAGCCCACTTGGCTTGGAAGACTGTGAATTTCCGCTTGGCGGAGCCCGCCGCCAGTTCCACCACCTTGCCCGAGCGCAGGGCATCCAGTGCATTCCGGCAAGCGGGGCAGCCGTGAACATGGTCTTCGAGCAACCACACTTGAGCCTCGGGAACCTGCTTGGCGAGATAAGCAGGCATGAGGGCACGGAAATCGGCACATGTGCGCAGCGTAGTGTCCGACGTATTCACAGCCCTGAATCCCTGCGCCACATTGGCCCACACTCGCGCCGCCGCCTGCTCGACTGTCGCCTGATCCATCTCTTCGGTGCGGATTTCGGCGATAGCCTGATCCAGAATCTGATCGGGACGATTTCGTTCGGTACTCATGATCTTTCTCCCATGTAACTGCGGACTTGCTCCTGCAAGCGCGTGCGCGCCCGGTGCAAAGTGACCGCCACTCCGGCCGCCGTCAGATCCAGCATGCTGGCAATCTGCGGGTTCGAATAGCCCTCGAAATAATGCAAAGCGAAGATCTCAGCGGTGCGCGGCGCAAGATGGGCGATGGCTCGCCGGACGAGGTCGCGCATCTCGCGCGCTTCCTGCTGGCGATCGGGCGCCGCCTCGCCGGCCGCCGCCAGACACGGAGCGTGCGCGTCTATCGAAAACTGTTGGCCCTCGTGCCGCCCTCGTACCAGATCCAGCGCCGCGTTCACCGCTGCCCGGTGCAGGTAAGCGGGCACATTCTCCATGGCTGCGGAATCCGCGCCCCGGGAAAGTAGCCGCATAAACACGTTCTGCAGCACGTCCTCGGCATCGGTCGCATTCCCGGTGATGCGGTAGGCAGCGTGCATCACGGTGGCATGATGCTCTCGAAAAAGTCTTTCCAGCTCAGCGAGTTGCCTGGTGGCAGCCGGCGGCGGCGGCGACTGGTCCATTACAGCCTGCAGGCTTTCCATATACGCATATGACTGGTCGCGGCGGAAATTATTACACGAATAGTACGGGAAAAATGAGGAAATCGTTCGGCTTTTAGTGGTGGCTGGGCTTCCGCAACCGGTTGCCACGCGCCGCTGGTTCTACTTCCCGCGAAAGGCGGCCTTGCGTTTTTCGCGGAAGGCCGCCACACCTTCACGGAAGTCGTCCGACACGTAGCAGGTGTGTTGCGTGACCGCTTCGAAATCGAGCGCCTCGGCAAGCGTGTGCGATTCGCCGTAAGTAACCGCGCGCTTGATCCCGGCGTAAGCCATGCCGGGACCGGAACGCAGCATGGCGATCCATTTGTCCACTACCTCATCCAGCTCTTTGAGCGGCACAACCGCGTTCACCAGACCCCACTCCGAGGCCTGTTGTGCATCGATGATGGCGCCCGTGATCATCCACTCGAACGCTTTGGGATAGCCGATCATGCGCGGCAGAAAGTAGGTGCTGCCGCCGTCGGGGATCAAGCCGATCTTGCTGAACACCTGGCCGAACCTGGCTTCGGGCGTAGCGATGCGGATGTCGGCCGCCAACGCATAATTGCAACCAACGCCCACTGCATGGCCGTGCACACGCGCGATTACCGGCTTGGGCATCTCGCGCAGCCCCAGAATCGTCGGATTGACCACACGGCGCAAGAAATCGGTGACGTCGCCGCCACCGGGTTTGGATGTGCTCAAATCCGCTCCGGCACAGAAAGAATCGGCGGCACCGGTCAGAATGACTACCTTGCTCTCATCGCGCGCGGTCTCTTGCACCACTTCGAGCAGGCGCTCGGAGGTGGCGCGGTCCACGGCATTGCGGCGCTCAGGCGCGTTGAAGGTGATGCGCTTCACGCCATCTTGGAGGCTGACCAGCAGTCTTGGTTCTTCGGGCATAGCGCCATCTTACCGGAAGATGGACTTCGCAATCATGGCATGTACGCCCTTGTTGCCGTCAACCAGTTGAGTAATCGCCAGATCGGCGGCAGAACTGGTCAGCATGTAGGCATCGTCGCGCGTCAGGTGCTTTTCTGTGACGAGAAAATCGATCATCTCCAGCACCGCCAGCCGCGTGGCCTCGCGCAGGTCCTCATTGAGGCCCATAGTGATGTAATGCGTCGGCGTTTCGCCTCGCGGCCAGCGAAGGTGCATGTCTTTACGGACAATGAACTGAAACACGCCCGTGAGCGATGTTTCGAGCGCCGTAATATCCACCTCTCCGTTACCCTGCGCGGCATGCCCGTCGCCCACCTCGAATAGGGCCCCGCGCGCCTGGACCGGGATGTAGAGCGTGGTGCCGGCGACCAGTTCCTTGTTATCTAGGTTGCCCGCGTGAAACCACGGTGGCGCGCTGCTGATACGGCCCGAAGCCTCTGGTGGCGCGACGCCCATGCTGCCGAAGAACGGCCGCAGCGGAATTTCGATGTGATCGGAGAAGCGCGCCACCATGCGGTCCCGGTCAAGCGGAATGATTTTCGTCCGCGAGTAAGGGAATTCATCCGGCAGAAAACCGGCGCCGGGGCGGAAGCCGTTGTACGCATACGGAATGGCAAGTCGGACCGCCTGAATGCGCACTTCCAACGTGTCGCTCGGCTCGGCGCCTTCGATGTAGACCGGCCCGGTAAGAATGTGGCCGCCCGGTCCTTTGTCGGTGACTTGTTGATAGATGGCTCGTAGTGCGGGTTCAATCTGGTCTGGCTGCACGCCCGCTGCCTCCAGGCGCGCGGGACTGTTCGTGATGAGCGTCTCAATCTCGACCGTATCGCCGGAGCGCACATGTAACGCCGGTGGCGTGTTGGCCGCGTAATAACCCCAGACCACGGTTTTCGGACTGGCCTTGAGTTTGAACGTGCCGGGCTGTTGGGCCAAGGCAACCGAGGCCAAGAGAAAGATGAACGCGCGCATAGCGCACATCATTCTACATTGCGTGGCCGGCGGATCGATCAGCGCAAGCGGCTGCCTGGAACAACGATGGAAGAGGCAAGCGCGAGTCTGCCGTTTCTCGAGTTTCTTGACCGCTCTCTTATAGTCGCGGCTCCGCAACGTCGCGTTTTGTCCGGCCGGGTACATCGTTTCAGAGCCGCGACCGTGAGGGAGTGGTGGGTAGAGTGACTTCCGGAAACAGAGACTGGCGGGATTGCCCACGCGCCGCCGCGGACATTGCAAGCCAGGTTGATCGAACGCGCGGCAGAGAGTAGAGTGGCTTAGGGAGTTTTCTGTGAGTTTTTCAGCGTTATTGCATTCAGTCAGTTATTCCGGTTCCTGGGGACAGGCGCATCTTACGCTTGATCAGTTCATCGACAAAGCCGCCGACCTGGGCTACGAGGGCGTCATGCTCATGGCCAAGCGGCCGCATCTTTCGCTGCTGGATTACGGCGCGAAGGAGCGTGCCCAACTGCGCCAGCATCTCGAACAGCGCAAGCTGCGGGATCTCTGCATTGCAGGCTACAACAATTTCACCGGCGACCTCGAGCACGGTGAAGTGCCGCAGCGTGAGATCCAGGTGCACTACATCACCGAGCTGGCGCGGCTGGCGCACGATCTCGGCGGCAGCCTGGTGCGCATTTTCACCGCCTACGAAAACCCCTCTGCCGGCTACTCGGCGCAGTGGAACCTGGTGGTGGCCGCGCTCAAGGAGTGCGCCAAACGCGCCGCCGAGTTCGGCGTGACCATCGGCGTGCAAAACCATCACGATATCGCGGTGGGCTACGAGAGCCAGTACGACTTGATGCAAGCCGTCGGCGAGCCTAATTGTAAAGCTCTCTTCGATGCCTGGGCCCCGGCGCTGCACGGCGAAGATCTGGAAGCCGCCGCCCGCAAGATGGCGCCCATCACACCGCACACGACCATCGCCGCGTACCAGAAGCGCCCGCGCTATCATTACGACTCCGCCGTGGTGAATTACACCGCGCTCACACCGTACATCCAGGCCGTGCCCATCGACGAAGGCTTCATCGATTACCGCAAGTTCCTCGGCGCCATGCGCGCGGGCGGCTTTCGCGGCTCCATCGCCTATGAGATGTGCTCGCCGCTACTGGGCGGGGGGTCGATAGAGAACCTCAACCATTACGCCACACGCTTCCTCGAATTCATACACGATTTCCGAGGGCGCGCCGGCTCGGTCGCCGCGGATTAAGACAAATGACACCAATAAATCGCAGAACTTTCATCCAATCCTCAGCCATCGCCATGACCTCCGGCATGACGGCGCGCGGCGCCAACGATCGCGTCAACGTCGCCGTCATCGGTGTGCGCAGCCGCGGGCGCGACCACATTACCAGCTACGCCAAGCTGCCGGAAGCGCGTATTGCCGGCATTTGCGACATCGACCAGGCGCAGATCGAGCGCGCCGTCGCGTTTACCGATAAGCTCACCGGCTATAAGCCGCAGAAAACGTATCAGGACATCCGCAAGCTTCTAGAAGACAAAGATATCGATGCCGTTTCCATCGCTACCTGCAATCACTGGCACGCGCTCGCCACCATCTGGGCCTGCCAGGCCGGCAAAGACGTCTACGTCGAGAAACCCGCCAGCCACGAGATCTGGGAAGGCCGCAAGATGGTGGAGGCGGCGCGCAAGTACAATCGCATGGTGCAGGTCGGCATGCAGAGCCGCACCACCGATCACAAGATCAAGGCCATGCAACTGCTGCACGACGGCGTCATCGGCAAAATTTATCTGGCCAAGGGCCTATGTTTCAAGCGGCGGAAATCCATCGGCCATTCGCCCGATGGCCAGGTGCCGCCCGGCGTCGACTACAACACGTGGCTCGGCCCCGCGCAGATGCGGCCTTTCAATCCCAACCGTTTCCACTATAACTGGCACTGGTTCTGGGACACCGGCAATGGCGACATCGGCAACCAGGGCGTGCATGAGATGGATATCTGCCGCTGGGGACTCAACAAACACACACTGCCCGAAGTGGTGGCCTGCGAGGGCGGAAAGTTCGTCTACAACGACGATCAGGAAACGCCCAACACGCAGCTCGCCATTTTCAAATATGACGATTGCGAACTGCAGTTCGAAGTACGCGGCCTGCTCACCGGCGGTGAGAGCAGTATCGCTTACGATGGCTCAAACTTCATCGGCAATCTGTTCTTCGGCAGTGAAGGCTGGATGTCAATCGATCTCATGGGCTATCAGATCTACCGCGGCGAAGACCGCAAGATCGCGGAGCAAATGAAGTACACCGAGCCGGTCGAGTGGGACACCACGCCGCACATCCAGAATTTCCTCAAAGCCGTGCGCAGCCGTAACCACAAGGACCTGACCTGCGACATCGAAGAGGGCTACCTTTCGGCCGCTCTGGTCCACATGGCCAATATCAGCTACCGCACTGGCCGCAAGCTGCACTTCGATCCGAAGGCCGAACGCTTCGTCAACGACGCCGAAGCCAACAGCTACATCACGCGGAAGTATCGCCCGCCCTTCGTAGTGCCGGAAAATGTGTAACAAGTAGGACAGGCATTCGTGCCTGTCCATGGGCTCCGTGCTCCCGTCAGCCACGGCAAGCATGAATGCTTGCCCTACTTGCAGCTCATCTCGATCAGCCGCTCGGCGTGCTTGAGCGCCTCGGTGGTGAGCTTCTGCCCCGACAGCATCCGCCCGATCTCGCGCGTGCGTGCGTCCGCGTCAAGCTCCGCAATCGTCGTCACCGTGCGCCCTTTCTGCTCGTGCTTCTCCACCACGTAGTGATGATCCGCGAAGCAGGCGATCTGCGCCAGATGTGTCACGCACAGTACTTGATTCGCCGCCGCAAGCTTCTTCAGCCGCCGCCCGACGCCTTCCGCCACGCCGCCGCCGATGCCCGCATCCACTTCATCGAACACCAGTGTGCGCACCGCTCCGCCGGCCCGCACCGGCGCCGCCACGCAGGTCTTCAGCGCCAGGGCGATGCGCGAGATCTCCCCGCCGGATGCAATCTTCTCGATGGGCTTCGGCTCTTCGCCTAAATTCGGCGACACCAGAAACTCAACCGCATCTTTGCCGGATGCCGACGCATCCGCCGGGCGCACCGCGATCTGAAAAACGGCTCGCTCCATCGCCAGCGAAGCCAGTTCCGCTTCCACGCGCTTTCCAAGTTTAGCGGCAGCTTCTTTCCGCCGCGCGCTGAGGCTCGCCGCCAGAGCATCGTACGCCTCGCTTAGCCTCCCGCGCTCAGTGCGCAGCGCCTCCATCCGCTCTCCAGCGTGCTCTACCGCGTCGATATCGCGCGTTACTTGAGCGAGGTAACCCAGCACCTCTTCGACATTCGCCCCATACTTCCGCTTGGCTTTGTCGATGGCCGCCAGCCGCGCCTCAATCTCTTCGAGGCGCGCCGGATTCGCCTCGAGCGAACCCAGGTAATCGCGCAACGCATACGACGCCTCGGTTAACGCAATTTCCGCCGGTCTGAGCGTTTCTCGAATCTCGCCCAGCGCCGCGTCAATGCGCGCCAGTTCATCCAGCTTCTTCGCCGCCAGTTTTGCCAGGCCCGCCGCCGATTCCGGAGAATCATAAAGCGCCGCGTATGCGGCACCACCGGTTTCCAGTATCCGGCCCAGGTTCTGCAGCACGCGCCGCTCGTTCTCGAGCGCCGTGTCCTCCCCGCTCTCTAGCCGCAGGCTCTCGATCTCCCGCCGCTGGAACTGCCATAAATCGAGTAGCCGCAGCTTCTCCTGCTCGCTCCGCTCCATCCCGGCCAGTTCGGATTCTACGTGCCTTAGCGCTCGATAGCTTTCCCCCACTTCGGCCACGAGCTTCTGCGATCCGGCGAACGCGTCCAGCATCTCGCGCTGCGTCTCTTGCGAGAACAGAAGCTGCTGGTCGTGCTGCCCATGAATATCCCCAAGATGCGGCGCAAGCTCGCGCAGCAGCGCAACACTTGCCGGACGGCTCGCCACAAACGCGCGCGACTTTCCGCCCGCCAGGACTTCGCGCTCGATCAGCAGTTCGCCGTCCTCGGCCTCAAAGCCGGCCGGCTCGAGAACCGCGCGCGCCTTTGTGCTAT
>JBGPKX010000249.1:0-9226 GCA_041486185.1 Bryobacteraceae bacterium | reverse complement strand
GTTCGCGGCGGTGCGGCGGCGGCAGAAAATGGTGTTCCTCGGCATTGTGATTGCGGTGCTCGCGCTGACGGTGGTGGGCACATTCCTGCGCGGGCCCTACTGGCGGTTTTTCTGGCCGTGGGAAGCGTGGCCCGAGATGCCGACGCCATTTTGAGGAACTGCCATGACTTGGAAAAACCAGGATACGGTTACGGTTTACTCGATCGGCGGCGTGATCGTGGGGCTGCTTGGGGTGATTTTCTGGAACTACGCGCAGCCGGAGTGGCAAGGCTACCAGGATGAATTCCGCGAGTTGGTCACGCGCAAATTCGGGCCGGCGCGCGCGCGGCAAGTTCCAGGCGGGATCCAACAGGTGTGGGTGAAGGAACTGGGCCGAGTGGACCGCTGCACCACCTGCCATCTGGGCGTGAACTGGAAGGGGCTTGAAAGCGCGCCCGAGCCTTACCGCTCGCATCCGAAGGGAATTCTGGACCAGCATCCCGTGGCGAAATACGGATGCACGCTGTGCCACGGCGGACAGGGCTACGCGACTGACACCGATGCCGCGCACTCGGTCGGGAACGTCAACTGGGGCGAGCCGCTGCTGGGCGGCGACCTGGGCAAGGTCTATCTGATCTCGAACCGCGAAGCGCTATTGCAGGTGAATTGCAATATCTGCCATCGCAACGATCGGGAAACCAAGGGCGCGGATTACATCAACTACGGCAAGAAACTGATGGAGCAAAAGGGCTGCACGGCATGCCACACGATCGGCAAGCGGGGTGGCGCGGTGGGACCCAACCTGACGTTTATCGGCGACCTCGCGCCGGAGCAGTTCGATTACAGCCGCGTGGGCGGCAAACCATCCGTCTTCGGATGGCACGTGGCGCACTTCAAGGATCCCAAGCAGATGGTGCGCGAAACGGTGATGCCGAATTTCGGTTTCGGCAGCAAAGAAGCACAGGCCCTGGCCATGCTGGTGATGAGCTGGAAGCGCACGAGCCTGCCCATGGCGTACATGCCGGGCGTGCATATTCCCGAGCCACAGCGGACACCCGAAGAGATCGCCAAAGAGCAGCAGATGCTGACGGGCGAAGGCGCGTTCTTCGTCAAGAAGACGTGCTTCATCTGCCACGACGTGAGCTCGTTCGGGATCGAATCCGCTACCAAGATAGGGCCGGACCTGGCGATGGCCTTTAGCGACACGCAGAGCCGCTTCGGCCGGACGCTCGAAGATTTTCTCAAGGCGCCTACGGGCACTATGGCCGTGGTGCTCTCAACGCAGATTCATTTGACGGACGCTGAGCGGGCGGAAGCGATTGCCAAGCTCAAAGTGGCCTACCAGAAGAAAACGGACCAGGACGCGAAGAACAAGATCGCGAAAAAGTAAGGAGACGAAATCATGCGAAGGACATCTCAGTGGAAGATATGGGTCGGTGGGAGCTTGCTAGCGGCTCTCACGCTCGCTTTCATGTTTGGCGGCTGCGCGCGCAAGCCGAAGCGATTTGCGCAACAGGGCGGTGATGTCACCGAGGCCGCGGTGGCGACCTACGTGGCGCCGGGCGACATGGACGAATACTATCTGTTTTATTCGGGCGGCCATTCGGGAAATGTTTTTGTAGCGGGCGTGCCTTCGATGCGGCACATCACCACTATTCCCGTGTTCACGCCGTATCCCGGCGTAGGTTACGGATTCGATAAAGCCAGCAAGGAGATGCTGGGCGGATTTACGTGGGGCGACGCGCACCACACGGCGTTGAGCGAAACCAGTGGCGATTATGACGGCCGCTGGCTTTTCATCAGCGATAACGCCAACAACCGCATGGCGCGCATCGACCTGCATGATTTCAAGACGAGACAAATCTTCGGGCCCATTCCGAATGTTTCCGGCAACCACTGCTCGTCATTCGTGACGCCCAACACCGAGTACGTGCTGATCGGCTCGCGGTTCTCCATTCCGCTGCCGCGGCACACTTACGCGCCGCTCGAGCAGTACGCGACGGTCTACAAGGGCGTGGTGGGTGGCGTGGCGGTCGATCCCAAGACAGGCCAGATGAGCCTGGGTTGGGAAATCCTGATGCCGCCGTTTGATTACGACCTGGGCGACGCAGGCAAAGGAGCAAGCAACGGTTGGGCGTTCTGGACGTGCTATAACTCCGAGCGCGCCACGGGCAAACTCGAAGTCACTTCCACGCAGAAGGATCGTGACTACATCGCGGCCGTGAACTGGAAGAATGCCGAACAAGCCATCAAAGACGGCAAATACAAGATGATCGACGGCGTGAAAGTGATCGATCCCAAAGACACGCCGGGCGTGGTGTTCCTGATGCCGTGCTCGAAGAGCCCGCACGGAGTGGACGTCAGCCCGGACGGTAAATATATTATCGGCAGCGGCAAGCTGCAATCGATTACTACGGCGTTCAATATCGAGAAGATCCAGAACGCTATTCAGACCAAGAATTTCACCGGTGCTGAAGATGGTATTCCCGTGCTGAAGTATGAAGCCATTAAAGACGCCGAGGTGAATGTCGGGCTGGGACCGCTGCACACCCAGTTTGACGACCAGGGCTATGCCTACACCAGCCTGTTCGTCGAGAGCGCGGTAGCTAAGTGGAAGCTGGGCACGTGGGAAGTGGTGGACAAGATTCCAGTGGCGTATAACATTGGCCACCTCTGCGCGGCGGAGGGTGACACTGCGCATCCCAAGGGGAAATATTTGGTTGCGCTCAACAAACTGTCCCACGGCCGGCACTTGAGCGTTGGGCCGTCACAGCCGGAAAGCTCACAGCTCATCAACATCACCGGAGACAAAATGAAGCTGCTGTACGACGCTTTCACCGAACCCGAGCCGCACTACTCGCAGATGATCCTGGCAAGCAAGCTGAAACCGATCGAGGTTTACGCCAAGGAGGATAACAAAGATCCCAACGCCATCTGGGATGTGAAAGACAGCAAGATCGAGCGCAGCGGAAACAACGTCAAAGTGAAGATGACCGCGGTGCGCAGCAGCTTCGAACCCAATAAGATCGAAGTCAACCAAGGCGATCACGTGACCATTTACCTTACGAACATCGAACAGACCACCGACGAATTGCACGGATTCGGCCTGAATGAATACAACCTGAATGTTGTGATCGATCCGGGCGAGACCAAGACCATTGATTTTGTAGCCGACAAGCCGGGCGTATTTCCGTACTATTGCACGAACTTCTGCTCGGCGCTGCATCAGGAGATGCAGGGTTACATGCTGGTAAAGCCCAAGGGCGCAGCCTCGGCGTCACGCGGAAAATCGGGCGGCGCGATCGCCGGCGGAAGCCGGTAGGAGACGGCCATGTCATCCATGTCAGCAGCAGCGAAGCCGGGCGGGATAGAAGCGAAGCTAAACCGGGCGAATGCGTTCTTCGACCTGCCGGTGAGTTTGCGGAGCCGGATGCTTGCGGTTGTAGCAGCGCTGCTGCTGATACCGACCTTTCTGTTTCCGCTGTACAGCATGACCCTGTATTCGAACCAGTTTCCCGACGGACTGAACCTGTACATCTACTCATACAGCCTCGATGGCGGGCATCCACAGGGCCGCGACGATCTGCGCGAGATCAACACGCTCAACCATTACATCGGCATGCGGCCGCTGCTGGAAAGCGATTTCAGCGAGTTCAAGTGGCTACCGCTGATCATCGGGCTGTTTTTCATCCTGACGCTGCGGGCGGCGGTGGTGGGCAAAATGTCGAACTTGGTGGACGTCTCGGTGATGTTCCTCTATTTCGGCCTGTTCTCACTGTGGAGTTTCTATCATCGGTTGGCCCAGTATGGGCACAATCTCGATCCCACTGCCGCGGTCAAGGTGCCTTCGTTTACCCCGCCGCTCTTCGGCGAGAAACAGCTTGCCAACTTTACGGTGTATAACTATCCCGGCCCGGCGTCTTTCCTATTGGTGGCGTTCTTTCTGCTGCTTACGGCGGCCGTTTTGCTATCGCGGAAGCGAGCGGGCGCGCGATGAAGCTGGCGGGCGTACTGGCGCTTTGGGCGTACGCGGCTCCGGCGGCGGTGTGGACTGTCCGTCCTACCGGACCACTTACGCGAGTGCAGCAGGCGGTGAAGGCCGCCGCGCCGGGCGACGTGATCCGCATCGAGCCTGGCAGGTACATCGGCAACGTCGTGCTCGACCGAAGGCTCACACTCGAAGGTGTTGGCGGTCCCATCATCCGCGGTGAAGGCCGATCGAGCATTGTCACGGTGAATGCGGATGGGTGCTCGATCCGGAACCTCGCGATCGAACACTCGGGCGAGATGCTGGCGGATGAAGACTCCGGAATCCTGGTACATTCGAGCGACAATCATATCGAGCACAACGATCTGCGCGACGTGCTGTTCGGCATCTACCTGTATCATGCGGACAACAATACACTCGCCGGCAACGTGATCCGCGGTCGGGCTCGGCTCAGCGTCGGTGAGCGCGGCGCTGGAATCCACATCTGGAACTCGACCGGCAATACGATCACCGGCAACATCATCAGCCAGGCGCGTGATGGTATGTATTTTCAGAACGCATACCACACAGTGGTAATTCACAACAGGGTTTACGACTTACGATATGGCCTGCACTACATGTCATCAAATGACAACCGATTCGAGGACAACCAGTTCTACGACAGTGTGGCGGGCGCTGCCATCATGTACTCGCGGAACATTGAGTTCCGGCGCAACGTATTCCGGCACAACCGCGGTTTCAGCTCCTTCGGCATTCTGTTCCAGGACAGCGAGAATTGCACGGCGGAGCAGAACGCTTTCGTCGACAATGCCGTGGGAATTTTTATGGAGGCCCTGCACGCGAGCACCTTCCGGCGCAACCTGATCGCGGCCAACGATACGGCCATTCAAGCTTTCAGCAGCGCCAGTGGAAACACGTTTGCCGAGAACAATTTCATCCAAAACCTCAGCCCGATTTCCCTCGTGGGCAGGACCCCGGCAAGCCAGTGGAGCGAGACTGGCAAGGGCAATTACTGGAGCGACTATACAGGCTACGATCTCGATGAAAACGGCATAGGTGATGTGCCCTTCAAGATCCAGAACGTGTTTGAGCGCATGGAGGGTGATTACCCGCGGCTGCGTTTGTACCTGTTCAGCCCGGCATCACAAGCACTCGCCTTTTCGGAAAAGATCGTGCCGCTGATTCGCGGCTCGGATGAGTATGACCGGTTCCCGCTGACGAGGCCTGTCAAACTGCAGTTCGGGGAGGCTTCCCGGCCGGAGTGGCAGGCAAACGCCGTGTGGCCGCCACTGATGATGATGGGTGCTTCGCTGCTCGTGATGGCCTGGGGGAGGTTCCGATGATCCGGATCGCCAATCTGAGCAAGCGATTTGGAGAGTTCACGGCGGTGGATGCCGTTTCCCTCGACGTGCGGGAAGGAGAGGTGGTGGCGCTGCTCGGCCCGAACGGCAGCGGCAAAACAACTACTCTCAAATGCCTGACTGGCCTGGTACGGCCGGATAGCGGGTCGGCGCTGGTCGGTGGGGTGGATGTCGCCCAGAAACCTAAGCGGGCGCGAGCGCTCCTCAGCTTCCTTCCGCAGCGCGTGGCGTTTCCCGAAAGTCTGACGGCGCTCGAAGTGCTCCAGTTTTATGCGAGGTTGCGGAACATACCCGCCGGGCGCATCGACTGGATGCTGGAAGCTGTCGACCTTTGCGCGGTCAAACACCAACCGGTTGGGCAATTCTCCGGCGGCATGGTGCAACGGCTCGGGGTAGCCGTGGCGCTGATGCCTGAAACGCCAGTGCTCGTGCTCGACGAACCGGTGGCGAGTCTTGATCCGGAAGGTGCCACGAAGCTGCGCGAACTGGTACGGCAGGCTAAACGGCGCGGCCGGACGATTCTGTTCTCAACCCACGTTCTCCCGGATGTGGACCTGCTGGCGGATCGCGCAGCGATCCTGGTAGGTGGAAAACTGGTGGCTGTGGAATCCGTGCAGGCGCTGCGCGGCGAACTGGCATCCAGCGCGAGGTTGGGTGTCACGCTGCAGAAGAGCGATGAAAGGTTTGTGCGCGCCGTCCGCGCCGTGGGTGCGCAGCGCGCGGAACTGACCGGGTCGACATTATGGGTCAGTTGCAAGCCAGACGAGCGGTCCGCTGTTTTGCGGGCCATCGAAAACGCAGGCGGCGTGGTCGAGCAATTTTCCACCGAGGAAACGCCACTCGAAGAGATCTACTTGAGGTACGTGAATGCGAAGAGCGCTGATTCCGCTCCTGCTGATTTCGTGGGGCTGCGGGACGCCGTCCCTGAAGCCAGTTGAGATCGAGGCGACCGACATGTGCTCCTCCTGCCGGATGGCCGTCTCTGAGCCGCGATACGCGGCGGAGATCGTGGACCGCGAAGAAAACGTCTATAAGTTCGATGACATCGGCTGCATGGTGCGGTTCTTGAAGGAGCACCAGCCGCAAGGCGCCGTGATGTTTGTGCGGGACTATACCGGCGCCGGTTGGATCAGCGCTCAGGGGGCGCAGTACGTGCGCGCCGAATCAATTCCAAGTCCCATGGGAGGCCACACGATCGCCCTCAAACAGCGGTCCGCGGCGGACGAACAGGCCCGGCGGTTTCAGGGCTCAGTGCTGAGCTGGGAGAACCTGTGATGGATTGGCGGACGGTAGGTGCAATCGCCGGGCAAGAGCTTCGCGTGAACAGCCGGAACAAATGGACGGTTGGTTTCGCCGCGGTCTTTGCCGCGCTGGCGCTGGCGATCTCCTATTTCGGAATGGTTACGGCCGGCGAAGTCGGTTTTCAGGGTTTCACCCGGACTTCGGCCAGCCTGTTGAATCTGGTTTTGTATCTGGTACCCATCGTGTCGCTCATTATGAGTGCGGTCAGCTTTACCGGCGAGCGGGGCGCAAACGAGCTGCTGTTCTCCCAGCCGGTGACACGCGCGGAGATTCTGACGGGCAAGATCTGTGGGTTGTTCGCCGCTGTGGCTGCAGCGACGTGCTTCGGCTTTGGACTGGCAGCCTGCTTGATCGCCGCGAATGCCGGCGCGGAAGGCTCGATGGTTTTTCTGGCATTCGCCGGTTTCGCGCTGCTGCTCGCTCTGATCTTTCTGGTGATCGGAGCGCTGGTAGCGGCCTATTGCGGGTCGAAGGCCAAGGCGTTCGGTCATGCATTGTTCGTGTGGTTCTTCTTCGTGCTCCTCTATGACCTGCTGGTCATCGGCGTCACATTCGTCTTGAAGGAGCACACGGCCAACCAGTTCATCTTTCTTTCTTTGTTCGGGAATCCCGTTGACCTGGTTCGCGTGGGAAGCATGCTCGCGCTCGGCGAACCGGCCGTATTTGGAGCTGCGGGAGCCGCGCTGCTGAAATTCCTGGGTGGCTCAGTACCCGCCATGCTGATGCTGTTGTCCGCCCTTGCGCTCTGGATCGCAGCGCCGCTCGCGGCCGCGATGCGCGTAATGAATCGGCAGGATCTGTAAGACCACTTCGAGCCAAAGCTCCGCATGTTCGTCGCGAAGATGTCACGAATTACCGGATTGGTGGCCATCCTCCTCGTGACCTGTGCCGGCGGGATTGTGGCGTGGAGGTTCAGTGCAGCGGAGCGGGCCGAGGAGCTCCACTATCGGCGCGGCGAATCCGAGCTGGTCGTCACGAACCTGGCCCACGCAACTCTGCGTCTCTTCCGCGCTGGCTACAGCCTCGAGGAAGCGCGCGAGATCGGCAGCGTCCATGAGGGCCGCCGATGGCTGTCGGCCGGCAATTACTTTGTAGAAGGCGATATGCCGGCTGGTGAGGTCTACTATCCGGCGCCCATCACGGGCTACCGGACCGGCCCCGAAAAGGATGGATCGCTCGCCATCACGATTCGCGCCGCTCCGCGAGAATCGCCGCCGCGCCTCCTCCCTGATTTGGACGATTTCGTCTACATTCCCAGCGGTCCGTTCCTGCTCGGGGACCGGCTCAATCCCGGCGAGCCGCATTACATCTGGCTCTCCGGGTTCTACATCAGCCGGTTTGAAGTCACCAATGCCGAGTTTCGCGAGTTCTGGAATGATGCAGGCGGATATCGCGATGATGCGAACTGGACGCCAAGCGGCAAAGCGTGGAAACATTTGAACCAGTGCGAAGCCACGGCGCTGCTGAAGCCGTCAGATCCAGAATACAGGCGCTTCGGTCAGCCGGATCAGCCCGTGGTTCTGGTGAACTGGTTCCATGCGAACGCGTTCTGTCACTGGCTGACCCGTAAGCTCGGTGCAAGTAAGTGGATCTTCGCGCTACCAACGGTGGCCGAGTGGGAAAAAGTGGCGCGCGGCCCGGACAACTTCGACTTTGGACTCGGAATGACTATCAGCGATGAGCAGACACGGCTGTATAACTGGAAGAAGAACCCGACTGCACCGGTGACGCTGGTAGGCATCCGCGACTCTCGCGTGGCGTATAAGAAGAATCGCTATGGTGTGTACCATATGTCGGGCAGCGTGACCGAATGGACGCAATCCATCTTCCGTCTGCACACGCGCGAACACCCGTATGCTGATGACGACCGTAACGCGGACGACGCGGCCGGCCCCCGCGTTGCACGCGGTGGTTCCTGGTACAGCGCCAGCATCGCCCTGCTGGGAACGTCGTTTCGCGACGCGTTTCAGCCCGAACACACCTCTAATGACGTCGGTTTCCGGATTGTGGCTCGGTTGAGGCCGTAACATCATAAGTCCTTTTCCTGGGCTGCACAGGTCGCCTTGATGGGCAAGCAACTAAAGTTGCCTGGGGCTGCAGTCTGGGTCGCTGCCTTGGCTTGGCGTGCTGCGAACGCGCGCGGGCGAAACCATTCAAATCACCTGTCAAGTCCGGTCGCTTAGAACACCGCAATCACACGATCCCCGACGGCGCATTTTCGGCCTTCTTTGAGGGCGGCCCCGCCCCCAAGCCGTGCGTCGCGTACCCCTTTTCCAGGTAGATCGCGAAATGCGCCGTGCTCTTGGCATCCGGAGATCCAAAAGCATCACGTCAAAGGTGTATTTGTCGGACAGATCCAGCGCTCCGCTTCCGTCCGCACCGAGAGTTATTGTGTAACCCCATCATTCCGGCATTTGCTGCTTCAGTCTGCGGATCTAAGCTCTCGTGTTCTCGTTATTGCGGGTTAAACCGCGGTTGCGGACCCGGCGCAGAAATTCGAATTCCACGAGATAAGCCAGGAGGCACTTGCCTCCGCCCGCACTATATGGCGACGGTGCGCGCTTCAAAAAATGTTCGGCCTATTGGATAGCGCTCG
>JBGPKX010000248.1:0-9236 GCA_041486185.1 Bryobacteraceae bacterium | reverse complement strand
TGCCACCCCGTTCGGGGCGAGATGCGCGTTACATACCTTGAGAATTTGCTCCTGCACCTGTGGCGGCACCCACGAAAAGAGACCGTGAGCAATGATGTAATCGAATTCTCCGATGCCGGCGCTCAGCTCCATGAGATCCTGCTGCCGCAGGCTGATGTTCGTCAAGTTCAGCGAGCGGATCAACTCCTGGCCTTTGGCAATGGCCGATTCAGCGAGATCCATACCAAGGAACTGACTCCCGGGCAGTGTGAAAGCCATGGGAATCAGATTGCCGCCATCGCCGCAGCCCAGTTCCAGAACACGGCATCGCTCGGCGGGCGCGGGCGTCATCCCGAAGAGAATGGCCAGAGTCGCCAGATGGTCCGGATGGGTTTGTGCGAAAGGCGCACCAGGGTACGGGAATTCATCGTAAATGGTTGACATTTCGCTTGGTTAAGTGGCTCGCGCTTATGACGCCGCCGGGCGGATCACTTTACCCTGCCGCATGGCGAGATTCGCCAGGTGCGAGGTGCGCGCAGCCTCCACGCCGGCGCGCACGTGAGCGTTGGGGAGGGCGCGGCTGCGTATGCAATCCAGCCAGTTCTGGAGGTTCGTCCGAGTGCCGTCATCAGTGCTTTTCATGACCATGTCGGGTTCCGGCATTTCCCGATCATTGCGGTGCTGGTTGGCCTCGCGGTAGATCCAGAAGCCAGACCGTGTCAGCCTCATGACGCCTTCGGTTCCGCGAAAGATGATGCCGCCATCCTCGAGCGAGCTGACCATGGTGCCGTTATAAATTGCGGTGTAGTTTTGCGGGAACTGAATGGAAGCGTTGACTGTGTCGGGGCATTGCCACTCGCGCAGCGCGTGCGTAGCGCCGGAGGCTTCCACGGAGCTGGGTAACGGGCTGTTCATGTACCACTGCACGACATCGATCCAATGCGTCATCAGATCGGTGAAGATTCCGCCGCCGAAATCCCAGAAAAAGCGCCACCGGCGGTATTTGATGGCATCAAACGGCTGATCGGGAGCGGAACCCAGGTACTTTTTCCAGTCGAGCCGGCCGGCGTCGATCTCCGCTTCCGGGTCCTGCCAGGTGGTGCGAACGTAATTCTGATACCAATACATTTCAGCCAACGTGATCTGGCCCAGCCTCTTGCCTTGGATCAGTTCTTTGGCAAGCAGATAGTGGTCCCAGCTCCGCTGCTGTGTGCCGGTAGCGACCACACGCTTGGATTTCTCGACGCCGGCGATCAGCTTGTCGCCTTCGGCGAGGGTATGTGTGATCGGCTTTTCGCAATAAACGTCCTTGCCGGCGGCCACGGCGTCGAGCGTCATAGTGACGTGCCAATGGTCCGGCGCGCCGATCACGACCGCATCGATGTCGCTGCGATCGAGAACTTCGCGATAGTCGCTCGCGGGCTTGGTCTGCGGCCCCATCTTCTCCACGGCCTCCAGACGGCGCGGCTCGTAGACGTCACAGGCAGCCACAATCTCATTGCCGGGCAGGCTCTTCAGCAACTCTGCGAGATACATGCAGCGTCCGCCGGTGCCGATGAGTCCGATGCGGATGCGATCGTTTGCGCCGAGCGCGCGGCGACTGGCGAGCAGCGTGCCAACCGCTGTTGTGGTGAAAAATTCTCTGCGGTTCACAGGAGTAAAGTATCACAAAGGAACGCGGCGGCGCGGGCAGGAGATGAGGCCGATACCCCGGAAAAGAGAGAAACTGGTTATAGAATGCACATCGTGATGACGCTCGCGCTGCTGGCCGCTGGTGCGGCGGATGGCGTGGTTCTGAAGCCGGTGGCCAACATGTACTCGCGGCCGAGTGAGGACACCGACATAGTTTCGCAAGCCATCTATGCCAGCAACATTGCCATCATCGAGGAACAGGCGGGCTGGGCGCGGGTGCGCACGGCCGACGAATACACCGGTTGGATGCCAGACGCTGCATTCAAGCGGTTGCGCGCGGGGGAGCGGGCATATGCTGAGTCGGGACGTGTGGCGCAGGTGACCAGTCTGTTTGCGAATATTTATCGCGAGCCGAGCGTCACCAGGCATCAGCCGTTGCTCATTGTCCCTTTTGAGACCAAACTTGAAGTGATCCGTGAAGATGATGGCGCGGAGCGGTGGCTCGAAGTCCGGCTTCCGGATGATCGCCTCGGCTGGATGCAGCGGGGCGACGTCACTTTCGACGCGAGACCGATGAGCGTTGATGAGGTCATCGCATTCAGCAAGCGATTTCTGGGCCTTCCGTACTTCTGGGGAGGAACCTCAAGTTTTGGATTCGATTGTTCCGGTTTCACGCAGATGCTCTGCCGCAGGCGCGGGATTACAATTCCGCGTGACACAGGCATACAGGTGAAGTGGGCGGGAGCGGTGCCGGTGGACCGCGGCAATATCGAGCCGGGCGATCTGCTGTTTTTCGGCGAGTCAAAAGTCACGCATACCGGCATGTATATTGGCGGCGGGCAATTCATCAATGCCACGACGCATGATCGTCCAATTGTGCAGATCAGCGACCTCGCCGATCCTTATTGGGTGAAGCGATTCATCACGGCCAGGAGAGTGAAGTGAGAAGGAGAGACGTGTTCAAGGCGCTGGGCGCCGCGGCGGCCTTGCCGGCAGGCATGGGGGCACCCGTGACGGGTGAGGCGACGGTCGGATCAAAGATCGTCCGTCTGAACCTGCGTCATACCTGGACCACGGTGATGTCCTCGAGCGAATACCGCGACACCGTGCATGTTCGATACGTGCGTGGCGGCATCACGGGCATAGGCGAGGGCGCACCCATCGTGCGTTACCAGGAGAACGCGGAATCGGCTCAACGCGCAATTCAGTCCGTCGAGCGCCTGCTGACTTCCGCCGATCCCTATCAGTTCGCCAAGGTGATGGCGGAAGTGTTTCATCGCATCGAAGGGCAGCAGGCAGGCAAAGCCGCGATCGACATCGCGCTGATGGATTGGTTCGGTCAGAAGCTCGGCGTGCCGCTTTACACTTACTTCGGATTGGACGCCGCCGATGCGCCGGTCACAACATTTTCGATTGGCATCGACAATCCAGAGGTGACGCGCCAGAAGGTGCGGGAAGCCGAGGCATTTCCGATTCTCAAAATCAAAGTGGGTCTCGACACGGATGAAGGCACCATCGCCGCCGTTCGTAGTGTCACGAAGAAGCCGCTCCGCGTGGACGCCAACGAAGGCTGGAAAAGCAAGGAGGAAGCGGTCCGCAAGATCAACTGGCTGGAGTCGCAGGGCGTGGAGTTCGTCGAACAGCCGATGCCGGCATCAATGATCGAAGAGACGCGCTGGGTGCGCAGCCGTGTGCACATCCCCATCATTGCGGATGAATCCTGCCTGCATCCCGGCGATATTCCAATGCTCGCCGCCGCATTCGATGGTGTAAACGTAAAGCTGGACAAGGCGGGCGGCATGCTTGAGGCGTACCGCATGATTCAGATCGCGAAGTCGCTGGGTATGAAAACCATGTTGGGGTGCATGATATCCAGCTCGGTTTCCGTCACCGCCGCGGCGCACCTGTCGCCGCTGGTCGACTACGCCGATCTTGATGGAAATCTGCTGATCGCGAACGATCCGTACAGCGGCGTTCTGGTGAAGGAGGGCAAGTTGATTCTTCCAGACCGCCCGGGTCTCGGTTTAAAACCGGTGTCAACCTAGTTTTGGTTAAGCGGGAACCTGCGGCGCTGGTGCTTGTCTGAGTAACGCAAGCTTTTCTTCTGCCAACCGTTTCACCTGAAGGATACTTTCCATTTTGATGTTCTCGTACCCGCGGATCTGGTCGGGAAGGGCCGCGAGTTCGATGGCCACCGCAAGATTATCGGACGAGACATACTCAAGTAATTCTTCAACTAAATTGCGGTACCAAACAACGAGGGCGCGCTCCTCGCGACGGATGGCAGCATAGCCAAAAAGATCGAGAGCCGTTCCGCGCAGAGTTTTCATCCGCGCCAGCAGGCGCAGCGGCCCCTTAAACCACGGCCCGAGCTTCAACTTTTTCTTTAAGCCGAGAGCTCGAAGAAGCGGAGGATGCAAGTTGTAGCTAACCGATTCCGGAGCTTCCCATGTGGCGGTTACATTGCGTTCGAAATCAGGTTGCGTCAGAAGACGAGCCACTTCGTATTCGTCTTTGTACGCCATCAGCTTGAACAAATAGCGCGCCACGGAGTCAGCCATGAACGGCTCGCGCGCCGCGACCTGCTGCACAAACGCTCGATACTCCTCCGCGTAACGGCGGTCCTGATACCGTTCGAGTTCGGCAACTCGAAGTTCCACCAGTCCTTGCGGCTTAGATTCAGGCTGCGGGGGCGCCAGAATCTCTTCGACGGCGCGGGCATCCTCGTAATACTTACGCCCCCACAGGAATGCCTGGATATTTCGCTCGGCCTCGACGCGGTTGAGCCGGATTGCCTCTTCGATAGATTGTGCGGAGACCGGAATCAGACCGCCCTGATAGGCGACGCCCAGCAGAAACATGTTTACTGCCAAGTGGCTGGCAAAGAGGCCTTCAGCGATGCGTGTGGCGTCGACGTAAACGTTGCGGCCCTTGCGCGTGCAGGCATCGATGAGATCGACGATGCGCGCTGGCCCGTGCAATACTGTACGGCCACGAATCGCATCGCCGGTCGGGATCTCCGCGGTATTGACCACCGCTACAGTGCGGGACGGATGTGCGCGGCTGAGGTTTTCGGCGCTGCCGGCGCCGAGCAGATCGAAGCCCAGGATCAAGTCCGCGTTGCCATAGCCGATCTTGGCGGCCGCCTCGATGGGGTGCTCGCTGAAAATGATGTTTGAAACTACCGCGCCCCCTTTTTGCGCCAGACCCGTTTGGTCGAGCGTCAACACAGAGAGATTCTCCAGCCAGCCCGCCGTTGCAAGCAGGGCGTTGATGGTGACGACGCCGGTGCCGCCGATGCCCGGCGCCAGAATGGCGTAGCCATCGCCGGTCGTTACCCGGTCTCGCGGTTCCGGAACCTGCGTGAGCGGCAGTTGCGGCACGCTCTTTTTGCGGAGACCCGTTCCAGGTTTGATATTGACGGTGACGAAGGACGGGCAGTCACCGAGCACGCAAGAGTAATCTTTGTTGCACGACGACTGATGGATGCGCGTCTTCTGGCCGAACTCAGTCTGGACGGGGTGAAGGCTCATGCAGTTCGATTGGCGCACGCAATCGCCGCATCCCTCGCAGACCGCTTCGTTGATTACCACGCGAAGGGTAGGCTCTTGCAGCTTCCCGCGCGAGCGCAGGCGGCGCTTCTCGGCCGCGCACTGCTGCTCGTAGATGATGGCCGTGACGCCGGGTATCTGCTCCAGTTCGCGCAGGACCTGCGGCAGATCGTCGCGGTCGCGGACGTCGGCATTCGCGGCCAGTGGAACGTCGGCTGTATATTTCTCGAGATCGTCGGTTAAGACTACGGTCTTGCGCACGCCCTCGGCTTCGAGCTTGCGCGTGAGCGCCGGAACCGGCAGCACGCCTACGGCTTCCTGTCCGCCCGTCATGGCGACGCCGCCGTTATACAGAATTTTATATGTGATGTTGACACCGGCGGCAACACAAGCTTCAACAGCCAGCGAGCCCGAATGGAAGTACGTACCGTCCCCGATGTTCTGAAAAATGTGCTTCCGCTCGACAAACGGCGACATGCCGATCCAGGGCGCACCGTCGCCGCCCATGTGCGTGAGGAAGGCGTAACCACGGCTCAGATGCGCCAGCCCGGCCGCCATTCCGTGGCACCCGATGCCGCCGCCTGCGACCTGCCCTTCCAGCAGAAGTGTGGAGCGGTTGTGCGGGCATCCGGAACAGAAGTTCGGCATGCGCATCCCGATCTTCTCGCGATCGCGCGACACGATTTCCTCGATCCGGTTTAACCGCACCACGATGGAATCGCGCTGGGGCAAATAACGCGCCAGCACTTTGGCAATTTGTTCCGCGTCGAGCTCGGCGGTGGCGGGTACAAGTACCTGGTCCTTCTCATCCTTTTTTCCGATGATCAGCGGTCTCGGCGAAGCGTTGTACAGCGTCTCGCGCAGTTGCAGTTCCAGGAAGCTGCGTTTCTCCTCGATGACGAGAACCTTCTCGAGACCGGCAGCAAATTGAGTGGCGAAAACTGGCTCGAGCGGGAACGTCATGCCGAATTTCGCGATTCGTACACCGAGTACATCGAGGTCGTCACGACGAATCCCCAGATCGCCTAGCGCCTGCATCAGATCGTAATAGGGCTTGCCCGCCGTGGCGATGCCCAGACGAGCGCCATCGCGTGTGCCAAATATCTGGTTGACGCCGTTGGCACGCGCGAAATCCAGCGCGGCATCGAGGCGCCGGTAGTTCACCTCATGTTCCAGCGCGAGCGTGAACGGGATGATCAGGCGCGCATCAGACCGCTTCTCATATCCGGAAGGAATCGTGATGGTTGGCCGTTCGGGATCAAGATCTACCGTGCCACCGCCATCGCAGACGTTGGTCACCATCTTCATGGCGACCCACGCGCCGGAAAAGCGGGAGAGAGCGATGGCCAGCAGTCCGTAATCTAAGATTTCCTGCGTGTTGCCGGGATAAAACACCGGCATGCCGAAGTTATAAAAACTGAGGTCGCTTTGGTGCGGGATGCTGGAGCTTTTCGAGACGTGATCATCGCCGCCCAGCACGAGCGCTGCGCAATTGCGGCCCGTGCCGGACAGATTGGCGTGCCGGAAGATGTCGCCTGAGCGGTCGACGCCCGGGCCTTTGCCATACCAGATGCCGACCACGCCATCGTATTTCGATTCGCCCAACACGTGGACAAGCTGGCTGCCGAAGATGGAAGTGGCCGCCAGGTCTTCGTTGAGGCCGGGAGCGAAGTGGATGCGATGCTCATCGAGCAGCGGCTTCATGCGCCCCAGCGCCAGGTCGTAGCCGCCGAGTGGCGAGCCCTCGTACCCGGAAATGAACGCCGCGGTGTTGAGTCCTTCGCGCCGGTCGCGCCGCATTTGGTCCATGGGCAGGCGTACCAGGGCTTGAATGCCGGTCAGGTAGACGCGTCCACGTTCGAGCCGGAACTTGTCGTCGAGTTTCATTCGGGAGGGCTAGAAAAATTCTATCAACGTTTCCCTAGCGGCAGGAGTATATATGTGTAGAACGCATGCAGGAACTGGCGTTATTGATGGGAGCCGACTGTGTCGACGCGCGAGAGCCGGAGTTTGCGCGCCTGGTGAAACAGGCCAAAGCCGGCGACACGGCTGCTTTCGAAGCCATCCTATGCAAGTTTGAGCGGAAGGTGTTGCTGAGCGCTCTGCGTTTATTGAACGGCAACCTGGAGGACGCCAAGGACGCCGCGCAGCAGGTTTTCATGAGGCTGCACCGGTCCTTGCATCAGCTCGATGAGAATCGGCATTCCGGGAGCTGGCTATACCGGATTACGGTGAACGTTTGCCGCGACATGCTGCGAAAGCGTGCCAGGCGCCCGGTGGTTTCGCTCGAAGAGGCCGAAGAACGCACTGCCGCCGGCTGGGCCGAGGACGCCATGCGGCGCAAGGAGCAGATGCGCCTGATTTACGCGGCGCTGGCAACGCTCTCCGAGCGCGAGCGGGCCGCCATCGTGTTGCGTGATCTGGAGGGAATCTCGACGAGCGAAGTCGCGCGCATTTTGCGGAGTTCCGAAGTCACCGTGCGGTCACAGATTTCCAATGCGCGCGTGAAGATCAGGAAGTTCGTCGATCGGCAGCAGAAGAGGCGTTTATGAGCTGTCCAAAGTTCCAGCCGTTGATTGCGCTATATGTCGAGAGCGATTTTGCGCCGGGCCAGGAGGATATGGTCGAGCCCCATTTGGCGGTGTGCGAAAGTTGCCGCGAGTTTGACTTAAAAATGCGTGAAAGTCAGGATGCGCTGAAGACGCTGCGCAACGAGTTCGTAGAGGGCTCCGTGTTCCAAGACGTGCGGACAGAGGTATTGCGTGCGGTTTCCCGGCGGTGCCCCCCAAGGACATGGCCGCGATATGTAATGGCTGCGGGTGTGGCGCTGATACTGCTGGCCGGGTGGGTGTGGAGCACGCGGCCGGGCGCGCGATTGCAAGTTTGACCTATCACTGCCGTTGTCGCAGCGCCGATACTGATCGCGAAAGTTCCGATGGCGCACCCGCGGATACGCATGACACGTGCCCGGCGACCACGACCGCGAGCTGTTCCGTCCTTCAAGTCCGAGCCGTTGGTGGTGAAGATGATCACCGATGATCCACAGGTAGTGATTTATTGGCTGGTCGATCAGAATGGAGGCTAGATGAGAATCGCGAAGTTAGCGGCGGTTGCGTTCCTGGCGTTGCTCCCCTTGACGGCGCAGAAGGAGAAAGCGTCGGAAGAAGCAACGAACGCCGGTGCATCGCAGAACTGGCCGGTGAAAATATTCCAGGTCAGGTACGCGAATGTATACCAGCTCGCCAAGGTATTCAACGCGTTTGGCGCGGTCATCAACGCCGATAATGACCCGAAAGTGCTGTCGGTCCGGGCGCCACAGGAGGTTCTGGCGGCGATCGAGGAGTCACTCAAGCGTCTGGATGTGCCGCAACCGCCCGCCAGGAACATTGTGCTGGACGCATACCTGCTCGTGGCTTCCATGCATGGGTCCACGGAGAATATCCCTTCGGAGCTGGAACCTGTCGTGCAGCAGCTCAAGAGCGTCTTCAAGTATCACGGTTTCCGGTTGCTTGCGACCTCGTCGTTGCGGACCCGCGACGGACATGGCGGCCAGACCAATGGGGTGCTGCCCTCCGTCTTGGAGGGTTCGATGCCGACGAACTACGATTTTCATGTTGGATCAACCACGATTACTTCGGATTCCAAAGAACGCGTAATCCGCATCGATGATATGAGACTGGGGCTCCGCGTACAGGTTAAGAGCGAGATCGATTTGCAGTATCACGAGGTCCACATCAATACGAGCATCGATATTCGGGAAGGCCAGAAAGTCGTCGTCGGCAAAGCCAATATCGACAATGCGGACAACGCGCTGATTCTCGTGCTGACCGCCAAAGTGATCGAGTAAACTTTTTTCGCACTGCGGGCGCCACGCTATAATGCGCTGCGGCATTCCTGATGTCCCGATATCTGGCCTTTGACCTCGGCGCGGAGAGCGGCCGCGCGATTCTCGGCACCCTCGAATCAGAACGGCTCACGCTGGAAGAACTGCACCGATTTCCGAACACGCCGGTGCGCGTTCTTTCTTCTCTCTACTGGGACACGCCGCGGCTTTGGCACGAAATTCAGCAGGGC
>JBGPKX010000247.1:0-9270 GCA_041486185.1 Bryobacteraceae bacterium | reverse complement strand
TGGCTTCGCAGCGCGCTCGTGGTGTCTGAATTCGCCCTGGCGCTGGTGCTTCTGGTGGGCGCGGGCCTCCTGCTCCGAAGCTTCACGCATGTGCTCGAAATCGATCCGGGATTCAGCCCGAAGAATGTGCTGGCCATGCGCATCTCGCTCGACGGCCCGCACTACCAGGACCCGCGCGTCGCGGTCGCCTTCTTCGGCAACCTGCTCGCCCGTGTGCAGGCGTTGCCCGGAGTCGAGCGCGCCAGCACCGCCGTCAGCCTGCCCCTGATCGACTGGAACGGAATGGGATTCGTCACCGAAAAAGACCCCAACGTGCCTCTGTCCATGGGCCCGGATGGGAACTATCAGGTCATCAGTCCCGATTTTTTCCGTACGCTCGAAATCCCTTTGCGGCGCGGCAGGTTTTTCAGCCACGCCGATCGTGAGAATACAACTCCGGTAGCCATCATCAACGAGGCGGCGGCGCGCGACTTCTGGCCCGGCCAAGATCCCGTGGGTATGCGTGTCAAGATGCTGAGCGAGGGGAAAAACGCGCCCTGGCGGACGGTTGTGGGCATCGCCGGAAACGTCCGCAAGAACGATCTGGTTGACGAGGCGCGTCCGGAAACCTACGTTCCCTACACGCAACTTCCATGGACGCTCAGCCCACGCGAGCTGCTGATCCGCACGGCTTTCGATTCGGCTAAGATTGCCCAGGCCATACGAGCCGAAGTGGCCATGCTGGATAAGGACCAGCCCGTTGCCGAGATTCAGACGCTCGACAGCATTGTTGCCAAAGTACTCTCGGTGCGGCGGTTTTCGACCACGCTGCTTGGAATTTTTGCGGCGCTTGCGCTGGCGCTGGCGTCGGTCGGAATTTTCAGCGTGATGGCATACTCGGTCGCGCAGCGCACGCACGAGATAGGCATTCGTGTGGCTCTGGGGGCTCGGCGGAGTGCCGTCCTGAAGTTGGTTGTAGGTCAAGGCCTGGCGCTCGCGGCAACTGGCGTGGCGCTGGGGTTGGCCGCATCGCTGGCACTCACCGGCGTGCTCTCCGGTTTTCTGTACGACGTCCCGGCCACCGACCCGCTTACTTTCGCCGCAGTGACGCTGCTGCTCCTGTTGGTGGCGGTGGCGGCGAGTTATCTGCCGGCGCGGCGCGCCATGCAGGTCGACCCGGCTATCGCGTTACGAAGCGAATGAACTCGATGTGTGTACGGTCTTACTTGAAAATCTGGCTGGTGGCGGTGGCCGGTTCCGCCGTGTAGTTCTGGCGGATGGCCATGGACTGGTCCGACCAGAAAGTGCGGCTCCCGTTGGTGCCGAACGCGATGGGATTTCCGTTAATCACGTAGCCTCCGGGTGAGGCCGTGATGGTGAACTTGTAACCCTGCTTCTCGCCCGTAGCGAGATCTTCCTGGATCAGGTCCCCTGCCCCCGGTCCGGAAGCGCCTCCAGTGGTGGGCGGCCCGAGTTCCGCCAGCGAACCGGCGTACTTGCCGTATTGCGAATAGTACATGGTCTCGGCCTGGTGGATCGCCTTGATCGCCTGGATGGCAGCCATCTCCTGCGCGTACATCCGCGACTTGCTGAGCTTCGGCATCGCCACCGCCAGAATGATCAGGATGATGGCGATCACGATCAGCAGCTCGATGAGCGAAAAGCCGAACTCGCGGCGTGTTCTCTTCTTCACACAAACCTCTCCATCAATTGTATGACGGAAGAGGCGCCTTAGTCGTGCAGGAAATCTGCGCTTTTCACCAGCGCGTCGAGGGCCTGGAGACGCCGCCAGAAAGCCCGGAACAAGCTGAGGCGTAGGGCGTTGGGGCCATCGGAGAGCGCCTGCTCCGGGCGGTCGTGTACCTCCACGAAGACCCCGTCAATGCCCACCGCCACCGCCGCGCGCGCCAGCGGCTCGATGAACTGTGGCTGGCCGCCTGAAGCCGTGCCCGCGCCGCCCGGAAGCTGCACGCTGTGCGTGGCGTCGAACACCACCGGCCAGCCGGAATCGCGCATGATCTTGAGACCGCGCATATCCACCACCAGATTGTTATAGCCAAAAGACGAGCCGCGCTCGGTGAGCAGGATCTTGTCATTTCCGGTGGACGCGACTTTCTCGGCCACGTGCAGGATCTCGTGCGGCGCCGCGAACTGGCCTTTCTTGATGTTCACGATGCGGCCCGTGCGGCCGGCTTCTAGAAGCAGGTCGGTCTGGCGGCAGAGGAACGCGGGGATCTGCAGGATGTCGGCCACCTCAGCCGCGGCCGCCGCCTGCGCGGGTTCGTGGATGTCGGTGAGAATGGCGTGCCCGTCCGCTTTCACGCCGGCGAGGATGCGCAGGCCTTCTTTCAAACCTGGGCCGCGGAATCCGGCGAAGCTGGTTCGGTTGGCTTTGTCGAACGACGCTTTAAAGACGAACGGCCCGGCAATTTCACGAATCGCGCGCGCCATGAAATGCACGTGCTCTTCGCTCTCGATGACGCAGGGCCCGGCGATGAGCGCGATACCCCCTCTGCCGAAGGAGATGATTTCGCCGCGGGGATTGGTGAGCTGAATCTGTTTGGTCACGCAGATTCAATTATCGTAGAGAACCCGCGCTTGTCGAGGGTGCGTAGCCCGATGCTCTAGTTGTAAGGCATGAAGCCCTTCGAATAGGCATCGCTGTAGAAAATCGTGCCATAGTCGAGCCCGGTGGCATTGAATGTGATTCCATAGAAGGCATGCACTACCTGGAGGTTGCCGTGCGCGTGGCCATGATTGTCCGTGTAGCTCGCGGGCAGGGCGGAAAGCACCGAGACCGGCACCGTAAGCGACCCCTTGGTGGCATCCTCAAAGCATGTGAAGGCTACGCCGATATCGCTCGTGGCACCGGCCGCGACTGAGGAATTTCCCAGGACGGATACCAGGGCGCCGGGCGAGCCACCGGTCCACGTAATGTTTAGGGGCTGGTTTCGGTTGACCGACGTAATCGCATCGTGGTTCCACTCGAACGAGCGCGGGTAATCAATGGAAGCCGTGACCGGACCCACATCGGCGCCTCCGCTGACGGTGAAGGTATAAGTTCCCGATTTGAGGTGAGTGCCGTCGCCGATGACGCCCGGAACGCCCGTGGCGCCGGGCACAAAACTCAGGCTGTAAACGCCCTTGATCGGCGAAACGAGATCGTAAGGGCCGATCGGCGTGGTCACCGAGACTTTCCCCGCATCCAGGTAAGCAGGGGACGGCGGCACGTACCCTGGAAACTGTGTTACGAAGCAAAGACCCGCTTTAGGAGTGGGCGCGGCGTGCAGCAGCGCGTCCAAAGAGACTTTAACGAAACCGGCGCCGACGCTGTCGGTTTGGTTATGCACCTTTCCTGCTTCCCCATCGGCCCGGCCAACATAGAGAGACCCGGCGCGAAGACCGCCGTTCTTTGTCGCTTGCTCGACCAGGCTGGCGCTCAGGCCCGGGTCGGTGCAGACCGAACCTGATTTCACGATCGACATCGTAGTGAAGTTGCTGATGACGTTGTCGATCTGGACGTACACCGGAACGGAGCATCCCTCTACGCCGGCCGGGACGACAAAGACGATCTGATCGATTCCCGTGCAGCATCCCGAGCGGCCGCGATACGTAACCACGGCTTCTTTGCCCCCGACCCAGACGTGCAGGTTGAGATTCTTCATGTCGCCGGGAAGCGGTCCCGCGGCTTCATTGCCGGCGGCCGGCCCGATGCCGGTGCCCCACAGAATGACGACCTTGCCGGGATTGGTGGCCTTGGTGGCGCCGTTAATCGGGCGATCGGTTTGCGAGTTTACGTTTTGCAGCACGCCGGCGCCGCTCCCTTGCTGGTTCAACGCGAAGGTGCCGAAGGAACTCTTGACCACGGTAACGGGCGCGGGATCGCTGGTTTGGCCGTTGTATGTGACGGTAAGGGTTCCGGTCCCGATCGGCGTGTTCGAGGGAAGGACCGCGGCGACCTGTGTGGCCAGCGTATATAACATGATCGCATCCACGGTTGTCCCGGCGACGGTGACCCTGATGGATGTGCCGCCCAGCCCCTGCGAAGTGGGCAGCGGGAAGCTGCTGACCTGAACCACGGTCGCCGGCCCGAGGTTCTGTCCGAACACGATAAAAATGGCCCCCTGTGCAATGCCGGAATTGGGCAACCCGGGCAGGGCATAGCTGGCGCCATTGAGAATTCCGCCGGCGGAGATGGTCGGCTGAGCGGCAGCCCGATCAGGGACAAGCGCGACGGAAAAGACCGCGAACAGCAGTGTCAGAAGCCGTTTCATGAGTTCCTCCTACGACAGCCGGGGGTACTGGTGAGGCCCGCTCGCGGGTTGCGTGAACGCGTCGTCGGATGATAGGATTCCGGTTTCGCCAGAAATATTTGTGTCTCCGCGACTCGCCCCGGCGGGCCCAGGAAAGCCGGCGTCTACCATGCATTGCGTTAAGGCGCGGGAAGAACCGTCATGCCGCTTCGAAATATTCCAATGGCGCACGAATTCGAGGGTGGCGAGCGGGGCGGGACGCCGGAGGAACGGAGAGCGCTGGACGACCTGTTCAGCGTGACCTATGAGGAACTGCGCCGTCTGGCCTCCAGCGTAAGGCGCGACGACCCTGGCGCCACTCTCAATCCGACGGCCCTTGTGAACGAGGCCTGGCTGAAGCTGGCTAACTCGCCACGTTGTGCATCGACCTCCCGGCTGCACTTCAAGCGGATCGCGGCGCGCGCCATGCGCCAGGTGCTGGTCGAGGCGGCCCGGCGCCGGAACGCCCGCAAGCGTGGCGGAGGCGAGGGATTCGCAGCCGTCACGTTCGACGAGGAACTCACCGAAACCGCGGCGTGCGAAAAGGACCTGCTCGTACTGGACACGGCTCTGGATGAACTCGCGCGTATGAA
This sequence comes from Bryobacteraceae bacterium, assembly GCA_041486185.1. GTDB lineage: Bacteria > Acidobacteriota > Terriglobia > Bryobacterales > Bryobacteraceae > QHXW01. The sequence continues at coordinate 4,406 of JBGPKX010000247.1, read as the reverse complement.
CCCGAGACAGGCCATGATGGTCGAAAGCCGGTTTTTCGGAGGTTTGGACATCGCCGAAACCGCGGCGTTGCTCGAGGTCTCCGAAGCCACGATTCTGCGCGATTGGCGGGCGGCCAAGGCATGGCTGGCACATGAGCTCCGGCAAGGGCGCTGACGCGCCGCACGACGGCGGCCGCACCGGGAAGTAAACATGGACAGCGCGCGCTGGCAGCGAATCCAAGCCCTGTTTCACGAAGCGGCGGACCTGCCGCCGGCGGAGCAGCAGGCTTTCCTGAAGACCGCGTGCGGCCATGACGATGGGCTGCTGGCCGATGTCCTGGCCCTGCTGCAGGAAGACGCGCGAGGCGCTTCGCTATTGGATCGCGGCGTAGCTCACGTTGCCCATCAGATGTTGGATGAAGCGGGCCCCGCGAGGCCAGCCCTCAAAGAGATCGGCCCGTACCGGATCAAGCGGGTGCTCGGAGAGGGCGGGATGGGTATCGTTTACCTCGCCGAACGCCATGACCTGGGCAGCCTGGTCGCGATCAAAATCCTGCGCGATGCATGGCTGTCGCCGGCTCGCCGCGAACGCTTCGCCAGCGAGCAGCGAACGCTGGCACAGCTCAATCATCCATCGATAGCGCGGCTCTACGACGCGGACACGCTGGCCGATGGGACCCCGTGTTTCGTCATGGAGTACGTCGAAGGCGCGCCGCTCACGGAGTATTGCAGACAGCACGAGAGCTCGATCAGCCAGCGCCTGCAACTATTTCGCGCGGTCTGCGAAGCTGTGCAATACGCGCACCGGCATGCGGTGATCCACCGCGATCTGAAGCCTTCGAACATCCTTGTAAAGGGCGATGGAAGCATCAGGCTGCTGGATTTCGGTATCGCCAAGCAGCTCGATAGCCTGGATATGCCGATGGATCAGACGCGGACGGGACTGCGTCTGATGACGCCAGCCTATGCGGCGCCGGAGCAGGTCCGCGGCGAACGGGTAGGAATCCACACCGACGTCTACTCCCTGGGCGTTATTCTCTATGAGCTACTGGCGGGACAGCTTCCGTTCGACCTGTCGCAGCGGACACCGGGCGAGGCCGAGCGAATGATCGTCGAGCAAGAGCCGGCGAAGCCTTCGGAGGCGGCCAGGCGGGTGGCCGCGCTGCCGGGCAAGGGCGCCCGTGTTCCGGCTGCCAGCCAAAGTTCATGGACCGACCTGGACGTGCTGTGTCTCACCGCCATGCACAAGGACGCCCAGAGAAGGTACGTCTCGGTTGAAGCTCTGATACGAGATATCGATCATTACCTGAAGGGCGAGCCTTTGGAGGCCCGCGCCGACAGCCTGAGCTACCGGCTTGGCAAGTTCGCCAGCCGGCACCGGCGCGCCGTTTCCGCGGCGGCGGTGGTGTTCACGGCCGTTATCGGCCTGGTGGTCTTTTTCACGGTGCGGTTGACCATCGCGCGGAATGCGGCGGTGGCGGAAGCGGCTCGGACGCAGCGCATCCAGCGGTTCATGATGAATCTCTTCGAGGGCGGCGACAAAGAAGCCGGGCCCGCCGATAACCTGCGCGTCGTGACGCTGGTGGATCGCGGAGTGCAGGAGGCGAAGGCCCTGGATGGCGAGCCCCGGGTGCAGGCCGAACTTTACCAGACCCTCGGAGGCATCTACCAGAAGCTCGGCAAATTCGATCGGGCGGATTCGCTGCTGCGCTCGCCCTGGAGCGGCGCAGGTCGCTCCTTGGCCCGGACAACGCCGAGGTGGCGGACAGCCTGGTGGCGCTCGGTCTCCTGCGCGCCGATCAGGCGCAGTTAGAGGAGGCCGAGCGACTGGTCCGCGAAGGGCTCGCCATGAGCCGGCGAAACCTGCCACCCGGCCACCCTGGTGTGGCGAAGGCCACGACCGCTCTCGGAAGGGTGCTCGAAGAGCGCGGCAAATATGCCGAGGCTATCAAGGCGCTCGAAGAAGCGGTGCGCCTTCGGTCGGCGCGGGGCGGGGCAGCTCCCGACCTTGCGGCCTCCCTGAGCGAACTGGCGAATACGCACTTCTATGCGGGGCATTACGACGCATCCGATTCCCTGAACCGGCGCGTACTGACGATCTACCGCGAAATCTTCGGCGAACGTCACCCGCTGGTCGCCGACGCTCTGATTAACCTCGGCGCAATCCAGTCCGAGCGGGGTCACTATGGCGAAGCGGAACAATACTACCGGCAGGCGCTGGACATCACGCAATCCTGGTACGGCAAGGACCATCCGGAGACGGCCTCTGCCTTGTCGATGCTCGGCCGGACGCTGGTCTTCGAAAATCGGTTGGACGAGGCAGTAGTCCCGCTCGAGCGCGCACTCGCCATTCAGGAGCGCGTGTACGGGAAGGCGCATCCCCGGGTCGCTTCGGCGCTCAACGAATTGGGGAGGGTCGCGCAGCAGCAGGGAAAGCTGGAGGATGCCGAAAAGGATTACAGTCGCATGGCCGGCATCTACCGGTCGGTGTACGGCGACAAGCACTATCTGATCGGTATCGCGCTGTCCAATCTCGGCAGCGTTTACCTGGCACGAGAAGAGTACGCCCGCGCAGAGCGGCTTTTCAGGGAAGTGGTGAAACGCTTTACGGAAACGCTTTCGGCGGATCATCTGAACACAGGCATCGCGCGGATCAAACTGGGACGCGCGCTCGTGCGCCAGAACCGCTACCAGGAAGCTGAGGTGGAGAGCCTCGCCGGGTATGAAATTCTGGTGAGGCAGACCAGTTCGTCGGTGAGCTGGCTCAAATCCGCGCGCCAGGATCTGGTTGCGGAGTACCAGGCATTGAACCAGCCAGAGAAGGCCAGTAAGTTTCAACAGGAGGTGGCCGCCGACGAGCGAAACGCGCATGGCGCCGCGAGCAGTAAGTGATGTTTGAGGGCTTGTTGAAAAAGTTGAAGCAACCGCTTCCTTACGGTCGCGGCTCGGAATGCGTTTGGTTGAAGTTAGAATGCGATTGTTGGATTGGGAATGCGATTCAATATCGTTGCATTGCGAACGTTGCTACTTCTGTTGGGCGCCACGCGCCACCGGGCCATCGGCGTTGAGGAAGGCCAGTCCCGCGGCTTCGTCGGCGGCAACGGGAATCACCGTGCTGAGCCGGGTGAGATCGAGCACTTCACGCACGCGGGGAGTGGGGCTTACGAGAACAAAACGCCCGCCCAGGGTGTTGGTCACGGATGTATACGCGCCCACGATAAAGGCAATGCCGGTCGAGTCGGCATACGGCACGTCGTGAAAGTCGGCCATCACCTTGTTGCGCCCGCAGCTTTTCAGCTCGTCCGTTTTCTGGCGCAGATACTCGGCGTCGGCACCCGTAACGAACCGACCCCGGGGGCGGATGATACAGACGTCGTCTTTGTAATCAAATTCGATGAGCATCCCGATCACCCCGTCCTCTGGTATCGTACTACATGGCATGACCGTCCCGAAGCGCATCCTGGTCGTGGACGACGATCCCGACGTCCACCGCTTGCTGGCGGTAGCGCTTGAAGCTCCGGACCGGCAGATTGAAAGCGCATACGACGGACTGGAAGGGCTTGCCCGCATCGAGGCGGCGCACTACGATCTGGTGCTGACGGACGTGAACATGCCCGGCCTGGATGGGCTGGCCCTGCTGGAGCGTGTGCGGCAGTCGCGGCCAGAGACCAAGGTGGTGGTGATGACGGTCGAGAGCACTCCGGAAAACATCGTCCGCGCCATCCGCGAAAACGCCTTCACTTACTTCAGCAAACCGTTCGCCGTCAGCACAGTCACCGACATGGTCTCGATCGCGCTGAGCAGCTCGGGTGGCGAAGACGATATCGAAGTGTTGTCCGCGCGGCCCAACTGGCTGGGGCTGCGCATGCGGTGCAGGATTCAGACCGCCGACCGCATTCTGCAATTCCTGCACGAACTGGATACGGACCTCCCTCAAGCGGAGCAGGAGAACGTGGCCACCGCTTTCCGCGAGATTCTGGTCAACGCCATCGAGCACGGCGGCGGCTCCAACCCGGAGAACAGGGTAAGTGTGACCTACGTGCGGACGCAGCGCGCCATCATCTACTACGTGCGCGACCCCGGCAAAGGCTTCTCCTTCGGCGCGCTGGCGCACGCCGCCATTTCGAATCCGCTTGACGCGCCCACCGAGCACGCCGAAATCCGCGACCGGCTGGGCATGCGGCCGGGCGGCTTCGGCATTCTGCTCACGCGCCAGTTGGTGGACGAGCTGATTTACAACGAGACGGGCAATGAAGCGATGCTGATCAAGTATGTGAGCTAGAGCAAAGAGCCGGGTGAACAACCGTCGGGCCATATCTGTAGCGCAGGGCTACGGCGGCAGGGACCAAAAAGCCGCAGATCCCCGCACGCTACGCGTGGCTCGGCGCTACAGATCCGGGCGGATGTAGGTAGCGTCAAGATGGGGC
>JBGPKX010000246.1:0-9392 GCA_041486185.1 Bryobacteraceae bacterium | reverse complement strand
CTGAGTTGCGCCGGCAAAAGCTGCAGTCCGAAAAGAGCTTTCGGGAGGGAACAGCCGTACCCTGGGAACAGGTAAAGCGGCGCAATAAGCTGTGAGAGTTTTCTTCGGGGAAGGTATCCCTGAAGTCTTTCAGGAGCTGCCTCGTCCAGTGCAGATCCACGCCGCCAGGATAATCGAGGATAATCGACCTGATCGCCATCGATCCGGAAATGTATCCCGTCCGTAGGTTCGGCTTGATGCATGGTTACCGGTATTTCAACGCGCTCGGCTACCACTTCTATTACGCGACCTCGTCCCAGGAGATTCGGATCGCCGCGATTCTTCCCGGCCGGATGGAACAGGCGTGACGTATGAAAACCATCTTCCACGTCGATATGGACGCCTTCTTCGTCTCGGTGGAGGAGCTGTTCGATCCCTCGCTGAAAGGCAAAGCCGTCGTCGTCGGCGGGCGGCCTAATGAGCGCGGCGTGGTTTCCGCCGCGTCGTACGAAGCGCGCAAGTTTGGCGTCCATTCGGCCATGCCGCTGCGCACGGCCTACAAAATGTGCCCTCACGCCATCTTCGTCGATGGCCACCCGCAGCGCTACCGCGATTGCTCGCAGAAGGTGTTCGAAGTGCTGAACCGCTTTTCGCCGCAAGTGGAGATGGCGTCCATCGACGAAGCCTACCTCGACATGACGGGCACCGAGCGGCTGCACGGCCCACCCTTGCGCGCGGCGCACCTGCTGCATGAGACCATGCGCGAGGCGACGCGGCTCAATTGCTCGATCGGTGTCGCCACTTCGCGCTTAGTCGCGAAAATTTCGTCCGACCAGGCCAAACCCAACGGCGTGCTGCGCGTCATGCCCGGCCAGGAAGCGCGTTTTCTCGCGCCGCTCGATGTGCGCAAGGTTCCGGGAGTAGGCAAGGTGACGGAGAAGACTCTGCACGCGTTGGGCATCCGCAAAATCGGCGATCTGGCGCGGTTCGACGAAGCGTTTCTCGAAAGCCGCTTCGGTAAGTGGGGCTTGGCGCTGGCGGGCAAAGCGCGCGGGCTCGACGCCGGCGGCTGGTTCGATAGCGAAGTGGGCGCCGACACCGATCCCAAGTCCATCAGCCACGAGCACACCTACAACGAGGACACGGCCGACGCTTGCACGCTCGAAGCGACACTGGCGCGGCTCTCGGAGATGGTGGGCCGCCGGCTGCGGGAGAACAAGCTGCACGCCCGCACCGTTCAGCTCAAGCTGCGCTATAAGGATTTCTCGACCATCACGCGCGCGCACTCGCTCGAGCGCGCCACGCAGATCGATACCGAGATTTTCGACCAGGCGCGCGCGCTGTTTCGCAAAAATTGGAAGCCGGGGCGGCAGGTGCGGCTCTTGGGCGTGCACGTGTCGTCGTTCGAAACTGCCGAGCCGCAGCTCGGCCTGCTCAGCGAAGACCAGCACGGGCGCTGGGAACAGGCGCTCGCCGCGGCCGACCGGCTGCGCGATAAGTACGGCGAGTCGGCCGTCTCGCTGGCCTCCGGGATGCGCGGCCGTTTCCGCGAGCGCACGCACGAGAATCCCGCCGGTCTGCCAGGGAAGCCGAAGTAGCCCGCCATGCCCGAAGGCCTCTACCGTTACTGTGACGTCAGTCTGCCGGTACCGCTCGACCGGCCGTTTACCTACTCCCTTCCGGAAACACTGCGTCACCGCGTGAAGCCCGGATGCCGGCTCATCGTTCCATTCGGCGTGCGCAAGATGACGGGCGTGGCTCTGCGGTGCCACGATGAAGCGCCGCAGATGGCGGCGCGCGATGCGTTGCGGCTCATCGACGCCGAGCCGGTGCTCGATCCGGAGCTGCTGTCACTGGCTCGTTGGATCGCCGGCTACTACTGCGCGCCGCTGGGCGAGGTGCTGCGCTCCATGCTGCCGCTCGCCAGCGAAATGCGTTCCGGAGAAGTCTATTCGCTGACCGATGCGGGCCTTGACGCCGCGCGCCAGTTGTTGCTGGACGCGGGTCCGGAAGATCCCGTGGCCACGGTGCTGCGCATGCTGGAAAAACGCCCGCTCTCGGCGGCGTATCTAACTAAGAAACTACCGCTGGCCGATAAGGTCATTCGCTCGCTCGAGCGGAAGGGCTTTATCGCCGCCGAGCAGTTTCACGCCGAGCGCGACCCGTTGCGCGCGCCTTCGGAGCGATTGCGCGTCGAGTTGGAGCACGAACCGTTTGATGTCAAACTGCCCAAAGCCGAGCGCGAGCTGATCGCATTTCTCACCTTGCATCCGGGAACGCACAACCTCAAAGATCTGGAGGCACAAGTCCGCCATGCGAGCGCTGCGGCGCGATCGCTGGGCCGCAAGCGAATTTTGACGCTTACCCGCGAACCACTGGCCGCCATAACCGCCGGACCGGTGCGCGCGCGCCACACGCTCAACGCCGCGCAACAGGAAGCTTTCGCGGCCATCCACACGGCCATCGAGTCGAAACAGTTTCATACGTTCCTGCTGCACGGCATCACCGGCTCCGGCAAGACCGAGGTCTATCTGAGCGCCATCGAAACCACACTGGCCACCGGGCGCAGCGCGCTGTTGCTGGTCCCCGAAATCGCGCTCACGCCGGCGGTGGCGGGCCAGTTCTTCGCCCGCTTCGGGGACCGCGTGGCCATTCTGCACAGCGCCTTCACCGATAGCGAGCGCAGCGAGCAGTGGCGCCGCATCCGCTCGGGCGCCGCGGGCGTTGTGGTCGGCACGCGCTCGGGAGTGTTCGCGCCGGTGCGCAATCTGGGGCTGATCGTAGTCGACGAAGAGCACGACCAGAGCTATAAGCAGGAGGAGACGCCGCGTTATAGCGGCCGGGACGTGGCCATCGTGCGCGCGCAAGCCGCCGGCGCTTGTGTCGTTCTGGGGTCCGCCACGCCGAGTCTCGAGAGCCGTTACAACGTGCAACGCGGCAAGTACACGCTGCTCGAATTGCCGGGACGCATCGAGAACCGGCCGCTCCCCAAGGTCGAGATTATCGATATGCGCGAAGAGTTTTTGGCAACGCGCAAGCAGGCCACGTTCTCGCGCCGCCTGATCGAGGCCATCGGCCAGCGCCTGGATAACGGCGAGCAGACCATGCTGCTGCTCAACCGCCGCGGTTTTTCCAGCTTCGTCGCCTGCCGGGCCTGCGGCGAGCGCGTGCAGTGCCGCAATTGCTCGGTCACGCTTACCTATCACCGCCGCGACCGCCGCCTGCTGTGCCATTACTGCGGCTACGCCGAGCGCGTGCCGTCCATCTGCCCCAAGTGCCAGAGCGAGCACATCTACTTTCTGGGCGTGGGTTCGGAAAAGGTTGAGGAAGAACTGCATCGCGAGTTTCCGCGCGCGCGCATCACACGCCTGGATCGCGACACCGTCACCGGCAAGCGCCAGTACGAGGTGATTCTGCAAGGCTTCCGCGACCACGATTTCGACATTCTCGTCGGCACGCAGATGATTGCCAAAGGCCACGACATTCCCAACGTGACGCTGGTGGGCGTGGTTTCGGCCGACACGGGTCTGGGCATGCCGGACTTTCGCGCGGCGGAGCGGACGTTTCAGCTTCTGACGCAGGTGGCCGGACGCGCGGGCCGCGGCGATCTGCCGGGCATCGTACTGGTACAAACCATCAACCCCGACCACTACGCCGTTCGCATGGCCGCCGCCCAGGATTACCAGGCGTTCTACGAGAAAGAATTGAACTTCCGGCGCATGATGCATTACCCGCCGTTCACCGCCATGGCCAATGTGCTGGTGCGGAGCGAAAAGCAGGAAGCGGCGCTCCGGCTAAGCGCCGAGATTGGCCGCCTATTCATGCCGGCGCCGGAAAAAGTCAAAGTCATGGGCCCGGCGGAGGCGCCCGTGCCACGCTTGAAGAATGAATTCCGCTTCCAGTTGCTGATCAAGTCCACGAGCCGCAAGACCCTGAATGAGCTGCTGGTGCGCGCGCGCGATTTCGCCGTGAGCAACAAATGGCCGGCGACGGCGCTGGTGATCGACGTGGATCCGCTGACGCTGATGTGAACCGGGCCTGGCGAGGGAGCAGATGCTGCCGATGGGGTGCAGACAGAATATTCGGCAGCGGCCCTATGGTAAATTCATGACCGTGCGACGGGATTGCCTCATCGCGCGCTTCTGCCTGTGCATCGGTGTTGTGGCTGCTTGCCAGGCATATCCGACTTTCACCTGGGAGCTTGAACGACTCGCCGAGGCTCCGGTCTTGGCTACCTGCGTGGTCCAACAGACCAGTCGCGATTCCTCGCCGGTCGCACCTGGGAAGCGAGTGGTATGGGGGCACGCCACGCTGCGTGTACTGAGAAGCTTCCCGGAATCGGCGATGCCCGGCGGTGAGCGAATTCGCCTCGATTATGAAGCTCTTCCAGAGGGAGTTTTAGGCGGAAGTGGACCGGATGTGCCGAGTCTCAAACCGGGCTCTGTCCTGGTTCTGCCGCTGAAGTTGAATCCGAGGCCGTCCATGGATGCGTGGCGCCTGATCGCCGATGAAGGTGATTCGCTCGTGATTCCCGCAATCCTGCGCAAAGCCACGTTGGCCAATGTCCCCACCAGCGGAAGAGATTATGTTCTACAGGAGATCGCTTCGGCGCTCGGTTCCGGAATACGAGCAGAAGTGTTCGCGGAGGCGCAGTATCTCTCCAGGCAGAGGACTGCCGGGTATGCGCCTGAGCTGATGCGGTTACTGGAGCCAAGGATCGGTGCGGACGAGAATCGATTGTCGCTGATTGCCGCATCCCTCATCAGCTCGTTAGGAGTGCCGCGGCCAACGGTCGCCGATTTCCAATCCGGCATGAACGCATCAGGAGCGAACGGCTGGGCCGGTTCGCTGATTCATGCGGTTTTTCGAAAGCTTGGCGGGTCTGCCCGGGCCAAAGAGAGATTGATTCACCAGCTTCTGGCCAACTCCGATATTGCGGCCTGGGGCGTTGGGGTGACTCTTCGAGAGTTCGCTCAAGAGCCCAGTCTCACTCGCGAGCTGCGCACCATGCTGGAATCGCGGCGCCCTTGGTCGCTATCGGTCGCTTACGCTGTGTTGAGCGCAGGTCAGAAGGAAATCCTCGAGGATGCGATAACCCTGGCTTTGCTCTACGTCCACATACCAGGCAAAGATACTTCGGAACTTCAGCCGGCGTGCTGGATCATACGCGACTTCGGCAGCGACCAGCAGTTCAGTCAATTCCTCGGGACGATCCGAAAATATCAATATCTGGATACGCGGCACTATGACGAGCTTTGGCGCAATACCATCTGGTCCAGCAACAATCGCGAACGCGCGGTACTGGAGATCCTACTGGCGGATCAACGTGTGTACCAGGCAAATTACCGATACAGCGATATCGCTCGAGGTGAATTGGCCAGAATGCAAGCGGCTAAGTCGCCGGCTCGATAAAAGCGCTATCTAGCTTGGTTACTCGCGGCTCGAACGCTACCAGTTGCTGATCAAGTCCACGAGCCGCAAGACCCTGAATGAGCTGCTGGTGGGCAGGCGCGATTTCGCCGTGAGCAACAAATGGCCGGCGACGGCGCTGGTGATCGACGTGGATCCGCTGACGCTGATGTGAGGTTAGGTTGAGGGTTTCTTAAACAGCGCGTCGAAAGCGTTGCGGGCATCGCTCGAATTGCGCGGGACCTGGCCGTTAGCCGGTGGCGGCGCGGGAGCCGAAGGTGAGGCGTCTCGTGCGACTGTCACGCGCGGCTCGAACAACGTGCACTCGTTGGCTTTGTCCTTTATCGGAATCCTGACCGGGATGGGCTTCAAGCACTGGAAACGCGTGGAGGGTTCGAATTGCGCGCATTGCTTGCAGCAGTGCAATGCGGCGCCGCATTTCGGGCAGTTGCCGCTGAAATCGGCTCCGTTGGGAAGTTGGGTGGCGCAGTTGTAGCATCGTGCCGCGGTCACTGCCTGCACGAGGCGCGGCAGTCGTGGTCCTGTTACATCAATGGGTGGACGCGGGCCCGGTTGTCTGGGCCGTTCGTCGCCGTTTCGCTCGGATTTGAAATCCGGGCGATCGGAATCCATATAGCCCCGCTGTTTGTACCTGCGATCGCTATCCATGGGGAAATTGAGTTTACTCCTTGAAGCAGCTTTGGCGCGAGTCTTTCTCTGTTAGCTTAGTTTACTCGGGTTCTTAAGATACCTTTGGATCACTGCATCGGCCGCACGATATGTGAGAGCTACCGCAGTTAACGTTGGGTTACCGGAAGGGTTCTGCGGGAAGGCCGAGGCGCCTAGCATAAACAGGTTCGGAACCCGCCAATGCTGCAAATACATACTTACCACAGAATCGGTCTCGTTTGCACCAATAATCGTACCCCCCTGAATATGGGTGCCCTGATACCGGGTGACCTCATAGCGTTTCAAACCCGGAAACGGGGTGATTTCCACAGCTCCCATCGCGCGGGCGATTTCCACAGCCCGCCCCGTCATGAACTGGACCATGTTGCGTTCATTATCGCGCCAATCGAGCGTCATGCGTATCAGGGGATCACCGTAGCGGTCCTTATAAACCGGGTCTAAATCCATATAGTTAGCGCGATAGGCCAGGTGCTCGCCGTAGAAACGGACCAGGCCCGTGCGATCGTAATAATGCAGGGCGGCTTTCTTCCATTCCGACCCCCACCGGGCGCGTACCCCGGGCGGAACTACCCCAAAGTTGGCAATGGGCCGGGTTCCGTAGCAAACCGTGTATAAAGTGCCGCCAGTACAGAAGTTAACAAGGGAGTGGTCCATGGCGTCGAAATCCCCGATGGCGACGCCGGCAGAGCCGGCCCCCATGAACCCGTTCAGAGGCTTCTCGAAGAAGACGGTGGCGGCGGCAACGGTCACCTGATGGGTCAGATTTCGTCCCACCACGCCCTTGCCGGTTTCCGGATCATACGGTTCGCCAATGCCCGACAGCAGGAGCAGCCGCGTGTTGTTGAGTGTCCAGGACGCCAGGAAAACGAGGTCGGCGGGCTGGAAAATCTCTTCGCCGCGGGAATCCACGTAGCGGATGCCGCGAACACGCCCGCCTTCGACGATAACGCGGCGCACCCAGGCGCCCGTGCGCAGCTCGAAATTGTTGCGATGGGCCAGCACCGGCATCAGGGTGTTGGTGGGCTGTGCTTTCGCGCCGATCATGCATCCGAAGCGCTCGCAGTACCCGCAAAAGGAGCAGCCGGCGCGCGCGACGCCATCGGGATTGGTGTAAGGCACGCTGGTGGTGGCGGCGGGCAATGGAAATGGATGATAACCGAGCGCGTGCGCACCGTCGTGGAATAGTGCGGCCAGATGGGGCAGCTTCATGGGCGGCGTGGGATATTCAGAGCTGCGCGGGCCTTCGAAAATGTTGCCACCTTCGATTTGGCGGCCGCGCAGGTTGCCGGCCTTCCCCGAGATGCCCATCAGGCGTTCGGCGCGCTCGTAATCCGGCTCGAGATCGTCATAGGTGATGGGCCAGTCGCGCACCGCGCAATCCTCCGGCAGCCGCTCGCGGCCGTACTTTTCGACGATGTGCGAGAGCCGCCGGAAATCGTGCGGGTAATAACGGTACGAGATGCCACTCCAGTGCTCGCCGGAGCCGCCGACGCCGGTGCCAGGCAGAAACGAGCCGTACTGCCGGATAGGCAGGGCACGGTCGCGCACCGAATGGCGGAAGGTGACGGTTTCATCGCGAATGGGCTGCATCATACGCAGCCGCACGGCGTAATCCAGCTCGTCCATATTGTCGATGTAATCGCGGGTTTTGCGCGGGCCGCCGCGCTCGAGGACCACGATCTTGAGGGGCGTGCGCGTGGCTAGCTCCTTGGCCATGGTCAAGCCAGTCCAGCCGCCGCCAACGATGACCACATCCACCGGGCGAAGCGTCTTCACGGCTCGGTATCCTCACTCGGCCGCACGGGCCGGCCGAGAATTTGCGCCAGGCTCGCGGGCTTGGGCCGGAACGCCGCGCCGTAGTGCCGGTCGACGTCGTCGAAATAGCCCATGCGCGGTCCGGGGAAGCCGATGAGCTGCCAGCCGATCAGGTCCGCGTTGCCGCCGTGCATGGGGTCGCAAAACATGCCTTCGATCGTGTGGGTTCGCAGAAGCAAGAAAAACGGAGTGTTCTCGATCTGTTTCAGCCGTGCGTCCTGCGCGGCGCCGTTCAAGAGATGGAACCGGCCCAGCGATTTGAGTCCCGCGCGGTAGATTTCGCGCGGCGTTTCCTTTCCTTGATAGCCCTGCTCGGGAGCGCCGCTCTCGAAGGGCGGCTGCGTGTAGCGGTAATGATCGCGGCCGTAGGCAGAGGCAAGCTGGCGGTCGATATAGATGACGACGCCGGCTTCGCTCGCGCCGGGGCCGGACTCGTCGCTCGGGAAAATGCGCGCCACTGCGGCGGAAATGGCGAGGGCTTCGTCTTTGGTGAAGAAGCGCAGCGGGATTTTGATGTCGCCGGATTGTGCGTGGCCGCGGCCCGCCTTGCGATCGAGCGTGTAGACGAGCAGGCCGCCGAGCGTGGTGGCGGAGACGGTCAGGAAATGGCGGCGCGAACGGCGCATGGGAGAACCGCTATTGTAGTCTGCCTCCACCTACAACCTGTAGCGCAGAGCCGCGCGGTTTTTGCGGGGATCTGCGGCTTGTTCCTCGAACGCGACAAAATCCGCAGGTCCCCGCGAAACCGCTTGGCCCTGCGCTACGGTCGCCATCGAGGCCGACTTGTGTCGCCGTCCGATTGGGCTACAGAATATACCGGCTCAGATCCTGGTCCTTCACGATGTCGGCCAGTTGCTTGCGCACATAGGCCGCATCCACCTTGACCGTCTTCTTCTTCAGGTCCGGCCCAGCGAAGGAAATCTCTTCGAGCACTTTTTCCATGATGGTGTGCAGACGGCGGGCGCCGATATTTTCCGAGCTTTGATTCACCTGCGCGGCGAAGCGGGCCACCTCTTCGAGCGCGTCGTCGGTCAGCACCAGCTTGATGCCTTCGGTCTCGAGCAAGGCTTCGTACTGCTTGGTGAGCGCGTTCTTGGGTTCCTTGAGAATGCGGATGAAGTCTTCGATGGAGAGCGACTTCAGCTCGACGCGGATGGGGAAGCGGCCTTGCAGCTCCGGAATCATGTCGCTGGGTTTCGACACATGGAACGCGCCGGCGGCGATGAACAGAATGTGATCGGTGCGCACGAAACCGTGCCGCGTGTTGACGGTGGTGCCTTCGACGATGGGCAGAATATCGCGCTGCACGCCCTCGCGGCTCACGTCCGGCCCGTGACCGGACTCGCGGCCCGCGATCTTGTCGATTTCGTCGAGGAAAATGATGCCGCTCGATTCCACGCGTTCGAGCGCCAGGCGGGTGACCTGGTCCATATCGATGAGCTTCTGTTCTTCCTCCTGCACCAGGTAGTCCATGGCCTCGTTGACGCGCATCTTGCGCT
>JBGPKX010000245.1:0-9510 GCA_041486185.1 Bryobacteraceae bacterium | reverse complement strand
TGCTGCGCGGGCTTGCGGCCACGCGATCCCTGGTTTCAGCCGCGCGATGGTTTCCCAGCCGTTGTTGCCGGGAGTAAAGGTTGCGGGCTGCCAGAGCACAGCCTTCCCTGGATAATCGAACCCAGGCGGTGCGATGCCAATAATGGTGAGCGGGATTCCGTCGACCCGGATCGTGGAACCCAGGGCACTCCGGTCCCCTCCGAAAAGCCCTTGCCAGAGTCCGTATCCAATGACCGCCACTGCGTTGCGTCCGGGCGCATCTTCCCCCGGTGCGAATCCGCGTCCAAGTACCGGCTGCGTGCCAAGCATAGAGAAGAAATTCCATGACGCGTGGGAGAGATGAGCTCTGCGCGATTCACGCACTCCGCCCAGATTGACATCCTGCTGGTCGACGAGTGCGGCGTCGGCGAGATACGTGCTCTGATGGCGCCACGCGTGAAATTGTTCCGCGCTGTCGTGGGGCGGAAAGAAGTTGCTTAGTGAGGCCAGGCGTCCGGGATCCTGAAACGGGAGCGAGCGCAGCAGCAGCGCATTGACGACGCTGAAGACGCCTGTGTTCGCTCCAATGCCGATGGCGAGTGCGAGAATCGCGAAGCCGGTGTGCCAGGGACGGCGGGCCCAAAGGCGAAGCGTGTGCCTGGCATCCTGCGTCACTTCGCAAGAAAACTGTAAAGGGACGGAGATCGCCAGGTCCGCAATGAGGCGAATCCAAAGGACGCCCAAGGCGACGGCCCCGGTCGATTCATTGAGTTCGTCGCGAAATTCGCGCTCCAACGGTTCCGCATAGTTTTCACGAAACCCGGCCGGATAAAGCTTAAGCAGCCACCGGTACAGCCTCAATGAAAAGAGTTCGTCAGGCATGCTTGGGCACTCCAAACTTTGCCCTGGCCAACAGCACCAACTCGCGCATGCGAGCCGCTTCCGCTTGCGCTACCTTGCGGCCATAGGGCGTGATTCGGTAATAACGACGCCGCTCGTCGTCAAGGTGCGGGTCGGGCCGGGCGTCGGACTCTTCGATCAAGCCCAACTCCAGCATTTTGTTGATGGACCCGTAAAGTACGCCGGGGCCAAGGTTCAGATTGCCACGGGTGCGCAGAGAGATCTCGCGCTTCAGGGCGTAACCGTGGCGTTCGCCCTCGCCGAGGGACAGAAGGATGTGGAAGACGGCGGGTGAAAGCGGCGTCAGATCTTCCGCGACGGATTGGTCTTTATGTGACATGATAGTACAGACTCGCATATAGTATTACTTTATCCGACTGATGTTGTCCAGGGCCGCTAGAACGCGAATTGCGTATTTCCCACCTCCAAGTGCGCACCACACAGGTCTTCCCTGACGACGTAGTGTAGAACGAAGTCGCTCAACTCCAGGGTGGTCGGCCACTCGGAAACAATCGCGCACCAAGGCTGCGTTATTCTGCATTAGCGGTAGCTGTTTTTGCCACATCCCAAAGACTTCTTGGCGGGTCATGTCCCAGGACCTGACTTCTGGAGCGCTTGTTCGTGAGAAGGGATTTCGCGCCAGCTATTTGGTAAGCGAGCGAGAGTTCGGTTTCAACACGCTGTTTCTAAATGTCGAACCACACAACGGAACAGAGCTGAACCGCGGGGCGGACTCGACAGAGTGCAGAGTCGCCAAGGCGGTGCCATGTTAGCCGCCACTCATCTCATTGGTAACATTTAGCCTTGAAAACGCGACCGGAGGTCGGCTGGGAGAATCGGGCAGACGCTCTCGGGCCGGGCGAATACACGATAACGAATCCCTGCAATGAAATCATAGATACCGTTGCGCAACCCACGCGGCGCGAGCCACATCCCAAGCGCGATCACTCGCCACATGCCGCCAAGGCGCCGGAGCGTGTAGATGACGGCGTCGGAGCGGGTGAGCAGGCTCAAGCGACACAGCCCCGCTCCCGTTGGTTACGAATCGAAGCGACCAAGTATCGGCCCGAGGAGATACGCGGTGATGTTGACACATTTTTCAGTTCTCCTTTCATGAATTCACATGCCGCGTTCGGGCCGGACAACCCGGGCGCGCGCGTGCATGACGCTTCCGAGGCGCTGAAAGGAAAAACTAGATCAGAAAGATGGAGTGGAGGACTTGCAGATCCGGCGGGGATGGCTCAATCGGATCTGTGCCGTGCCAGTGCGCGAACACCTCGACCGTGCGGGTGGGCACGTCAACCGAGACGGCAGCAATGACCGCTAGATCGATGTGGTGATCGATCGACTTCTGATGGTCGAAGGCTATCTGCTTACATTCGCGACCAGCGTCTTGCTTCGTTGGCGCTTTTTTCGTTTTGCAATGGCCGTCGGGCGAGCAGCAACGTTTCGCGCCGGGTCACATGAAGTACTGTTCGCAGGAGATGCAGCCGCCCCAGAAAAGAGTGGTCACCAGCAGCATCGAAAACAGCGAACTGGCAAATGCTCTACGCATCGCGGTGCTATTAGGATAATACCAGGTGACTGGATTTGCCCGTCGAGCGGCCCATCAAAATGATAGCCGCGCGCTCAGTTGCACTTCGCGCCCTGGCGTTGCAGCGTCGGTGATGGTTCCGAATTGCGGCGTGTTCACAAACCGGTTCGGCGTCCCGAGATTGGTGTGGTTCAGCGTGTTGAACAATTCGCCGCGAATCTGGAACCGCCACCTCTCGGTTATCGCAAACTGCCGCACCAGCGCCAGATCCATGGATTGCATGCCCGGCCCGTACAGCGTGTTGCGTCCGACATTGCCGAATGTGTACGCCGGCGGCGCCAGAAATGCGCTCGTGTTGAACCATTCCTGCGCGGTATGCGTGCCAGACCCATAGAGCGGCAGCCCGTCATAATTGGCACGGATCGGATTCTCCCCCAACACCGTCCCCGCGTTCGCCGTGTCTCCGAAGACCGAGATTGTGAATGGAAAGCCGCTTTGCACCTGGTAGATGGTCGAGAGCTGCCAGTTCTGCGTTGCCAGGCGCATCCACTCCGAACGCCGGTACGCCGGGATCGCATACACCGCGCTCAACGAGAAACGGTGCCTGATATCGCACCCTGGCCCCTTCTCCGCGTCCAGATTGTTATTATTCTGCGGAACGCTCGATTCGAACATCGGCGAGCGGAAGTCCGGCGCATTAGTGAGGTTCTTGCCGTACGTGTAGTTTGCCAGCAGACTCAAGCCGTTGGAGTAACGGCGGCGAATGTTGACATAGCCCGCGTCGTACCAGCTACGCGCCGTATTTTCCAGCAGGTTGACCGTGCTCACCGGAAAAGTCGTGTTGAGGATGGTGATGTTGGAAGGAAATACCGTGCCGTCCAGGAAGCTGGCGGTCTTGTGCGGCCGCCGCGGTTGAATCAAGCCGGGTCCGGGAAGAGCATTGTTGATCAGGTGGGCCCGCTGCAAGTGCAAGCCGCGGTCTCCCAGATAGCCGATCTCCAAAACCGTAGCGTGCCCCAGGCTCTTTTCGAGCGATCCGCTCCATTGCTCCACGTACTGCGCCGGCGCGTGCAGATCGAAAGAGGTATAACTCACCACGGTCTTGCCCAGCACCGGCGGGTTGAAGTTGAACCCGTTGAGCGAAGGGACAAAATTGTCGCTTTGGTTCGTCTCCGGAAAAACCAGCGGCACGTTGTGCAATTGGTTGCACCACGTATTCATGTCCACCGGCGTATAAAAAATCCCATAAGCCATCCGCCACACGAAACCGGAATCGCCGAACTGATGCGCCAGCCCCACACGTGGCGCAAAGCGCAATTTGTTCGGATAGAGCAGTCCGCGCGGCATCCCGTTCTGGCCGCCGACGAACACTCGCAGTTGCCCGTCCTCGATCAGCATGTTGGACCAGTGCCTGTTCACGTCCACCAACGGGCTCATAAACTCGTAGCGCAGCCCGAAGTCCAGCGTGGTCTTCGATGTGATACGCCAGGTGTCCTGTACAAATGAGTCGGCGTACCATTGGCGCAGGTTCATGCTCGGAATCCCCGCTTGCCGCTGCCGTACCGCCGGCAGACCCAGCAGGAAACTCGCCAGCGCCGAGCCTGTTCCATCGTTCGTCGCCGACTGGGTCGTGAAGCCGCTTGTGAACTGGTAGTAGCCGCGGTTCTGGAAAAAACCCCACATCGGCCAGATGTACCAGCGGTAGCTGGCGCCGAATTTCATGCTGTGCCGTCCGTGCTGCCAGCCCAGGACATCGCGTCCTTCGAGGATCGTGTCCCAGGCGTGCATGGGCGTGGCCAGAAAACTGTCGCCGAACCCTGAGTATCCCTGCACATTGAAGAATGGCGCGCCGTAGGCGCCCTTGCCGCCAAAGCCAACACCCTGAATACCCAGTTGCGACACGATGTCGTTGTTGTCGTTGTTTTCTGAAGAGCGGTGCATGGCCAGCCGCGAATAAGCCACGCTCGCCGTGTTCAGCAGGCTCGGAGTGATCACGCGGTTCCAGGTGATGTTGGCATTCTGCGCCAGGTTATCGTGGAAGGCGCCGAATCCAGGCAGATTCTGAGGCATGAATCCGTTCTCGCTGCTTACGGAATAACGAGTAAAAACGCTGTCGCCGTTATCGAACACGCGATCGATACGCAGCGAGCCTTGATCCTGTTGATGTTTTTCGTTGCGCACGTCCATGTAGTTGTTGGCGTCAGTGCCTGCTCCGAACACCGAGGGCGTTCCCATCGCCCCGCCGATTCCCAGCCCCATGGTCGGCGACATGTTCGCACCTACGCCACCCATCATGTTCGGCATCGGGCTGTATTGGTTTAGAAATGTTGCCGCCACGGGACTCAGTCGTGCTGTTGGAATCGTATTGTTGGGAAACGGGTCGCGCTGGATCTGCGGGTTCTTCGGCCCGGTTGGCTTCGAAGAATCATAGTTTGGATTCGGATGCGCCGATGCCGGGTCGTAAATCGTAGCTCCGCTCGTCGTGAAGTCGCCGCCGATTTCCTCCGGTGTGGGAACTGTGTCCGTCATGCTCATGGCCTGTCTCAGCCGCAGCGCTTCGAAGTTGGCGAAAAAGAAAGTCTTCTTCCCCACCAGCGGTCCGCCTAGCGATCCCCCGTAGTTGTTCCGCACCAGATGGTTGCGCCCTCCATCTCGTTGAACGTGCGCGCGTCCATCGCGTTGTTCCGCAGAAACTCGTACAGCGTGCCATGAAACTGGCTGGTGCCCGTGCGGGTCACGATATTGATCTGCCCTCCGCCCGCTCCGCCCAGTTCCGCAGCGTAGCTGCCCGTCTGCACCTTGAACTCCTGCACCATGTCCGGTGACAGGCTGATGTTCTGCGTATTGAAAGTCGGATCTGTGTTAGTTACCCCGTCGATCAGAAAATAGTTCGCATTCGGTCGGCTCCCGCTGATGCTGATTGCCGATGGCTGTCCCGGCCGCCAGTACAGCGGATTCATATCGCCTGCCTGTGCGCCGTGGCTGTGATGCGCCCCAGGCACCGTAAGCGCCAGGTCTAGCAGCATGCGCCCGTTCAATGGCAGTTCCTCGATCGATTTCGTCTCTACCACCTCGCCTAGACTCGCGTCCGATGTCTTGAGCACCTCGGCCCGGCCGATCACGTCCACTGACTCGCGCTTCTCCCCGAGGCTCAGCGTCAGATCCAGCCGCATCTGCTGGCCAACCTCCAGCCGCACCGGCTGCTCGATAGTCGTGAATCCAGTCGCCCGCGCCTCGATGCCGTAGTCGCCCGGGCTCAAGCCGGCCACCTCGAAGTAGCCGTTGCTGTTTAGAGGGACGCTGCGCACGAGTCCGGTTGCCTTGGCGCGCACCTCGATCCGCGCGTCACTCACCGGCCGGCCCTGCACATCCGCAACACTGCCGCTCAGCGCGGCAAAATTACTTTGGGCAACAGCGGGAATAGAGACACAAAGCAACACGACAGCCGCGAAGGCCAAACTCTTCTGAAGCATAATTCCAGCAAGTCTAAAGAGCCTGGCTCCCGTTGTCCATAGCGGAAACGTATTAGTGGATGTCTTGCCATGCTTCTGCGGAACATGAACCGGCGGCCTGAGGCATGAGAGGAAAGGCACGCAAAAGCGATCCGCGCCAAGCAACCCTCAGAGAACTCATTGAAGTAACGCTTCAGAACCTGCTTCGCCCTTTCGGCAGGGTGAGCCCACGTTCCAGAAGAAGGCCGCGGATCTGGTTGACCACGGCGGTTCTTCGCATCACCCAACGCTCGCGCACGCGATGCACGATCTGCAGATGCTGATTATTTGCCGTGGAAGAGATATATCAGCTCAATGACCAGAATGATGACGACCATGAGCTCTAAAGCAAACGTTCGGGTGTCTCGAAACTCATTTACCATGAAGTCGTAGAGCTGTCGCGCAATCCTCTGTTTATCATCCACGATGCGCCGATAGTCGTTCACACCAATTTTCGACGACGCCAGTTGATACACGCGAGCATAGAACATGTCGCTCAGAAATTTGATCGCGTTGTCGGTCCGTTCGGCCAGCTCCGTGATCTCAAGCCTCAACCTATTGAGGCGCTTGGCCTCGGATGCCAGCTTCCGGCTCGAAAACAGACCCCGCGGGCGGTCAAGCAAATCATAGGCATGTTTCAACACGCGTGTGAGGACTTCGTCGTATCTCCGGTACTCCAACAATTGCGAGTTGGCATATTCGAGAAGCTGGAAAATCGGTGCTGCTCCCTCGTCGGTGTCATAGACGAATGCCGTCATCCAGCCGACGACCAGCAGGTCGGTCGGATAATACGACACGCTGGAGCTCAAGAGTTCTTTTTCCTCCGCCTGCGATAAAGGATTTACTTCACCTCGGACGATTTGCGTGATGGCACTGCCATGCCGGGACATTAGCTCTGCAGCATTCAGCCTGCGGCTCGTCGGATCACCGACCTCGCGAAGGTGGACTGCATAATAAACTTCGTCAAGCCACTCCGGATAGGCGCGGCGGACGGCCCGGTTCAGATCGGCCATCCGCTTGCGCACTACCTGCATCGCGCACCTTTCCAGATCCGGCGCCTCGATCCATCGATTGGATAGCCGGATCAGTTCCTCCCAATCGGATTCAAATTGTAGTTCGAGCCCAAGACTCACTACTCCATAGTCGAAATACATCAAACGACCAGCGAAGGTCTCACCGGTGGAAAGACAGACCGGTTCCGAGATTTCGACGACCGGCGGGTTTTCGAAGCGCACGTAAACCGGTGTGGGCAACTTGAATTCCGGCTTGCGAACCGGCGGGCCGGTTCCGAGCGAAGCGCGCAGAATCCCCAGGTCCAGCTCCTCTGCGACGTCGTATAGCATGAGAGCGTGAAAGGAACCTTTGCAAGACCGCATACCTGCCAGATTACTCCCATAGCAGAGATGCACTGCGCTTTTTCAAGCGGGGGAATTTCCCTGGCATATCGTCCGAGCAATAAAGATCAGTTTCCCGGTCTTCACTGCCTACAGAAGGGCAAACTGGGAAACTCGTCCGAACCCATTGAAATGAAAACGATTCGAGTTTCCCAGCGCAATCGGTCCGCGCGAGGGCTCAAAACGCGCCAGAGTGAGCATCAGCGAATGGCGCATCTCGAAATCGCAACTTCAAAGGATGAGCCCGCGAGCACCGCGAACCAGCGTGGCTCCCGCCGGGAGGTGGAGTCCATTTGTTCAGCGAGGACCGTGGCCGTCGCTCGGAAACCTTGGACTCCATTTGGACTCCAGTGGGGACGATCTCGACGAGAACGATTCGCCGAGACCGCGCATAAACGTTGCAAAACAGAAGACTTATATGGTGGGCCCGACAGAACTCGAATCTGTGACCTCTACCGTGTCAAGGTAGCGCTCTAACCAACTGAGCTACGGGCCCGGATGAAAAGGTATTTGACGAATTATAGCATGCAGCTTTTCGGCGCCTGGTCTGCACGCTCCAACCGTTTCCTCGCCGAGGGGCGCTGTCACGACGGCTTAAAATCTTCGCGCTTCACGGCACCGTCCACGGAATGTTGAGGTTGAAGAAGACGTTATCAAAGTATGCCGCGAAGCGCGCGCCATCCTGAAGCGGAGTCAGCGCGACCCTGGGGTGCGTCACAAACTCCTGAGGATCGAGCACCGTCTCGCCGGACGGCCCGAACAGAGTGGCCGACCCCGCGACTCGCGCCTTGCCATCGGCCAGCCTGAAGGTAAACGCGTCTTTTGTCCGGTCGTCGCCCCGGCCGGCGAAGTGCAAGTCCCACGCGTTCTCCGAGCTTCGGTTTCCGTTGAGTTGTCTGGCGAACATGAACGGTATCTGCATGCCTCGCGTTCCCAGATTTCCAAGGAACAATCCGCGCGCCGTTCCATCCTTGTCCCACAGCCAGATCTGCACCAGCCGGCGAGTCTGCGGCGAATTCGGATACGGCATGACAACTCCCCACGCTCCCACAAAGCGGACTTGCGGGGCCACCGCCTGGCACGGCGGGATTTCTCTCTTGGCCAGCGTGAGCACGTAAGTCTGAGCCGCGTATTCGACCTTGGCCTCGCAAGCTCCCGCGGCCAGGCTGCGCAGCTCGGCGTGGGTTCGCTTCCCGTCTTTGGTGCCCTCGCCCGCGAGCACACCGCCCCTGTCCTCCAGGCGCGCGGCCGGACGGTCGCTATCAAAACTGTCAAGGCCCCAGGTCTCTTCCTCGCCGCTCTGCCCGGAGTAGAGCAGATAGAACTGCCCATCATCGTTCACGATCGCCCTGGTGAACGGATAGGAATTCGCACTCCTGGAAGTAACCACGAGATTCCCATGGCACGGTTGATCGCGATGCTCCGATGGTTGATCGCGACGCTCCATCGGCCCGAAGCGCCTGGCGAAATTCCCCGCGCAGCGGATGGTCTCCTCCCAGTAGAGCCTGCGGCCCTGGTCGAAGGCCTTTGTAATGCGCTGCAATTCGAAACTCGTTTGGACCATCCTCCACGAGAACCCGGCGAAGGAGACGCCACCAACAGCCAAGAGCCCGGCGCCCACGGCTCGCGCGGCCCATCGCGGCTGCCTCACACAGAAAATGCCGGCGACCATCGCAGCCGCGGAGATAACGGGAATCGTGACGAGAAGGTCGACGCGAATGTTGGCGTGCGACGCCCTGGCGGCCCGCTCGGCCCAGACGAGCAGCGCCGAACACACGGCAAGTCCGCGGCCGCCATGGCCAACCCACGGCCGGAACGCCACAGCAAGATGGCTGAGACCGCGGCCAGTATAGATACGAGCGAAAACAGAAGCCCAGGATCGATATTGTCGGGCATCGGTTCTACGATTTCACGTTCAAGTTGTAGCAGAGCGCCCGATGTGAATGCACTGTTTTTGTTTCTGGGACAGAAGAATAACTTCTCTGAACATAAGACCCACAGACCGTGCCCAATCGTTTGGGCTATCCTAACAATGGAAGTCGCGGCCAGTATAAGCGGGGTTCACTGTGCGAGCCTTAGGATCTCGGATGCGATCGTGTTGAATGCGTCCTGTAACTGCGACGCGTTTGGCGCATAGACGTACAAGCCGGTTTGTTGCGCCGGGTTGTAGATGGGGCTTCTCCGATCATTGGCCACTCGCTCCATGAATATG
>JBGPKX010000244.1:0-9520 GCA_041486185.1 Bryobacteraceae bacterium | reverse complement strand
GGTTGAAGTCGTTGGTCACGATCTTGCCGCTCATGCGCCGCGCCAGCTCGATCAGCTTCAGGTCCACCTCGCGGATGGTGGGGAAGTCGTCCTCGACGAACTGCAGGTCGAGCACGGCCATCTTCTGCAGGCGCTGCAGGATGTCCAGGCCGCGGCGGCCGCGGTTGCGCTTGAGCGAGTCGGCGGAATCGGCCACCAGCTGCAGCTCGCGCAGCACGAATTGCGGGATCACCAGCACGCCATCCAGGAAGCCGGTTTCGGCGATGTCGGCGATGCGGCCGTCGATGATCACGCTGGTGTCCAGAATCTTGAAGGCCTTCTTGGGGCCCTTCTCGCCGCCGAAAACTCCGCCCAGAGCCGAAAGGTTGAGCATGTCGCCTTTACTGGCGCCCACCACGAGGCCGACGTAAGTCATCCACAGCAGCAGAAAGAGCTGCAGGAAATGCAATGTGGCCGAATTTTCAACGTTGACCCTCGATAGCACCAGCGACATCAAGTATGCGCCGAAGATTCCGAGCACCGATCCGAACGCCGCCCCGATCAGCCGTTTCAGGCTGACCTTCTCGACGCGCATTTCGAAAAGAATGATGGCGCCGCCCACGAGCAAACCGCCGATGGCGGCCATCACAGGAGGCAATTGGAAAGGCTGGAAGTAGTAGGCGCACCCGCTGACTACGAGGATGAAGACGACGCGAACAACTGCAAGATCGAGCACGAATCACCACCTCCGGGCGGACATAAATAAAGTAGCAACCCCCCGGACCCGGTTATCAGACCGCAAAGATCGATGCAAGAGTATACCACTGGAAGTGCGCGAAATCTCCACGTTCTAGCTTCTTGGGCCTGCCGGTGATCCGGACGTAAGCATGACAAACGCGACGGACTTAGGGCTTCCACGGACCGTCCGGAGTTGGTGGTGGTCTTAGCTTTCCACCTGGCGGGGCGTCTCCAACGTCCGCCGCCGCTCGCGGTGGAACTCGGCTAATGTGGCATTGGCGGCCACGATGGTCTCCACTTCGCCCGCGATCCGTTCCAGATCGATTCCCGGAATCACGACGTACAGCTCGTCGTCGCCCAGCCCGGTGTAGATGCGGTTGCCGATGCAGCCGGCGCTTGCCACCGTGCCTTTGGCCAGGGCTGCGGGAATCGCCATGCACGTAGGGCGGCCGAACATGGGCAACTGCGCCGCCACGCCGGCGCGTTGCGCCGCTTCTTCCAGCAGCATTATGGAGGCCGGCCGCCCGGCGAACAGTACGACATCCGGGTCAACCGGTGTTTCGCCCAGCGGCGCGTAAATCACGATCACCGGCGTGCCGGGAAACCGAAAAATACCGGGAACGTCCTTCATCTCGATATAGCCGATGCCCGTCATGAGCTGCAGCGTCTGATCGAGTTCCGGGGCGCGATCTTCCGGCAGCGCGATGTTGAGCGTATAGCTGCCGACGGGGCAGTTGTAATGGTCGCCCGGGACCGTATAGAAGGTGCGGCCTTCCGCGGCCAGCCGCCAAAAGCTGCAGCTCGATGGCTCAGCGCCCGAAAACTTCGCCACCCCCGCCGGGGCAGTCTCGCCAAACGTGACGGCCACCGGCCGGCGCGCCAGACGCAACGTGCGCGCGAACTGGTCTTCCAATTCCTTGTAGTTCAGGTTCATGGGATGTATTGCCTCAGGTAACGCGCGCTGTTCAAGCGACAGGCTCCAGGCCGGCTACGGTGTTAAAACCTGCCGCAGCTCCATGGTCTTGAAATAGACTTCCGCCCCTTCGGATTGAAATAGAATCCGGCCCTTGGTCAATGAGGAACCCGTGCCTTCGTTCACCAGCTTGTGATTCACGAAGTAGCGCACCGTGTCGCCGACCGCCCACAACTCAAGGCAGTTCCATTGGCCGTGCGGCTTCTCCACTTCGTTTTGGGGATCTCGATAGCC
Source organism: Bryobacteraceae bacterium (assembly GCA_041486185.1). Classification (GTDB taxonomy): domain Bacteria; phylum Acidobacteriota; class Terriglobia; order Bryobacterales; family Bryobacteraceae; genus QHXW01. Next base: position 7,596 of record JBGPKX010000244.1, on the reverse strand, counting down.
GGCCACGTCCTTCCAGGGACCTTTCCCGAACCGGTCGAAGCGGCCCTTGTCCTTGGTCTCGCCTTTCACCGTCAGCCGTGTATCGCCGACCAGGATGATGTCTCCCGTCCCGCCTTCGATCATCTGAAATTCGATGGAATGCGGCCAGATCTTGTCCTCGCCATTCACGTGGAACAGCACGCCGCTGTCCCGCGCTTTGTCCTTGCGGGGTTCGTAGGTCTGTTCTCCCCAGCGGAACACGGTATGCAGATAGTAGTTTTCGTACTCCTTTTCTGTGATGAAGTAGCCGAATTCCGTACCGGAGACGTGCACCGCGCCGTTCTCGACGCGAAAGACGTGATCGGGATCGTTGTTTTTTCCGTGCTTCTCAAGATACGTATAGAAGCCGCCGAGACTCTTGCCGTTGAACAGTTTGATTTTGGGCCCGAGCTTCGGACCGGCCGCGGACGCAAACGGCACACACAAAAGAAGAAGGAGAATGAACATCATAGTTTTAGCCGTTAGTTCGGCGTGCGAACCTGCGCGATCTCGCGCGATTTCTGCGATTGCAAGAACGTAAGCAGGTCGATGAACTCGGATTGCGTCAGACTTTCATCCAGACCCTCGGGCATCAGCGAAACGTTGGAAGGCTTAATAGATACGATCTGCTTTCTGGGAATGCGAACTTCGGCGTGCGGTCCGGTGACCAGGGTGAGGGCGTCAGCCGTATCGTCGCCCCTCACGCCGGAGTAGGTTTCGGTTCTCGTTTCCACATTGTAAATCTCAAATCCCGGCACAAAGCTGGCGCTGGGAAAGACGATGGCTTCGAGGATATCGTGACCCGAACGGATGGCTCCCACTCCGGTGAGATCCGGACCCACGTGGCCGCCCTGGTTCCCAATGGTGTGGCACTCATAGCAGCCCACTTTTTCGCCATAAAAGATGCGGCGTCCACGGCCCACGTCACCTCCGGCGGAGAGTAAAGGCTCGAGCTTTCTTAGCTCCGCGATACGGGCCCTTTGCAGCTCCTGGAGGCGAGCCAGCAGGGGGCGCGCGGCGGTGCGCACGGTCTCGGGATATTTAGCGAGAATGTCCTGCAGCCGCTTGGCATCGGGCTCCCCGATCGAAACGGAAGATTTCAGAAGGGCCGCAACCATGGCCTTTCCGGCCTCCTCATGTTCCGAATTGCGGTATGCATCCAGCAAACTCGGCAGGATGAGTGCGTCGGAGTGCTGCAGGTACTGCCGCGCCAGGGTTTGCAGTTGCGCGTCGGTTAACTTGGCTTTGCCGAGCGCCAGTGCTGCCGAGAGGCGCTGCGCGGCGTCATGGTCCCGGCCTAGCTGATTCAATAGGAATTTCAGCGCCGCGTCATTGAGGCCGGGATGTTCTCGCAGCAGCACGGCCAGCGCTGTGGTCCGCAACTCCGCGGGTGAAGCTTCGCTCGATGCGATCTTCTCGATGCGATCGTTGAGCCCGGGGATCTGCAGCGCGCGAATCAGATTCAAGGCCCGCAGGCGCACTTCAGGTGTGGCATGTTCCAGCAGTCCGCCGATGTGTTCTGTCCACGAAGCCGGAAATTCTTTCAGCGCGCAGCGATCGATGGTGTCCAGCAGGAACAGTTCGCGTTTCGCGCCGCTCGCCGCATCGCCCAGCAAATCGCCCACCATCTTCTGCACGCCGGCGTCGGAACAGAACGAAAGCAGGGCATCGCGCACCGGCCCGGCCTCGCCACCGGGAAACTCTGGAGAGCCAAGGCGGCCATTGAGAAAGCTCAGAACGGATCCGGACCAGTCCGCATGATGTGACGCCACCCATAGGGCCGCGGTGCGGAGCGGCTTATCCTTGTCGCTGAGCGCCGGCGTAACCTGTCCCGCGGTGAGTGGCGAGTCATCCATCTGATCCAGTGCAATCAGCGCAGCTTTGTGGATTTTGGGATCGGGATTTTTGAGCGCTTCGAGCGCCGGGCCTGGCGTTTTCAACTCAATCAGGGCGTATATGACAGAGTGGTCGATGAAGCGATCGTCGGCGCGAGCCGCTGCAGCGAGCAGATCCGGAACGGCGCGCGTGTCGCCGATCTGTCCCAGGGCCGTGGCCGCCTGCCTTCGGGCCTCCGGCTGGTCTTGCTTCGCCATTTTTATCAAACGGTCCACCGCCGCGCGATCTTTGGCCATGCCTGCCGCGCGCGCAGCGGCAACTCGCACGCGAAAATTGGCATCATCGAGAGCGGCACGAACGCCCTCCTGGGCGCGTGGCGTGCCGATGCGAAATAGCGCCCACACGGCCGCGGCACGCGCTTCGTACGACGGCGAATGCCCGCGCACATGTATGAGCGCATCCACTGCGGGTTCGCCAGCTTCCACGAGCAACTCGACTGCGCGGTCACGCACGGCGGGCCGCGAGCCGGCCAGGTGCACGGCCAGATCGGCCGGCGTCTTCTCGGGAAGCTTCAGCGCTTCCCCGCGCGCATCGCGGACCGGCGGCGCCCCGATTTTGCGGATGCGATAGATACTGCCTTTGATTTCGGGTTTGGCCACACGCGAGATGGGGCAGCCGTGAATGAACCATGCGCCGGTATCGACCACCAGCAGGCTGCCGTCGGCGTCTTCCATCACATCGGTGGGATGAAAGTCCGGGTCCGCCGAGGTCAGAAAATCGCTGTCCTCGGTGCGGAACGTGGCGCCCTCGCGCGACAGAATGTGGCGCTGAACACGGTGCGGATTGAACTGCGCGCTAAAAAGATTGCCTTGAAACGACTGGCCGAAACTTGTCCCGCGATAGAGTGCCAGGCCGGCTGGCGCGATGCGCGCGAACTTGGTCATGACCGGCATCAGGTCGCCGGTACGCTTGAACTCGCTCACCACCGAGTACCATTTCGGATACACGCCGCCCCAGACCCAGTGCATTAAGGCGTCACGCTGGCCATCGCGCGGATCCTGAAAGTACGTCATGGTACCGATGGTTTCACCGGTCGGCAGAAAAACCAGCTCGACGGGATTATCGAAGCCACCGCCCGATACCCATTCGAGGCCGGTGCCGTCCGGTCGCACGCGCCAGATGCGCGAGGCTTGGCCTTTGAATTCGCGGCCGTCTTTGGCTTTGATGTCGTACCCGTGCCGGCCATCGGTGAGATACAGCCAGCCGTCGGGGCCGAAAAATGGGCCGTGCAGGCTGGCGGCATTCGACGAGAGGTGCCAGCCCGTAACGATGACCTCGCGCTGATCGGCGACACCGTCGCCATCGGTGTCCGTCAGGCGGATCAGGTCGGGCGGTGCGGCGACATACAAGCTGCCGCGGTACCAGACGGCGCCCGCGGGCAGGGTGAGTTTATCGGCAAAAATCGTGCTCTTATCGTAGACGCCATCGCCATTGGTATCCTCGAGCATGCGGACGACGTAATCTGGCTTGGCGGCCATTTGCTCGGTGGTCAGCGTGTTTCCCGACGATTCGCACAGAAACAGACGGCCGCGATCGTCGATGGTGCCCATCATCGGGTAGTTGACAAGCCCCGCTCCCGCGACCTTCTCCACTTTGAAGCCGGGCGGTACGTGAATCGCCGCGAGGCCAGTGGGTGCGACGTGCGCCGAACCGGTGTCTCCGCCCGCGGCAAATATGACCGCAACGGCCAGTAAGGCGCCGGCCCAAGACATCCGCAGCCACAAGCGGCGCGATCCCCGCGATGCTGTCGCAATCATAGGTGTCATGTTAACACCGGGGCTTAACACCGGGGCCGTGCTTTGGGCGGAGCGGACGGGTCTTCGAGTGTCGTAGCGCTGTGGGTCATGGGACGTACTGCCGCAGGTAACGCGCGCTGTGCTGGAGCGACACTTTGCGGTTATCGAGCGAACCTTCGTAGGCCCGGTCCTCGACTTCCACACATACCGCGCCATCGTAGCCCGTCTCGCTCAGCACGGAAAAGAACTTGCCCCAGTCGACGTCGCCCAGGCCCGGAAGCTTGGGCGTATGGAAATCGTTGGGGTGCGCCATGATGCCGACATCATTTAGCCGGCCCTGATCGAGGCGCGCGTCCTTGGCGTGGACGTGGAACATGCGGTGGCGAAATTCGCGCAGCGGCTTCAGATAGTTCATGCGCTGCCAGATGAAGTGCGAAGGATCGAAATTGAGACCGAAGTTCCGGCTGGGAATGTCGTCAAAGGCGCGCCGCCAGATGCTGGGTGACGTCATGAGGTTCTTGCCGCCCGGCCATTCGTCCTTGGTGAAGGCCATGGGACAGTTTTCGATGCCGATCTTGATGCCGTGATCTTCAGCGAATTTGATGAGCGGCCGCCAGGTTTCCAGAAACCGCGGCCAGTTATCGTCGACCGATTTGGTCCAGTCGCGGCCCACGAAGGTGTTGACCACACCCAGGCCCAGCAGCTTCGCCGCCTGGATGACATGGCGCAGGTGTTCGACATATACGCGCGCCTCGGCGGGATCGGGCGCGAGCGGGTTGGGATAATAGCCCAGGCCGCTGATGGCTACCCCGGCCTTGGCCATCGTGTCGTGCACGCGCGCGGCGTCGTCTTTCGCGAACCCGGCCACATCGATGTGCGTCACACCGGCGTAACGCCGTTCGGCTTTGCCTTTGGGCCAGCACATCACTTCGACGCAGTCGTACCCGTTGGCGGCGGCAAAGCTCGCGACCTGTTGCAGTGTTAAATCAGGCAAGATGGCGCTGACAAACCCTAGTTTCATCATCCGGATCAGTATGCCACAGGGCTGGGTGTAGCCCGTCAGCTCGAAGCGGCTGCCGGGCAATATGCAGGTGCAAGCCGGCCTGGGTGACTTACTAGGCACCAAATACTCCGACCCCATTGCACTTTTCGGAAAGTACGACACCATGCCACAACCAGCGAGATCGGCGTTCATCACACTGACCTGGCGCAAGCCGGACTAGAGGCGCATCAGTGACGCGGAAGAGTTGCGCCGGCCACCGCCGGAATCGCCGGCAACCCGAGCCTTCGCCGGCACTCATCCAGCATCCCAGCCGTGCGTGAAGCTCCCACGCGCGTCACCCCGATCGCCTTCACACGCAGCAGCATGTCCAGGTCGCGCACGCCGCCGGCCGCCTTCACCTGAACGCGTGGCGGCGCGTGCTTGCGCATTAGTTGCAGGTCTTCAACCGTCGCGCCGCCTGTGCCGTAACCGGTCGAAGTCTTGACCCAGTCGGCGCCCAGCTCGCCGCAAATTGCACACAGCTGGATTTTCTGCTGGTCATTCAAATAGCAGTTCTCGAAGATCACCTTGACCTTCTGGCTGGCCTCGTGCACTGTCTCGATCACGGCCCCGATGTCGTCACGGACGTAGTCCCAGTCGCCGCTCAGCGCCTTGCTGATGTTGACCACCATGTCCAGTTCCTCGCCACCATCGGCCAGCGCTCGCATGGCTTCGGCGAGTTTCACCGCTGTCGTATGCCCGCCGTGCGGGAAGCCAATGGTCGTGCTTGCCTTCACTGTGCTGCCACGCAGGCGATCCGCGCAGCGCTTCAAATAATAGGGCAGGATGCACACGCTGGCTACGTCGTAGGCCAGGGCCAGTTCGATCCCTTGCTCCAGATCGCCGGCGGTGAGCGTGGGATTCAGCAGCGAGTGATCGATCATTTTGGCGATGTTTTCGTAGGTGTAGTCCATATTGCGTCCCGTCTTACTCCGCCCGTTCTATTGCGCCGGCAGATTGGCTCCGCGGCGATGCAGGCGACGCTCGTAGCCGGACGCAGTCCCACCGAAATCGATGCCGGCGCGCCTACCCGCTCGCACCGTTGCCCGACGCCCCGCGGTTCATCCAGCTTGCCTTAATGAAGTCGTGGTTCATGCGCGCGATCGCCTCGAGCTTGATCTCCTTGGGGCAAACCGCTTCGCACTCGCCGATGTTGGTGCAGCTCCCGAACATCTCGGCTGCCGCCTGCGCCACCATGTGCGCCGCGCGTTCATAGCGCTCGGGCTGGCCTTGCGGCAACACGCCAAGATGGGTGATTTTGGCGCCAGTGAATAGCGATGCCGAGGCGTTGGGGCAAGCCGCCACGCAAGCGCCGCACCCGATGCAGGCCGCCGCATCCATGGCAATCTCGGCGTTCTGCTTGGGCACCAGGATGGTGTTGCCGTCGGGAGCGCTGCCGGCCGGCACGGAAATGAATCCGCCTGCGGCGATGACCCGGTCAAACGCGCTACGGTCGACCACCAGATCTTTAATCACCGGAAACGCGCGCGCCCGCCACGGTTCGAGGTACAGCACGTCGCCGTCTTTGAATTTTCGCATGTGAAGCTGGCAGACGGTGGTGCCGCGACGCGGGCCGTGCGCCACACCGTCGATCATGAAGCCGCACATCCCGCAGATGCCTTCGCGGCAATCGCTGTCGAAGGCGATAGGATCTTCGCCCTTCAGCGTCAGTTCTTCGTTGACCACGTCCAGCATTTCCAGAAACGACATTTCCGGATTCACCTCACGGGCTTCGTACCGGACCATGCGGCCGGGCTGGTTTGCGCTCTTCTGCCGCCAGACGTGAAGCGTAATTCGCATCGCTATTTGTAACTCCGTTGCGAAGGATGCACGTAATCGAATTGCAGAGGCTCCTTGTGCAGCACCGGCGGATGCTCCAGCCCCTGAAACTCCCACGCGGCCACATAAGAATAATGCTCATCGTCGCGCAGCGCTTCACCATCCGGCGTCTGATGTTCCTCGCGGAAGTGCCCGCCGCAGGATTCGTTTCGCTGGAGCGCATCGATGCACATCAGCTCCGCCAGTTCGAAGAAATCGGCCACGCGGCCCGCGTATTCCAGCGCCTGGTTCAGTTCCTTGTCGCTCCCCAGCACGTCCACGTTTTTCCAATATTCCTCGCGCAGCTCGCGAATCTTGCCCACGGCGAACTGCAGGCCCTTGGCCGTGCGCGACATCCCGCAATAGTCCCAAATCAGCTTGCCCAGCTCGCGGTGAAATGAAGTCACGGTGCGCTTGCCCTTGATGGCCAGCAGGCCTGTGGTGAGAGCCGCGACATCCGCTTCTTCGCGTTTGAACTCGGCGAAATCGGACTGGACCTTGTCCAGCTTCGAGCTCGCCAGGTAGTTGCCGATGGTGTACGGCAGGATGAAGTAGCCGTCGGCCAGGCCCTGCATGAGCGCGCTCGCGCCCAGCCGGTTGGCGCCATGATCGGAGAAATTCGCTTCGCCGGACACGAACAGGCCTGGAATGGTGCTCATTAACTGATAGTCCACCCACAGCCCACCCATGGTGTAATGCATCGCCGGATAAATGCGCATGGGCACTTTGTACGGATCCTCGCCTGTTATGCGCTCATACATATCGAACAGATTGCCGTAACGCTCGCGGATCACGTGCACGCCCAGCCGCTGGTTGGCGTCCGCGAAGTCCAGGTACACGCCCAGTCCGTGCTCGCCCACGCCGCGCCCCTCATCGCACACGGCTTTGGCATTGCGCGAAGCCACGTCGCGCGGCTGCTCGCGATCCGCGGCACGCGCAGCGTGACCTCGTTCCATCGCGAGCTCGGCCGGATCATGTGGGAGGACTGCGGGATGGCGCGGAACGCGGCCGGCCTCGAGACGGCGCTCGGGAAGATTCCCGCGCTGCGCGACGAGTTCTGGCGGAGCGTCACCATCCCGGGCACGG
>JBGPKX010000243.1:0-9523 GCA_041486185.1 Bryobacteraceae bacterium | reverse complement strand
TTGGCCAGCGCATCCACCGTTTGCCGCCGCGAAGCGCAAACCGTGATCTCGCCGATGCGCCCTACCCGCTGAAGCTGATAGAGCGACGGCAGAATCTGATCGTGCGTGATCATGCCGCCACCGACCACGGTCACCTGAGGTTTGTTGGACATGTCGATTGAGGCCTGCGGTCAGGCCACTGCGGTGTGCGCCACTAAGGCCTCGGCGAATGCCTCTTCGAGCGCCGTGACGCTATCGTGAATCGCGGCTTCGGTGATCACGAGCGGCGGGCTGATCTTCACCGTCGCGCCACCGAAACCGACTGGGCTGAACATCAGCACGCCCTTCTCGATCGATCGGCGCACCACTTCAAAAGCCAGGTCGGCATCCGGCTCTTTGGTTCCGGGAAGCACGCAGGCCACGCCCGCCACCAGTCCTTTGCCGTCCACCGATCCGATTTGCGGCGTGCGCGCCTGTAGCGCCCGCAGTTTTTGATGCAGCACCGCGCCCACTTTGCGCGCGTTATCGGCCAGCTTCTCTTTGATCACCAGATCGATCGATGCCAGCGCCGCCGCGCAGCAGACCGGATTGCCGGTGTGCGTAGAGGTCATGCTGCCGGATGGATGCAGATCCATGACATCCGGCCGGCCGGCTACAGCCGCCAGCGGCAGAGAACTGGAAATTCCTTTGCCGAAACAAGCCAGATCGGGCACGATGCCATAGTGCTCGAAGCCCCACATCGTGCCGGTGCGCCCGAAGCCGGCCTGCACTTCGTCGCACACCAGCAGGGCTTTGTGCCCCGTACACCATTCCTTGAGCGCGCGCATGTACTCCGGCGGCGCAAACGCGGCGCTGCCGCCCTGATACGTCTCGAGAATGACGCCGGCCACCGTGTTGGGCTCGACGCCATGCTCGCGCAACGCGCGGGTGAATCCTTCAAACGACGTGTCCGCCGTGCGGAACCCGTCGGGAAAAGGAATCTGCACGAAACCCGGGTCCAGATTGCCGATCCACTCTTTGAGCGCCGGAATGCCGCCCACTTGCTGCGCGCCAAGCGTTCGCCCGTGGAACGCCTTGTCGTAGGAGATGATGACATTCTTCTTGCGCCCGCCAACTTTCATCCCGTTCGTCCGGCACAGTTTGACTACACACTCGACGGTTTCGGAACCCGTGGTCAGCAGAAAAACTTTCTTCAGCGGCTCCGGCAGCACCGATGCCAGCTTCTCCACCAGGCGCGCGCGAATCTCGCTCGGGAAACAGTAGTTGGTGAGCAGTTTCGATTCCGCCTGCTGGATGATGGCGCGAATGATCTCCTGCCGCCCGTGCCCGGCATTTGTAATCAGCACGCCCGAGGACCAGTCGACCCACTTGTTCCCCCAGCGGTCGTACACTTGAAACCCTTCGGCGTGATCCCACACCACCAGCGGCTGGCCGCGCATGGCCACCGGCTCGTAGCGATAGAGCGTCTCCAGAATGGGCACGGACTCGGGAACGGGAAGCTCGGTGACGATCCGGCGGAACGGCGTCTCGACGGCGGCGACCGGTGCAGGTGTAAGGCTGAATTCTCTGGCCATGGCTTTAACGAAAGCTCTATTGTCCGGTATTGCTTCCGGCGGTGGCAAGTTGGAAAAAGGAGTCAGGAGTCAGAAGTCAGAATGAGGAAGACCCGGCCCGGCCCACATTGTTATTCTGTCCTCTGCGTTGGAACAAGAAGCCAGGAGTCGGCGGTCCTGGAGCCAGATTGTGGAGACGCAGCCTGCTGCGCGCTGTTATTCTGACTCCTGAATTCTGACTTCTGCTTCATGCCCCACGCCCGCAAGACTGAGGACTGCCTCGAAGCCTTAAGCCGGCTGCGCGAGGACCCCACCGCGCCCGCAGCCCGCGCCGAGCTGGAGCAGTATCTCGAGCACAGATCCAATGCCGTGGTGGCTAAGGCCGCCAAGCTGGCGGGTGATTTCGAGCTGCAGGATCTGCGGCCGGCACTGGTCGAAGCGTTCGCCCGTTTCATGAAGAATCCGGCGGTCTCGGACCGGGGCTGCACCGCGAAAACAGCCATCCTGCGAGCGCTAGAAGCGCTGGCTGCCCCCGAGGAAGCTGTCTATCTTACGGGTATCCGCCATATTCAGATGGAGGGCTCGTATGGTCCGCCCATCGATACCGCGGCCGGGCTGCGTTCGGCCAGCGCTATGGGCCTGGTGCACATGAACCATCCCGACGCCGTCGTCCACATCGTGACGCTGCTGGTCGACCGCGAGGCCGATGCGCGCATTGGAGCGGTGCGCGCACTGGCGTGGTCTGAGCGTCCGGAAGCCGGTCCGCTCTTGCGGCTCAAAGTGCTATCCGGAGACCCGAGCGCCGACGTCCTCGCGGAATGTTTCAGTGCACTACTGGCGCTCGCGCCCGCGCGGTCGCTGGATTTCGTCGCTGGGTATCTGGATTCTGCCGACGCTGCCGTGGTGGAAGGGGCGGCCCTGGCGCTCGGCCAGTCGCGGCAGCCTGCCGCTCTCGACGTACTCAAGAACCGGTGGGCGGCAGGGGCCGGCGAGTCGCTGCGGCACGCTCTGCTCGCCGGGCTGGCCCTGGCTCGCGACGACAGCGCCCTGGAGTTTCTTTTTTCACTGCTTGAAACCGCGCCCGAGAAAATCGCCGCCGAGGCCCTCTCCGCCCTGGCGACGTTCCGGCACGACGACCGCATCCGTAGCCGTACGGCATCCCTCGCCCGCGGGCGCAAGGGCAGGCTCATGCAGCAGGCTTTCGAAACCGAGTTTGGCTTTCCCCTAGAGCCCTGACGTCGGGGCCAGGATGTGGAGGCCCCAGCCCGCTCCGCGTTGTCTTTCTGACTCCTGATTCCTGACTCCTGACTCCCCTAAAGCCCTGATCCTTTCCCTCCGATACTTGCTCTAGACAGAGGATCTCCCCTAGTCCCATCGCCTGTTCATGCTGATACCCGTCGTACACCCCGGCACGGATGCCATAGGCCGGGTGCCACGCCTGCTCATTCCGTCGCTCTCCGACTGCCTGTTTCTGGCTATTCTGCTCTGGGTCTTTGCGGCCGGCAGCGGATGGAGCGTGCTATTGGCGGATGGTGACACCGGATGGCATATCCGCACCGGCGAGTACATTCTGGACACCCACTCCGTCCCGGTGCACGATTTATTTTCCTTCAGCAAAGCCGGCCAGCCGTGGTTTGCCTGGGAATGGCTGAGCGACGTGATCTTCGCCGTTCTGCACCGCGCGTGGGGACTGAAGGGCGTAGTGGCGTTCGTCGGCCTCGTGCTTTCGTTTTCCGCCACGATGCTTTTCCGGTACATGATGTGGCGCGGGGCGAATCTGTTGGCGGCGTTGGGGGCGACGTTGCTGGCCGCGGGCGCCTCGACAGTGCATTACCTGGCGCGCCCGCACATCTTTACTTTGCTCGGGCTGACGGCCGCCATTTGGATGCTGGAACGTGACCGGCGCTGGCCCGGACGCGCGGTTTGGTGGCTCGTGCCCATGACGGCCGTGTGGGCCAACCTGCACGGCGGCTTTCTCGCCTGGCTCGCCTCTCTGGGGCTGGTGGCAGCAGGTTCTCTGTGGAAGGCCGCACGCGACCCGCGCGACACGCCGGGACGTTTCCGATTGCCCAGGCGATATGCCCTGCTCACCGGGGCGTGTACGCTCGCCACGCTTGCCAATCCCTACGGCTGGCGTTTGCACCAGCACATCGTCGGCTACCTGGGTTCGGACTGGATCCGGCAGGTGGTGGACGAATTCCAGTCGCCGCGGTTCCGCTCGGAAAGCATGTTGCAGTTCGAGATCCTGCTGTTTGGCGGGCTGGCGCTGGTGCCCCTGCTTTACCGGCAACGCCTTCTGAGCGAAATGCTGCTGATCGTCTTCTGGGCGCATTCGGCCCTGGCTTCGGCGCGCCACGTGCCGCTCTACGCCATTCTGGCAGCTCCCCTCTGCGCGGCGGAAGCCAGCCGCCTGTGGTCGGACTGGAGTGCACGATTCGGCCGCCGATCGCTCGGCGCCGCGCTACGCGACAGCCTGCGCGATTTTTCAGCCGCACCACAGCGCTCGAGTGTGTGGGTTCCATTGATGCTCGTTGGCTTGGCTATGCTGCCCTGGGATTGGCCGCGGGATTTTCCCGGAAACAAGTTTCCCCTGGCCGCGGTCAACCAAAACTCAGCCCGAATCGCGCCGGCCATCGGCCCGCAGCCGCGCATTCTGACGTCCGACCAATGGGGCGATTACCTGATTTACCGGTTTTATCCGCGAGAACGGGTGCTGGTGGATGGCCGCAGCGATTTTTATGGTCCGCAAGTCGGCCGCGAGTATCTGGACTTGCTCAACGCGGCTCCCAACTGGGAACACATCGTGGACCGGTACGGCCTAAACCTGGCCTTGTTGCCGGCGGAATGGCCTTTATCCCAACTGCTGATGCGTGATGCGCACTGGCAGGTCCTGTACCTGGACCGCCAAGCCGTCTTTCTGGAGAGGCAGGCCAAAGCCAACCTAAACCAAAAACCCGATTCCACCGAAAGAATACACAGGGGGCCAACCGAGTGACTCCGAAGCATGCCGCGCGCCGGCCAGCAATTGCATCGCCCGACGCCCAGAGGAAGGGTAGGGGCCGGACAAACAACGGCCAGGACGCATGGCGGTTGCCTTCGGGCAAGAGACTGGCCGAATTTGCGCTGGCGTCAGGTTTCCTCGCACCGCCGCTGATGGAAGACCAGCGGGTGCGCCATGCGGCTGAGAAGAAACTGTGATGACTCTATTCGGCCCGATCACGTTTGCTGTGGGATGCGCTGCGGTCGCTGAAGATATCGCGCGGCGCCGCATCTCCAACTGGACGTCGGGAGCGGCTCTGGCTTCCGGTTTCGTGCTGCACATCGCGAGGCAGGGCTGGCGTGGAGCGGTCGTGGCCACGACAGGCATGCTCCTGGGCTTCGCCGTCTTCCTGGTCTTTTACCTTCTGAACGGCATGGGTGGCGGCGACGTGAAATTGATGGCGGGATTCGGCAGCCTGCTGGGCCCAAACGCGATCTTCTGCGCGGCCTGGTTCGCCGCTGTGGCGGGAGGATTGATAGCCGCAGGTTACGCCGTCGCCCTGGCCGTCCGGGCGCGGCGCCCTGGCACGCCGGACGGCCGGCAAGCCGAAGCTATTCCCTATGCACCGGCGATTGTGGCGGGTGTGTGGCTCGTAGAGTTTGCCCTGGAGTAACACAGAACACAACGAGTGGACTATGGACCGACGATTTTTGACCGTTTTAGCCATGAGCATCGTGCTGGCGCTGGTTGTTTCCGCGGTGTTCTATCAGATGTCGACGCGCGGTGCGCGAAGCAAGCCGAAGCAGGTGGAATTCCGCGATTTGGTGACTGCCGCGCAGCCTCTGCCGGTGGGGACCAGCGTGAAGCGGGAAGAGCTCAAGATCACCAAGATTCCCGTGGATTTGTTCCCGCGCGGCGGTTTTTCCAAGGTCGAGGAAGTCATCGACCGCCCGGTGGTGAGCAACGTCCTGCTGGATGAGCCAGTGCTCGAGGGCCGCCTGGCGGCGCGGGGCAGCGGCATGGGGCTCGCGCCCATCATTCCTCCGGGGATGCGCGCGGTTTCGGTGCGCGTCAACGACGTCGTGGGGGTTGCCGGCTATGTGCTGCCCGGCATGCGCGTGGATGTGCTGGTTACCGGCCGGCCGCCGAACTTCAACGGCACCATCACCAGCACGGTCTTGCAGAACATCGTGGTGCTCACGGCGGGCCAGGTTCTGCAGCCGGAATCGCGCGGCCAGGCGATTAATACGCCCGTGGTTACGCTGCTGGTCACTCCGGCACAGGCGGAAACCCTGACGCTGGCCGGAAACGAGGGCCGCATTCAACTGGTGCTGCGCAACGGCGCCGATCAGGGCACCGAAACGACGCCGGGGCGTGAGACCGCGGAGCTGTTTGCGCGTGGCAAGAGTAAAGCCGACGTACCCGAGAAAGCTCCAGCGCACAAGCCCAAGACGGCCGTGCTGGCCGTTCCCGTGCCGCCCACGCGGCCCGCAGCCGTGGCCGATGAGGTGGTCATGATTCGCGGCAACCAGCGAACCGTGGAAGTGGTCGGAGTCAAGAAGTCTCCGGAGGGAGCCAATTGAGCACTCTAAGCAAACGAAAATGTCGGGCGAATCCCGTGAATGCCGCGTCCGGCCGTTGGTTGCCGGTGGTGGCGCTGGCTCTGGCTGCGGCCGTTCTAGGGCAAGACACTGTGTCTCAAGGACCGGCGGAAGAGATGAAGCTGAGCGTAGGACGCAGCGTGGTGCTCGACCGCCAGGCGGAGGTAGGCCGTGTTTCCATCAGCAATCCCGAAGTCGTGGATGCGGTGGCCGTCACTACGCGTGAAATTCTGATCAATGCCAAATCCGCGGGTACGGCCACGCTGGTCATCTGGTCGAAAGCCGGATCCAGGACGATGTACGCGGTCACCGTGAAGCAGGATCTCGAGCCCATCCGGCGGCTGCTGAAAGAGGCCTTTCCGGACGAAGCCATCGACGTGCGCGCCGATCGCGATGCTTTAGCGCTAGTCGGCCGCGCCAGCAACCAGGGCGTCGCCGACCGGGCCATGGCGCTGGTGACGCCGTTCGTAAAGATCGTGGTGAACAACCTCCAGGTTGTGCCACCGGGGGCCGACAAGCAGATCGTGCTGCGTGTGAAATTCGCCGAGATCGATCGGAATGTGGCGAAATCCTTCGGTGTGAGCCTGCTGTCGACCGGTGCCGCCAACACTCCCGGCCGCCTCACGACACAGCAGTTTCAGAGCGGCACGCCCGCGGAGGTGTTGGGCCAGATCCCGGGCCGTATCGCGGGCGCCGCCACCAACTTCACCCTGAGCGATGCGCTGAACATCTTTGCATTCCGGCCCGACTTGAACCTTGGGGTTGTGATTCGCGATCTGGAGACCCAGGGTCTGCTGCAAATCCTGGCGGAGCCGAATCTGGTAACCACCAACGGAAAAGAAGCCAGCTTCCTGGTGGGCGGCGAATTTCCAGTCCCGGTGATACAAGGTGGAACGAATGCCGGTTCGATCACCATACAGTTTCGTGAATTTGGGATCCGGCTAACCTTTCTGCCCCAGGTCACGGCCCACAACACCATCAAAATGCATGTCAAGCCCGAGGTCTCGACCATCGACCTGTCGAATGGCGTGGTCTTCTCCGGCTTCACGATTCCCGCCCTGGCTACGCGGCGCATGGAGACCGACATCGAACTGGGCGAGGGACAGAGCTTCGTAATAGCCGGTTTGCTCGACAATCGCGTGACCGAGAACCTTTCGCAGATACCCGGCCTATCCCACATCCCCATTCTGGGAGCGCTGTTTAAGAGCCGCTCCGAAACCAAGTCCAAGACCGAGTTACTCGTCATGGTGACCCCGGAGAGCACGTATCCTTTACTGCCCGCCGACCCCAAGCCGATGCCCGCCATGCTCAAGGAATTCTTGCCGGACCTGGGGTCCAAAGGCGCCATTCCCGGAAAAACGTCCCACGCCGACCCGGCGGCCAAACCCACCGCCGCTGGAGGCGTGAAGCCGGCTGATCCAGCGACCGAGGCGGCTCCCATACTTTCCAGCGGCGCCACGCCGGCCCTTGAGGCACGGCCTGCGAGCGAACCCGCCAAGCCGCCAGAGGAAAAGGCGCCTGTCGATGCCCCTCCGGCCACGGCGACGGCACCCCATCCGGAGCCCGCTATCCATACCCCGCCCGCTGCCGGACCGGCCGATCCGGCTATGGCTCCAGACGGTACCGCGCGCCCCCGCGACCCTGCGGCGGATAGCGGCGGGAAGCCAGCGGCCGAGGCGCCAAACCGGTAAGGCTTTCTCATGCCCGCCAAGATCTCCAACGCAAACGGTTTGACTGGCTCGACGCAGTTGGCGGCGCTTGCCATCCTGCCCAACCGGACTCTGGCGCAGCAGTTTCTCCGCGCGCTGCCCGAGAGCCGTGCCTTTCAAATTACCGCTGAGTGGACCAGCTACCCGTCTGTCCCCAAGCTTCTGGCGCAACTGCGGCAGGCGCGGCCGGAGGTGGTCCTGATCGACATCTCAAGCAATCTGGCCCAAGCCACGGCGCTCATGGATGCGGCTTGCGGCTCGCCGGCACCGGTTCCGGTGATTGCCCTGCACACGGGCAACGACGCGCAAGCCCTGCTCGACTGCCTGCGCGCCGGAGCCACCGAGTTCCTGTACGCGCCCTTTACGGCCGAGATGCAGCGCCGGGCTGTGGCGCGCATTGCCAGCCTTTTTCCGGGTGGGGAACCGGGTGAAACCCGGCGCGGCCGGCTGGTGGTGTTTTCCAGTGCCAAGCCCGGATCGGGAGCTTCCACCCTCGCCGCCCACACCGCTTTTGCTCTGCATGAGGTCACTGGGCAGAGCATCCTTTTGGTGGACTTTGCCCTTTGGAGCGGCACCATGCGTCTGCTGTTCAAACTGCCGGAGGCGCCATCGGTGGCTGAGGCTTTATGCGCCATGGACGCCAACACCTTGCGTGCGACTCCCGAAACCTGGGCGCCGCTGGTGCAGCGCAAGGGTGGCGTGGATGTGCTGCCATCGCCGGGAGCGCTGGCCATCGTGAATCCGGATCCCTCCAAGCTCCGCAGGATCCTCGAGTGCGCTCGCCCGGTCTACGACTGGGTGATCGTGGACTTGCCCACGGTCTTCGAACGGCTCAGCCTGCTCATGTTGCCCGAATCCGACCACGCGTTCCTGGTTACCACTCCGGAATTGCCCAGCCTGCATCTCACGCGCAAAGCGGTATCCCAGCTCGGGCAAATCGGGTTGAGCCTGGACAATTTTCACGTGATCGTCAACCGGGCTGGCAGAGCCGATGAAGTGACGGTCGAGGCCATGGCCAAGATCTTCAAAGCCCCGGTCTACGCCACCTTTCCCAACGATTATCTTTCGTTGCACAAGGCTCTCAGCGCGGGGCAGCCCATCGGACCCTGTGCCCTCGAGCGGGCGCTGTGGGAGTTTGCGCGGGCCATCTGTTCCGAGCCGCGTGGCGCGGAGCCGGCGAAAACCGGACCGGTATTGGAGAGAGCGGTTTGAATCGCGGTGAAGGAAACCATTCATGTTAACGACCAACGCTGAAGCCAAGCCGGGGCAAGAACTGACCTGGGACCAGCGCCTGCTGCGCAACTCCGGGCGCAACAAGAACGCGCTGCGTCCCGAATATCAGGAACTCAAGTTCACGCTGCACCGCAAGCTGCTGGACAAGATCAACCTGGAAGCCCTGGCCACCATCGACAACCAGCGCGTCCGCGGCGAAGTACGCCAGGCGGTGATCTCGCTGATCGACGGCGAGCAGACCCTGCTCAGCTCGCTCGAAAGGCAACAGATCTCCGAAGAAGTCCTGGACGAGGTGTTTGGCCTCGGCCCCCTCGAGCCGCTGCTGCAGGACCCCACCATCTCCGACATTCTGGTGAACGGCCACAAGCAGGTTTATGTGGAGCGCAGAGGGCTGCTCGAAATCACCAACGTCTGTTTCCGCGACGACTCGCACCTGCTGCGCATCATCGACAAGATCGTTTCCCAGGT
>JBGPKX010000242.1:0-9529 GCA_041486185.1 Bryobacteraceae bacterium | reverse complement strand
TTCGGCTGGGGCGGGGGGAAGCCTCATGAAATAGGTGTCGCGAGCGGAATATGCAAGCATGGGCTTCCACCGTTGGAAGCAGGCGAGGTTGGCGAGCGAGAAACCAATGGCCACACACTGCCAGGTCCGCCATTGCGGTGTTGTACCGGCTCCAACCGGTTCTACGGTGGGCGCGAGCGTAACGGGCTTCACTTGGTCTCCAGATCTCCGGTCACAAACCGCACCAGCGCTTCCAGCAGCGAAGCCCTCGGGTAGCGCGAGTGGTCCATGAACTTTTGCACCTCGCCGCCCCCCATCTTGTCGAATGGAAGCGCCACGGCCAAGTGATCGGAGCGCGCGGCGCCGAGATACTTGGCGCCGGGCACGATCGCGTCCCACTTGATGAGCTGGCCGTCGTTGGCGGGATCGAAAACCGAAAGCAGCTTCTGTGCATCGAGCAGGGCTTTGGACGTGTTGTTCTTGTCTGAAGTCGCTACCAGTGAATAAGTCGGAACCACGGGGTCGGGATAACTCGAAAGAAACGCCTGGCGCACCTCGCTTTTGAGACTCTTGAATCCAGTGGCCAGGTCGCCCTCGCACTTGCCGAAGTTTTGGAATCGGGCAATCCAGCCATTGACCTGCGCGGGCAGAGTGTCGGCGATGGGTGAGCCGCCGGACGCGCCGGCCACCGTGATGAACGCCGCCACCGCCTGCGCCACGCCGTCTTCCTCCGCCAGCGCCACCTGCAGATCGGGCGCGCCTTTGCTATACCCCAAAACGATGAACTTGCGCGCATCGGTTTTCTGCTGCTCGCGCAAATAGCCGGCGATCATACGCGCATTGTCCTCGCAACTGTTGTTGGGCACCCCCAGCAGATCGACCGTCAGTCCGTACTTTTCGCGCAGGTACTTCTGCCCCTGGTCGAATGCCGGCGCGTTCGAAGCGCAAGAGCTCAGAATGCCGGGCACGATGAGCACGCGGTACTTGGTGGGCAAGGGCGCGAGTTCGGCATCCTCCTTGCCGGGATTCTCCAGATAGTCGCCACAGCCTTCCCACTCGCCCGTATCCGGGTTGTGCTGCTTGAGGACCGAGCAGAACAGGTCGGCGAATCTCTGGCTCACGTCCTCGGTATCGGGCTGGAGATAGACCACCAGCGTGCGGCCGTCGGAGTGGAAACTGCCTCCGGTTGCGGTATGCGCCTCAGTCACCGGCACAGAAGGCGTCATGTAATCCAGTTTGGTTACCAGGCCGGTTTGTTGCAGGCTTTGGCCGATATAGTCGCGCTCGCCATCCACCGCCGGGTCGATCTTGTGCGTCAGCTTGCCGTTGCGCTGGTCCTTTTCCAGGCCGATATCGTGCGTACCCGCGCCCGCCCAAAGTTGGGTGCCATCGACCGCGAACGGCACCCGCCAGAGCCGGAAGTGGTGTCGGGAGGCGATCACCTTGATGGGGTCGGCCTGGGCGTACCCGAAATCCTGCGTGCGGCCGAACAGCATCAGGTTGCTTATGGGCAGGGTGACGTACGCTTCCTTCGAGAAACTCTCGAGCGCGCCGCGCAATAGGGTGTTCTTGATCGACTTGTCGGGCTGGATCCACCCGGCCGCGTCCAGAGCCCGGTGTACCTTGGCCTCCGAGCCGACAATCAGGAAATTGACGCGGTCGCCGACGTTGCCTTCGCTATCTGTGATGCGCGTGGGGATCTTGTCGACCATCTCCTGCGTGAGCTTTGGCAGCGGGGCATTTGTAACATTTGAGGCGGCGGAAGCAGGCCGCGCGACACGCTCCACTCTGACGTGAAAGCTTCCCTCCGGCTGGTCGTTTGCCGCTTCATTGATCCCGAGAAAGACCCGCCCGTCGACCGGCGCCTTCATCTGGGCGCGGGGGCCGATCAGGAACGGCCGCGAAGCATCGCTCGAGCCGATGCGCCCCACGAGCGTGCCACGCCCGGCTTCGTTCACCGGCAGGATGCGCAGCAGATCCATCCAGCCGCGGGCCAGCCCCTCCGGCCCGTTCTCCTTCGCTCCGGCGAAATGCAGACTGCCGGTTGCGGTGATTTTTAGAGTGTCGCCGGCCTTCAGGTCAACGCCAGTGTCGGTCCACGGCGAGGCGCCCGAGATGTCCAGTTCGCGCGGGGACGAGGGTTGACCGGACAGCAGTGGCGCACTGGCCGCAAGCAAAATTAGGGCAAGTTTTCGCACCTTTACATCTTATTGCGGAATCGCCTGCCGGACCATCCGTTCGACCTGCGCCCACACCTTGGGATCTTGTTCCATCTTGGCGTGCGCACCCCCCAGATTTTTCCGCGCCCACGTGGCCGATGACATATCGACACTCTTGAACCAGTAGCGATACCGGAGGTTTCCCAGGATACGGGTACGCGAAGGGTCCGCGGCGCGGATGGTTGTGCGCCCCATAATCGGAGGCCCATCGTGCTGGAACAGGTTCGCGGCGGCGGCTACATTCGAGGGAATCACGCCGTCGTTGCGCCCGACGCTATCCACCTGCACGGACAGCATCACGGGAATGCCGAGCGCGTACAGCTTGCGCGCCAGTAAGACGACTGCGGCGCCGCCCAGACTCTGGCCATAGAGAATGATGCGTGCGCCGGCGCGCTCTTCGGGATCGAGGCGGCCGTTGAGGTTCCAATCGAAGGCCGATTGAATCAGCTCGAGCGCCAGTTCCTGCCGATGATTGCTCACGGTCTCGGCGAAGACCCCCGGGATACCGCTCGCGCGAAGCTTGCGGGCCAGCTTGCGCACGCCGCGGTTCGGATCGTCCCATCGCTCCCAGCCGCCCAGAAATCCGATCACGAGTGTGTTGCCCCGCGCGAGCGGCACCCGCGTGGTGAAGTCGGAGAGATTCTGGCCACGGCACCGCGAAGGAGCGACGAGTAAGGCTAGCGAAAACCAAACCGCGGTTCGAAGAAATGCAATGTGCCGCACCATCACGCCGATTCGATGTCCGGAACGGACCCGCGGCTCAGCGGCCATTCCCTTTGGTAACACCCCGCTGGTAGGCTGCGAGAGCCGAGAAAATCTCCCCCGCGTAAAGTTCCGCTCGCCGGATCCCGATGCCGGATACTCCCAGCAGTTCGTTTACGCTCGATGGCTGCCGGCAGCAGATTTCTTCGAGCGTACTGTCGTGCATGATGACGTAGGCCGGCACGGCGCTGCGCTTAGCCACCGTGCGGCGCCACTCGCGCATGTGGTCCATTAAGCCGGAATCCATCGGTGCGCGCATTTTCTCGCCGGGCGCCGGCACAGCCGCGCGGTCGCGCTTCCGGGGCGCGCGCTCTGGCTCGGCCACGTTTGACAAATCCATCCATCCGGGCGCGGCCGCGCAAACATCGCACATCCCGCAGGTCTGCCATTTTGGCGTCTCGCCGAAGTGCGTGCAGATCTGCAGGTGGCGGCAAAGCTTCGCCTCCGCGAAACGCCGGACCGCGTGATACCGCTGCCAGGAGCGCTCTTTTTCGTCGGGGTCTTTCAGGTTCTCGATGAAGTAGGCGAGCAATCCCACATCGCGCGTTTGCCAGAGCAGGGCGCAATCCGCCGGCAGCCCATCGCGGCCCGCGCGTCCGGCTTCCTGATAATACTGCTCGATGGATTTAGGCAGCGCCAGGTGGATCACCGCGCGCACCGATGGTTTGTTGATTCCCAGTCCGAAAGCCAGTGTCCCCACCAGCACCGGAACCTCGTCGGCCATCCAGCGCTCCTGATTGCGCTGGCGCTCCAGCGTATCCATTTTGCCGTGATAGCCGACGGCGCCGATACCCTGCCGCCCCAGGAACGCCACTGTCTCTTCCACCTTGGCGATGGTGGGCGCGTAGACGATCACGTTCGATCCCTGGTGCTCCCCGAGCGCCGAAACCAGCAGGCGCGTCTGTGTCTTGGCATCGCATTGCCGAACCAGATAACGCAGATTCGGCCGGTGAAAGCTGGCAATGTATTTATCCGGCTCGCGCAGGCGGAGCTGCTGCAGAATGTCGTGACGCACGCGGCGCGTGGCGCTGGCAGTGAAGGCGGCGATGGGCTGATCGGGAAAATGCTCACGCAATGAGCTGAGCTGCCGGTACTCCGGACGGAACTCGTGGCCCCATTCGGAAATGCAGTGCGCTTCATCGATGGCGAAGAACGCCACAGGCGTCCGGGAAAGCCATGCCACCGTATCCTCGCGCGCCAGCCGCTCAGGCGATAGATACAGCAGCCGGTATTCGCCCGCAACCGCACGCCGGATCACCTGGCTCTGCTCGTAAGGCGCGAGCGAGCTGTTCAACACGGCGGCGGGAATACCCATCTGGTCGAGCTGCGCGGCCTGGTCCTGCATCAGCGCGATCAGGGGGGAGATCACCACAGCCGTGCGGCCCAGGATCAGCGCGGGCAGTTGATAGCAGAGCGACTTTCCGCCCCCTGTGGGCATGATCACGGCGATATCGTGGCGGGCGAGCAAACTGCGAACGATGCGCTCCTGCAGCGGGCGGAACCCCTCATACCCCCAGTGGCGTTTCAGCGGGGTAAGCAGGTCGAGATCGGGAGTCAATGCACCAATTGTAACTTGTCGGAGTCTGCCCGCCCTGAGGAGGAATTTCCGCCGGACCAACGCGTGTGCCGGTGTAGCCGTCCGATCATGCAACCGCGATCTACGCAGTCAGGGACATCACGCGATTTGCTGCTGCATCGCTCTCTCGACCGTAGGCCGACTTCACGAGCGCCGACTTCGTAAGCGATGGCTCCGCGGTTTGCTGCTGCTCCGCCAGTTCCAGTTGCGCAGCCTGCTCCATGGCGGCAGCCAGGGACGCTACCGCCTTGTCCTGCGACGAGGGATCGGCGGGAGCATTGGCCGCCGGGTCGCCGGGGACCGGCGACGTGTCCAGGCCGACCTCTCCGCCCACGGCGTATTGCCGGCTGTCCGGACCTGTAACCAGAGTGTAGGAAGCTCCGCTCGTGGCAAAAGGACCTGCTGCTGCCAGGTGCGCCTGCTCATGAGCGCGCACGTGCCGGTCTGTCGCCGCGAGTTGAGCGATGATGGCTTTCTGATCCGGCGTTAACCCTCCGGCGGAAGCTTGCGTGCCGGTCGCCCGGGTCGTGCGGGTCGAGGCATTCGCATCGGCCATAGATCCGTTGGAAGATCCGGCCGCAGCGGTCGGTGGCGACGCTCCGGATAGTGAGGAGATCGGCCCGTCCATGGAGTTTCTCCTGATCCGCTTATCGGCGGGCGGCTCGAAAGTTTGAGCGCTTCGGAGTTTTTGAAAAAGAGCTTGCTTTGTTCTAGTAATCTAGTACAATCATACTCTAGATGACTAGAACGGACCAAAAGGGCCTCCGGTTCCAACTCGATCTGCGCAGCGGCGTGCCCGCCTATCGCCAGATTATGGACCAGGTACTGGCTGCCATTGCGTCGGGCCGGCTCGCAACGGGCGACCAGTTGCCCACGGTGCGCCAGCTCGCGGTGGATCTTTCCATCAACCCGAACACCGTCATCCGCGCTTACCGCGAACTCGAGATCCGCGGCTTCCTGGACACCCACCAGGGTTCGGGGACATTTATCTCAGAGCATCGCGTGGAACCGGACGGTGAGGAGCGGCGCCGCAAGCTGGACGCCATCGTCGGCGATGCGATCGCGCGCGCCGGCGCCGAAGGATTCACGGCCAAGCAGGTGCTCGACCGTCTGAAGGAATTGCTGGCGGAACAGAAGAAGAGGAGCTGAAAGATGGATATCATCGGTTTTCTTGGCAAGCGGCGAAGTGCGGAGTCGGAAGGGTCTCGGGGACGGCCGTTGAGCACGCCGGCGGTGTTCGTATGCCTGGTGTTCGTGGCCGCGGGCGCCGCCCTGTCGGTTCTCGTGAACCAACCGGCGCCGGGGATTGCCAGCGCCCTGATCGGCATCTATTTCCTCTTTGCGATCCAGGTGGCGCAGCAGTGGGAAAAGGCGGCCGTGATGCGGCTGGGGCGTTACCGCGGCCTGCGCGGTCCAGGTGCGTTTCTGATCATTCCCGTCGTCGATTCCGTCAGCCGTTTTGTGGACCAGCGCGTCCGCGTGACCGACGTCAAGGCCGAATCGGCGCTCACGCGCGACACCGTTCCGGTGAATGTAGACGCCATCGTCTTCTGGCTGGTGTGGGACGCCGAGAAGTGCATTCTCGAAGTGCAGAACTTCGAGGGAGCGATTCACTTGAGCGCGCAAACGGCACTGCGGGAATCCATCGGCCGGCACGAGCTGGCGCAAATGATCACCGAGCGAGAAACGCTGGGCCAGGAACTGCAGCGCATTCTCGACTCGAAGACCAACCCTTGGGGCATCACGGTGCACTCGGTCGAGATCCGCGACGTGCATATCCCGCAGGCCCTCGAAGATGCTATGTCGCGCCAGGCCCAAGCCGAACGCGAGCGCCAGGCGCGCATCATTCTGGGCACCGCCGAGACGGAGATTTCGGACAAGTTCGCGCAGGCGGCGCGCGTCTACCAGGAAAACCCGGTGGCGCTGCACCTCCGCGCCATGAACATGCTGTACGAGGCGATCAAAGAAAAAGGCTCGATGGTGATCGTGCCGTCATCGGCAGTCGAGACCATGGGCCTCGGCGGCATGCTGGGCACGGCGGCGCTGAGTAAGCAGTAAGAGAGGATCAAGCCATGAGATGCCTGGTTGCCATGGGCTCTCATGATGGCGTTCTTTCTCGTAGTCACCCTCTTGGCAGCGTACCCGCCCGTGCGGCGAGCCGGCCGGGTCGATCCCGCTGTGGCGCTACGATACGATTAGCGATTTGTTATACGGAGGGCGCATACCAAACGTGAGGCGGCTCGCCAGCCCCGCCGGTGTAATTCTCTTGGCGATATTCCCGCTCGCCGTGTGCGGAGAAGTGAATCACGTTGCGCTGGTCAATCAGGCCCGCGCGAAAATCGTCGACAACATCAAGAGATTACCGAAGTACACCTGCCTCCAGACCGTGCGCCGGTCCAGGTTTCAGATGTTTCCCCCTGTCCGAGTCAAGGGTTGCGGCTATTTGGAGGACTGGGCGAAGCACCAGCCGCGGCTTGATTTGGCGTGGACAGACCGATTCAAGTTGGATGTGACGGTTTCCGAGGGTGCGGAGATCTTTTCGTGGGCAGGTGCGCAGCGTTTTCAATCCGAGCATGTGGAAACGATCGTTGGCAGTGGAATGGCCGGCACCGGCGATTTTGGTCCGTTCCTGATGAGCATATTTGGAGGCGGCGCGTCGGAGTACGACTATCTCGGGTTGGAGCAAGACAAGGGGCGAACCTTAGCGGTGTACCGTTATCACGTGCGGATGGCGGCCAGTCGCTACCAGTTCAAAGTTGGCCCGCAGCCTGACGATACGGTGGCTCTGGCTTATGAGGGCAGGTTTTGGATCGATCCTCAAACCGCCGAACTCAGCAGGATGACGATCGAGGTTCCTGAGCCGCCGCGGGAGTCGGAAACGTGCCGCATCGAGACTACCATCGATTACCGGCAGGCCCGGATTGGCGGCTCCGATTTCCTGCTCCCGCAGTTGACGGTTCTCAAACTGTGGGATGTGGAAGTCCAACGCTATGAGAACCGGATTGAGTACGCTTCCTGCCGTGAGTTTCAGAGCGAAACGGTTTTTCGCACCGATCCAGAGCTGTCCGCCGGCGCTTCAGAAGTGTCCAAAACCCCAGTGGCCATCCCTCCGGGAATCAGGATCAAGATCGCATTGCGCTCAAAAATCGACTTGGAGAGCTCGTTTGCGGGAGACGCGATTGAAGGGCAGTTGTTGAGTGCGATCGCCGATCTGATCCCGAAGGGCGCACTTGTGCGCGGGCGAATCGTGCGCCTCCAGCAGGAATACCAGCCTTCGAACTACTTCGCCATCGGTCTGAAATTCGATTCCATTGAGGTGAACGGCAGCGAGGTGCCGCTGACCCTCATAGCTGCGACTCGCGGAGCGACCATCAAGCCCGATCGTCTCGAGAAGCGCCAGGGCATTGGGATGTTCATGTTCCCGACGGACCGGCAGGTGCTCGACCAGAAGTTCGTTTCCGAATGGAAGACCACGGCCACAAAAAAGTCCAAGTAAATCGGGCGCCCGGCCGGACTGCCAAATCCCCTGTCCCGCAGTCTCCTGTTACCGCTCGATAATCTCGCGCATCGGCCGCCAGCAGATATTGCGGAACGCCACCGGGCCGTGATCGCCCTGCAGCATGATGGGGTTGGTGGCCGCCTCAGGGATATCCATGGCGGCGCGCGTGGGCCCATCCACCTCAACATTGTTCTGCACCGAGAGGCCGTTAAACACTACGCGCAGGAACCGGGCGTTCTCGGTCTTCTTACCCGACGCATCGAAGCGCGGCGCGCGGAACCAGATGTGGTACGACTGCCACTCGCCCGGCCGTCGGCACGCGTTCCGGCTGGGCGCTGACCCGCCGACGCCTTTGTTGTCGATCCAGCGGTGATAGATGCCGCCGCAATCGGACGACGTCACGGGCTCGGTCGAGCCGTAGCTGTCGAAAATCTGCACCTCGTATAACCCGTGCAGGTACACGCCGGAATTCGATCCCTTGGCCAGCATGAACTCCAGATAGAGCTCCATGTCGCCGAACTTCTGATCGGTCGCCAGGTTGACGGTGCGGCCGTGGGGGCCATTCAGCATGCGGTCGCCCGATCCGCCGATGCCGGCCAGGCGTGTGGGGCCGAGCAGCCGGTCCCAAAAAATCGCGCGCGCCGTGAACCACTCGTTCGGTTGGCCCAGACCGTGCCAGCCTGACAAATCGTGGCCGTTGAACAGCGCCGTCCAGCCGTCTTCCAAGAGATAGGGCGCGTCGCCGTGGGCGTCGCCGTCGTTAAGCTGCGGCCGCTGCTGTGCGAACAGGCTGGCCGCTATCAGAACTCCGAGAAGGCGGATTAACATAGAGTCTGAGTTTATCGCATGGCCTATATCGCCGAGAGCGGCATCACGTTCACGCATTATGCAGTTTTCGAACAGATGGCGCACGCACTCGATCGTGTGATCGTCGTGCGGAACACCAACACGCTCTCGACGCCCTGGATCGATCTCGGCTATCCACCCAAGCCGCGCAGCATCAAGATTCATACCAGCCATGAGACCGGGAAAGTCACCTGCGTGAAAGCGGATGAAATCCAGAAGGCGCGCGCCGTGGGTTTTTACGTGATCGACGCCGATGGCTTCGCGCGCAACGCGGCCGGCGCGGCCCTGCCCCAAAGGTTCAACCTGGCGGCTGCGGAGGAGCAGAACGAACCAGGCCAGGTGATCGATCCCGCGCAGCAAAAAGCGTTGGTGGGCGATTATGATCTGCTGGCGGTGATCGATCCGCTGGCGCCCGGCCGGAATATTGTGCTCGCCGCGGCAAACGGCGAGGCCGTCGAGGACCGCCTCGGGCCGGAGGTGGCGCGCGTTATGGACGCCGTCAACCCGCGCCTCGACCAGCCGCGCATCATGCACGGCGCGCACGACCAGTTCGACGATCTGCCGGATGGAGGCAGCACCGTGTTCTACCCCGACCGCTCGTCGGCGCTGCTGTGGAACCGCGACCAGACCACGAACTTTTACGCTTTC
>JBGPKX010000241.1:0-9534 GCA_041486185.1 Bryobacteraceae bacterium | reverse complement strand
GCGACGAGGAATATCTGGAGCGGCTGAGCGCGGCCTACCGTTTCCCCATCCACGGCTTCCACCCCGAGCTGCTGATTTATGTCGCCGGTGCCGACCCGTACTGCCAGGATCAGCTCGGCGGCCTCTCGCTCACTCTCGAAGGCCTGAAACGGCGCGACCGCCTGGTCATCGAAACCGCATTGCGCGAGGGCACGGCGGTGGCCATCGTGCTGGCCGGCGGCTACGCGGTCCAGGTGGAAGACACGGTGACCATCCACGCCAATACCGCTAAGGTCGCGAAGGAATCGCTGGAATCCGTTAGTTGGAAGAAAAGGTAGGGTAGGCATTCCTGCCTGTCCATCGATCTCTCATGACATAGCTATCGCGCGAACGGACATGGCCAGCGGTTTCGCCTTGCCGCGCGACTTTACCTCGCTGGGATCGAGCAGATGTTCCGGCTTGAACTTGGCCTTCGACCACTTTGAATCCTCATCGAAGGCGATACCGACAAAGTATCCGTCGTCCCGCCAGTAGCAGGAGCGCACGTATCCGTGAAACTCCTGCTTGCCGCAAACCAGGCGAACACGCGTGGTTTCGGCTACGGAGACCTCGGCCTGAACGCAGGCGCCGGATGCCGAGATATTTTCGAGCACGACCGTTTCGTCGCGCCCGCCCGCCGACTCGTCGGACCACTGGAGCCGGACCAGATGGGAGCACAAATACCGGACTTCGGCGCGCCGCTCTTGCATGGCGGTTCCTCAACCAGGGGAACGGGAACGATCCAGGCAGCGGATCGGACTGCCGAACGAGCACGCGCGATGGAACTGGCCCGGCATTAGTAAGGAGGCCCCAGGCGCGAAAACTCGAAGAGCTTGGGATCGAGGCCGCGCTGGGTCAACTGGCTCACGCAATCTTCTATGGAGTCGCCAATGGCTTCGATCCTCCGCAAAGGCAGCGCCTCCGGCGTGTAGACCTCGAGTGCAATGAACTTGCCGGTAAGCGCGAGCCGTTCTTCGAGCGTCAACCGCTCCGGCGCGCGCCCTATGGCTTGCTTGGGATCCCTGGCTGCAGTGACAGGCATGGCGATAGGGTTCGGAAGGCATTGTATCAAAAGAGCGGTGATTCTCCGCCAGCCACGCAAGAAAGATGTCAGAAGCCACATCGGGAAGCCTCAGCACTCCGCATTGTGATTCCGACTTCTGATTCCTGGTTCCGACTCCTCGCTTCTGACTCCTCGTTTCTGACTACTGGCTCCTGTTCATTGACTTCCGGCCTGGATTGTTCGACCATTAGATTGAGCTGAGCACTTCCGCTCCCCTTGTCAGGTGGTCTGAACTAAGTCAGGTTATCTGAGCCTTCAGCCTTAGCCAGCAAATTCCTGAACCCCTTCTCACGCGGGGTCGAATCAAGGCGCCAAAAAGCAAATGATTGGACGGATCAAGAACTTGAGCGCCACCAGCCGCTCGGGCTTTATCCAGGCGGAGAACGGTCAAACGGTCTACTTTGCCGGCTCGGAAGTTTGGGAGCACGACTTTCCGTTTCTGACCGTCGGCCAGGCCGTCAGCTTTGAATTGCAAAGCGGGCATTGGCCCAAAGCCGCCAACGTCCATCTGTTTGAAGATCGCCATATGCCGCACGTGCCGGAGAGCCGGCCGCAAGCCGCCGTCCAGCTTCGATACGTCGGATTCGACCAGGACGAGTACACGCGCAGTTTCCGCTTTCACGCCATCGTGGCGGGAGAGCAGACACGGGATTACGTGGTTACGGCCGATGTGCGATTGTTTCAAAAACACCACGTCGGTATCCAGGAAGGTCCCGCCCTCTGTACGCGCGTTTTGCTGGCCCAGTTGGCTCTGACGGCGGGTGAGCAGCGGCCGCGGTCCATGCAAGCCGTCCTTACGGAGAAGGAGCTGGTTGCGCATGTGGCCTCACGCGTGGTTGCCGTGCGGAAGCCGTTCCGCCGGCGGCCGCGTCCCATGCGCCCGCAATTGCAGCGTCCCGCGAACTCCCTGTAAAGCTCGGGCTCAGCGCCGCAGCTTCTTCTGCTAACCTCGAAATTGTGCTCTATGCGCAAGCTTACGCTCATAGCGCATCCATCCTATGAGAAAACCTGTCATGGCGGGGAACTGGAAGATGTACAAAACGCCCGCCGAAACGCGCACCTTTTTTGAGACTTTCCTGCCGCTCGTCGCCAAAGCCGGCCATTGCGAGATCGTGATTTGTCCGCCGTTTCCGGATCTCCCGGCGGCCGTCGAAGCGGCCCGTGGCACGAGCGTTCAGGTAGGCGCGCAGAATCTCTATTGGGCCAAGGAGGGCGCGTTTACCGGCGAGGTGTCCGGGCCGATGATCCATGCCACCGGCGCCACGCATGTCATCATCGGACATAGCGAGCGGCGCCAGTATTTCGGCGAGACTGATGAGACGGTGCTCAAGAAAACAGTGGCCGCGCTCGACTCCGGCCTTGTGCCGATCGTGTGCGTGGGCGAGCGGCTGGAGCATCGCGAAGCCGGTCAAACGGAAGCCGTGCTGTGCGAACAGTGCCAAAAAGGCATCGCGGGTCTGGAGGCGCAGCAGTTCGCGAAGATCGTGATTGCCTATGAGCCCGTGTGGGCCATTGGCACCGGCAAGACCGCCACCCCGGACATGGCTGCCCAGGCGCATCGCGTGATCCGCGCTGAAGCTTGCGCGCACTTTGGCGAAAAAGCGGCAAGCGAGGTTCGCATTCTTTATGGCGGAAGCGTGAAGCCGGACAACGTGAAGAGCCTGATGGCGCAGCCCGAAATCGACGGTGTGCTCGTGGGCGGCGCCAGTCTAGACGCGGCCTCTTTCGCGAAGATTGTAAATTTCCCATCGTGAAAACGTTGAACGCAGACGAAGTCGCTTCCCGGCCCAGGTCGCCGCTGCTACCGATCTTTTTGATCGTCATGGTGGACGTTCTCGGTCTGACGATCATTCTGCCGCTGCTGCCGTTTTACGCCGAGCGGCTCGGCGCAAGCCCCACGGTGGTCGGCCTGCTGGTCTCCACCTACGCTGCCTGCCAGCTTGTCGCGGGGCCGCTGCTGGGCCAGATGTCCGACCGTGTAGGCCGCCGTCCCCTGCTGCTTGTCAGCCAACTGGGCACGTTCATCGGCTTCCTGATTCTGGCGTGGGCCGGTGGGGCGGGCATGCTGTGGCTGGTGTTTCTGTCGCGCGTTATCGATGGCTTGACGGCCGGCAACCTATCGCTGGCGCAGGCTTACATCTCCGACGTAACGCTCCCCGAGGAGCGCGCCAAGTCGTTCGGCGTGATCGGCGTCGCATTCGGCATCGGATTCTTGATTGGACCGGCGATCTCGGGATTTCTGTCCACGTTCGGCTATGAGTATCCGATCTTCGCCGCCGCCGCGCTCTCTGCCGCCAGCATTTTCTCCACGTACTTCATGCTGCCCTCGGCGCCGGTGATTCCGGAATCGGAAAAGCGCGAAGGCCCTGTGCCTCCGGCGGGGCGCCGGCTGCGCGTGCTCGATTGGGGCAATTACGCTGCCTATTTCAAGCGCCCGGTGCTGGCGGAATCCCTCTGGCAGTTCTTTTCGTTCGCCTTCGCATTCGCCATTTTCATGTCGGGTTTCGCCCTCTTTGCGGAGAGGCGCTATACGTGGAACGGCCATGCGTTCGGAGTCAAGGAGGTGGGGTACGTCTTCGCGTACGTGGGCTTCCTGGGAATCATTCTGCAAGGCGGCTTGATTGGCCGTTTAGTCAAGCGCTTCGGAGAAGAGAAGCTGGTGTACTCCGGCTTCATCAGCGCCACCGCGGGGTTCGCCCTGATGGGCTTCACGTATCGTCTGCCGGGCTTACTCGCGGCCAGCAGCATCGCATCGTTCGGAACCGGCGTGCTGCGCCCGGCCCTGACCAGTCTGATCACGCAGCGCGCCGCACGCGACGAGCAGGGCGTGGTGCTGGGCCTCACGCAGTCGCTCATGTCCGTGGCGCAGATCGTCGGTCCGGTGATCGCCGGATACCTGATCGACCGCCAACTGCTCACTACATGGGCCTTGGTTGGCGCGGCCGTGAGCGGTGTGGGTATCTTGATCGGCAGGTTCAAACCGGCTGATGCGAACTAAAGCCGGCCATCTTAGATATCCCGCCATGAGAAACAGCGCGGAGACCAGCCACATCGAGATCGTGGGCGTCCCGTAGTAGAAAGCGGAGGCAGGCTCGGGATCGCGCGAATGCGATCCTACCTGATTGGCGTCTGCTTCAGCCAGCGCTCGAAGAAGGTACGCCAGGCCGGATCGATGTCCGGGCCTGTAGCTTTGTGGCCGTCGTTGGTGGACACATACTGGATGCGATCGGGCACACCAAGAAGCTGGTATACTTCACGCGCGCGATTGACGTAGCCCCAGCTTTCGAGATCGTCCGAGTCGCCGCCGCGATCCTCCGACTGGCTTCCGCCGATCAACAGAAACGCGCGCGGCGCCGTGAGCGCCATCAGTTCGTGATGATCGTGCTCGAATCCGGCACGCCCCGGATCGGGATTGAGCAGGCTGAGCACCGTATGCTGCGGCGTGGGAATGTCCGGGAAGGGCCGCAGCCAGTCGAGATACCACGGATCGTACCAGTTGGTGCTGCCGTTGACGGCGATGTGCGGGTCGAGCGCCACCGTAGCTTTGAACTCCGGAGCAAACGCAGCGACGTACACCGCGGCCTTTGCCCCCAGGGAAAAGCCGATGAAGCCCATGCGATTGGGGTCCACCTGCTTGAGGGAGCCTAGATATCGAGCCTCGCGCCGCGCGTCGTCGACCATTTTGCCCAGCCCCAGCCAGTGCCCGAAGCGCTCGTAGACTTTTTGCGCGGCGCCGCTTGCATAGTTCGTGTCGTCCCGGTAATGGCGGATGAACGACCAGCTCGTCAGGACTACGTACCCATGTTCGGCGAGCCACTGGCCCCACCACTGCTCAGGCGCCGTGTAATCCGGTGTGCTGGAGGTCCAGCACACGACCGCCGGAAACGGGCCGCGTCCCTGGTTCTTGGGCAGCAGCAATAGATGATGCTGATAGAAATCCTTCTCGATGGGCAGATCGACTTCGAGACGCGTGTAGTGGTCCATCTCGCGCCGGTCGCGAATTACGGCCTTACGGATATTGCCGAACCAGCGTCGATCGCGTTTGTCCGGCTCAAGCTTACCCAGGACCTCCGTCCACAGCTTCATCAGCTCGGGCCGTTTCTTGGTGTACCAGTCCCGCGGAGAATGCAGACCGTCGACCAGTGACGGAATCAACTCGTTCTCCGCACCCGGCTCCTGCGCGGGACTCTCCTTTGCCGTGACTTTGTGCTGGTGCAGACGCGAAAGGTTGTCTTCGGCCGAAGCGGCGAGGGCCAGGAGAAGGACAGTGAGCAATGCCGGGATTCTCATAGCCGCTCCCAGTCCGCGCGGTCGATGCCGGCCTGACGCCCTGCGCTTGATAGATCCAAGGCGCGGCATTACGTTGGCTGTTTGATATTTAGATCGATTCCGTCGGCGACGGGCAGTTGGGACATGCCGCGAAACCAGATCAGAATCCAGCCTTCAAAGACGGATTCCAATTCCTCACGGCAGGCTTCATGTGTATCGGCATTCGCATAGACGCCCTAATTGTACCTTGCTGACAGGCTGCTGAAAATGCTTGCCGCCGGGGCGCTTGCTAACGCGCGCGGCTCACCAACCACTCTCAAATCAGCGACCGGATCTCCGCGCCGCGACCGTGAGGAAGCGGTTGCCGATCCCGGCCTGAAGGGCCGTCGGCTTCCAGCACTCACCGCTCGTGTTGTAATCGGCCGCTACTCGGTCTTTTCTCCGAGCAGAGCAGTGAGTACAACCGACACGATGCTCACGATGAGAGCACCCAAGAAGGCGGCCCGGAAATCCTGGACGTGAAAGCCGACGTGGAAATAGTTGACCGCGATGGCGGAGGCCAGCCACAATGTGATGCCGTTAATCACCAGGACGAATAATCCCAGCGTAAGGATGATGAGAGGACACGACAGGAATTTGAGAACCGGCCGGACAACGGCGTTGACCACCCCCAAGATGAGCGCCATCACAGCAAATGCCACCCAGCCGTGTCCCCGGACACGGATGCCGGGTACAATCCAGGCGGCGACGAACAGCGAAAAACTGGTGATGGCCCAGCGGATCAGTAGCTTCATTTCTACTCTCAATTAGTGCTTGGCAAATAGTCCGTAGTTAGATGGTTGCATCGATATAACGTACATGACATGCCGTACATGACACGCCGCACATGACTCCTCACAAACCGTACCGCTCTTCCTGCCACGGATCGCCGTGCATGTGATAGCCGTTCCGTTCCCAGAAGCCCGCCTGGTCGCGATCCAGCAGCTCGATGCCCGCCACCCACTTGGCGCTCTTCCACGCATAGAGGCGCGGGACGATCAGCCGCGCCGGGCCGCCGTGCTCGGTTGAGATGGGCTCGCCGTCGTGCAAATAGGCCACCAGCGCGTCTTCGGCCAGAAAATCGTCGAATGTCATGTTGGTGGTCCAACCGCCATCGTGGCCGTAGGCCAGGACGTAATGCGCGTCGGGCAAAGCGCCACCGGCGCGCTCGATTAACTCGCGAGTCGAGACGCCTTCCCACAAATTGCCCAGCCGCGACCAGCGCGTCACGCAATGGAAATCGGAGAACACTTTCACGCGCGGCAGCTTCTGGAAGTCATCCCAGTTCCACTCGACCGGGCGCGCCACTTTTCCGCCGATGTAGAACTTCCAGCGATCGAGCGCCATCTCCGGTGGCCCGCTCGCGTCGAGCACCGGCCACTTGCGCGTGCGGCTCTGGCCCGGCGGCACGCGTTGCGCGCGGCGCGTATCGGGGCTCACGATCACGTCCGGCGGCAAACCATCCGGCGCCCGCAATGGCTCTTCCTGCGTTTTAGGTTCCTTGAGTCCGAACACGTTCCCATCACCTCGACGGTGGACAGGCGCAATGTCTATCCTACTTTGATCTGCACCAGCCCCGGGCTCACGGCGTCCTGCCGCGTGAACGACAACACCTCCATCGGGCAAACCGTCACGCAAATCCCGCAGCCGATGCAGGAGCTATTGGCATTGGTAATCGGTTCCTGCCTGAGGGCGTAACTCATGACGTCGATGCCCACCTGGCAATTCCTCGTGCATTCCATGCAGGCGATGCACTTTTCGTTCGCATGGATCGCGAACCGGCTCACGCGGAAGCGCGTGAATGCCGCGCTGAAGATCTGCATCAACTTGGCCAGCGGGCACCAGTAGCGGCACCACACCTTCCCACCGAAAAACGGGTAGAGCGTCACCGGCAAAATGCCGACTAACCATACATCCGCGAACAGGTGATAATATTCCAACCCGGCCTGGGCCGGTTTCCCAAAAATGTGCAAAAAGTCCCGCGCCAGGACCAGAATTGTGACCACGACCGCTGCCGCCAGGACGATCGAGTTCATGAATTCCCAGCGGACGCTGGTCTTGCCTTTTGGAGCCAGATGCCGCCAGCGGTCGCCGAGCGTCTCAGCCAACCCGCCGCACCCGCAGATCCACGAGCAGTAGCGCTTGCCGTGAAACAGCACGAGTACCGGAATGATGCCGAACGCCAGAATAAGCCCCCAGACGACCCATACTTCGCTCGGGTTGCCGAAGAACGTGTAGAAGAACAGCGGCCACGCATAAACCAGGCCGTAGGCGCGCCAGGCTTGACCCGCGAAAGCGGGATCGTGCGCCAGCCGCGCTCCCACCCACTGGTATTCGACCGCCCAGCGGAACAGGAACTCCGGAATCAGGAAAAAGAAGATCCACTGAAAGCTGATCAGGCTCACGTAGCGCCAGATCTGGAAGCGGTCGCGCTTGGCATTCGGGCCTTGCCCAAGGCCCCAGCGCCGCATGGCTTGTAGGCCGAAAACCGTCATGATGGCCGTGTAGAGCACGGTATACCAGAACGACCAGGGCCGGTTCCAGAACGCCAGGGCGTGGGCGCCCCAGCCGCGATACGGCCAATATTCATAGCCTTCGGCCTGCTTCACCGCGTAGATCGTGTAACAGATGGCGAATGAAACGCCAAGCAACGCAAAGCGGCTGCCCCGTACGGCCGCAAATACGAGCGACGCGAGAGCCGCCAGCGCCACCAGTCCGCCAGTCATTGCCTGGCCTTCGAGCGCCGGAATCCCGGTCTTGCCACCCCAGACCCACACGCCGGCGAGCACGGCGAACGCCAGCGCCGCTGTGGCCAGCGGATTCCCTGTCCAGTCGTTTTCCAGACGAATCCCGAGGGACCGCAGAAAGTCAGTCGGAGCGTCTGCGCCAATCAGCACGAACGCGTGATGATACGGAAGCTCCACCGAGCGGTGCCGGCCCGCTTCTTCTAAGTCGAGCGTGCAGAGACCCTCGTCGAAGCGCTTCACTTCCGAGCGGTAAACTAAAGTTATCTTGCCGGAGTTGACCGCGTTCTCCAGTTTTCGACGGTTGTCCCTGAAAACGCGTGCGAATTCGGTCCCTCGGTAGGACAGTGTCACCCGATTCTGCTCGGCCAGGGTCAGGGCGGCCTCGACGGCGCTATTGCCGCCGCCCACTACGAGGATGTCCTCATGCTGGTAATGCTTAGGGCTATACAGCCGGTGGTAGACCTGCTCCCGTTCTTCACCTGGCACGCCCAACCGGCGCGCATTGCCGCGCTGGCCAGTAGCCAGCACTACCCGCCGGGTGAGATACCGGTCCTGGGCCGTGGTGACCTCGAAGCTGCCGTCTTTTTGCTTGCGAACAGCCTCAACGCCCTCGCCCGTCCGCACATCCAGGTGGTTTTCACGGATGATCTGGTGCCAGCGGGCGAGCAGGTCCTCCTTGCTGGCGCCATCCAGCCAGAGCTTTCCCCGGGGCGGACGGCTGTCGGGTTCGGCATAGACCCACTTTCCTTCGGGAAAATCCTCAATGGTGTTGGCGATCTTGTTTTTCTCGATCACCATTACCCGCAGCCCCCGGTCCTGGGCGCCAAGTGCCGCATTCAAGCCCGCCGCGCCCGACCCGATCACCACCAGGTCATAAATATTCGGGTCGCCACCGCTGGCATTCGGCTTGGCGGCGATATGGGCGGCCACGTCATTGCCCTGTTCCATGGCCAGTTTCACCACGGGGGCGCCGGCCAGATCGCCGATGATGTAGAGGCCGGGAATGTTGCTCTCGAAGTTGGCGCGCAGCACGGGGCGCTGCGGGGACATGTTGGGACTCTCGAGTACCCGGTACAGGAACTGCAACGCTCGGTTCACGATCAGCCTCGGATGCCCTTCATGGCCCTGTCACATTGTAAATTTCGCAGGCAGAGATGTCGCGGCGGCCCACAAGACGTGCCAATGATAACGATCGGGGGCGTGCCGGCCTACTCTCCCCGGTTCGCTGCGGCTGTATGATCGGTACAGGACTGTGTCGATTTTCCCCGGAGAGGAAAGGAAGGGACCGGTCACCATTGTGGTGAGCCTTGCCAAAACTCAGACGCCGAACGCCGGCGCACGTTTTCCTTGCAGTTTTGGTAAATTGGCAGATAATACCATTTTATACGTAAGGGGGAT
>JBGPKX010000240.1:0-9551 GCA_041486185.1 Bryobacteraceae bacterium | reverse complement strand
GTGGCGCGTTCGCGCGGCAGCCTCGAGCCCCGCCCGATTCCAGGTTTTCTCTTCGTCGATCCGCAGCCCGTGATAATCCAGAGTCGTCATGCGGTCACGCGATCCGGCGGACCGCCATGGTCGCCGCGTCGCCCCCTCTTGATGCGCAGCATCGCCGGGCGCTACACGCCCGCTACTGCGCCGTCCACCCGCCGTCGATCAGAATATCGGTTCCCGTGATGAAGCCGGCCTCCTCGGTGCACAGATAGAGAGCAAGCTGTCCGATTTCCTCCACGCGTCCCCAGCGTCCGAGCGGAATTTTTGAAATGAACTGCTGGTTGATCTCCGGATTCTGCATGAGCGCCGTGTTCATCTCGGTAGCGAAAGGGCCGGGGCTGATGGCGTTCACGGTAATGCCGTCGCCGGCCAGCTCGAGCGCCAGCGCACGCGTGACGCCCAGCAGCGCCGTCTTGCTTGCGGAATAGGCCGCGCGGCCCGGCAGCGAAACCCAGCTCATGATCGAGGCCATGCTGATGATGCGGCCGTAGCCCGTGCCTTTCATGTGCGGGATGAAAGAACGGCACATCAGAAACACGCTGGTCACGTTGGTGTTCATCACGCGATGCCACTCTTCGAGCGTAAACTCGGTCAGCGGTTTGCGGACATTGATACCTGCGTTATTGATCAGAATGTGGATTTTGCCGAACGCCCCAGTCACGTCGCGCTCGAGCTTGCGCACCTGTTCTTCTTCGGCGACGTCGGCCTGAAAGACGCGCGCCTCTCCACCGGCGTTTTTCACGGCGCGCCCGACCTCATTCAACTGCTCGATATTGCGCGAAACCAGGGCGATGTTCGCGCCCTCCGCGGCCAGCGCCAGGGCCATGGCCTTGCCCAGCCCTTTGCTGGCTCCCGTGATCACCGCTACCTTGCCGTCCAGTTTTTTTTCGCTCATGTGTTATCCAAGGGCCAATTGTCCGGCGCGACCCAAATATCCTACGATAACTGAGTCAGGGGGATTATGTTACGCAAAACCGCAATATTTCTGGTTGCAGCCGGTCTGCCGGCCTTGGCGGATTTCAGCTACGAGCAGACGTCCAAAATCACCGGCGGCATGATGGCCGGCGCGATGAAGTTCGCAGGTGCGTTCTCCAAGCAGGCGCGCGAGCCCATTGTGAACACCGTGGCGGTGAAGGGCGACCGCATGGTGCACTGGAGCCAGCACCACGCCTCCGTCATTGACATCGACAAGGAAACCATAACTGAGATCAACTTCGACAGGAAACAGTACTCGGTGATCACCTTCGCGCAAATGAAACAGATGCTGGAGGAAATGTCGCAGAAGGTGAAATCTTCGCCGGACGCGCAGAAGGCCGATGTCCAGTTCAAGGTGTCGGCGAAAGATACCGGAGAAAAGAAGCAGATCGCCGGATTCGACACCCACGAGATGATCCTGACCATGGAGATGGAAGGCGCCGACAAGGAGAGCGGCAACAAGGGCGGCATGACCATGACCGCCGACATGTGGATGGCGCCGAAGTCCGCCGGCTATAACGAGATCGCGGATTTCTACAAGCGCATGGGCAAGAAGCTGGACTGGGCGCCGGGCGGCATGGGCATGATGGGCGCGCGCCCCGACATGGCCAAGGGCATGGCCGAGCTCTACAAAGAAGGCGCGAAGCTCAATGGCATGCCCGTGTTTCAGATCGTGAAGATGGGCGTCCACGCGGAAGGGCAGCCGCAGAACGGCCAGGCGTCACAAGCCCCGCCACAACAGCAGGATCAGCAGGCCGAGAAGCCATCGCTCGGCAGCCTGCTCGGCGGACGCTTCGGCGGCATCGGAAAGAAAAAGAAGAGCCAGGACCAGGCGGAATCCGGCGGTGAAGGTGGCGCGGCTCCCCAAGGATCCGGCGACGCCTCCGGCTCGCTGATGGAGATGACTATCGAACTGAGCGGATTCTCGGCGGCTCCGGTCGATGGGTCGAAATTCGACATTCCGGAGGGGTTCAAGCAAGTTGAAGCCGACACCATGCGGCACCGGGGCAGATAGCGACGACGTCAAAGACATCGCAGTGTTCGGGACCGGTCCCTTCACCCACGCCACCCGGGCAAAGTCGCCAGGCGTTTACGGCAACGCCTGTAGAATCCCGCTTCTCAGGATCAAGTGCTGCAATTCGGCGATGGTTGGTCCCGCTCCGCCGGTGTTCGCGGTCTGCGATTCGTAGCAGATCAGGCCAGTGGCCGGAACGCTCAGGGTCGAGAAGACGGCCACGTTCCCTATGTGAGGAAACCTCGGACCCAACGGAATGATGAAATTGAGGGGCGGGACAACGGCTGCCATGCTCTTGGACCACAGTTGATTGAAGCCCTGGCCGGTAACCAGCCATGTTCCGAACGTTGCCGGCGTTGCTACTCCCAGATCGAAACCGATGTCCAGAGTGCTATTAGCGAAGCTGAGATTGAGGCCGATCCCGCAAGCCCAGGCACGCCCTATGCTGTTGCTGTTGAATTGAGTGAACCATAACCCGCCGTCAGGCCCCGCCGCAATTCCCATGGGGCTGCTTCCGGCGATGGGTACTGGATACTCCGTGATGAACCCGGCGGTGGTGATGCGCCCGATCCTATTGGCATTCGATTCGGTAAACCACAAGGCTTGATCCGGCCCGACGGTGATACCGCTCGGACTGCTATTTGGAGCCAGCGGATACTCGGTGAGCACGCCCTGGATCGTAATGCGCCCAATTTTGCCGGTTCCGAACTCTGTGAACCACAGTGCGCCATCTGGTCCGGTAGTGATTCCTTGGGGATTGCCGAAGCCTGACAGCGGATATTCAGTAATCGCTCCGGCGGTTGTAATACGGCCGATCCGGCTGTTACCGGGCTCAGTAAACCAAAGCGCGCCATCCGGCCCTCCGGTGATCGAGAACGGGTTCGAAACGGCCGCTGGAAACTCGGTAACAACACCGGCAGTAGTAATGCGGCCGATCTTGGTGCCTTGGAATGTGGAGTCGGTAAACCACAGAGCGCCATCCGGACCTGCTGTGATCGCTAGCGGATTCGCACAGCAAGAGGGTGGCGAGAGAATCGGGAACTCGGTAATAACGCCGTCGGTGGTTATGCGCCCGATGGCGTTATTATCGGTGAACCATAACGCGCCATCCGGCCCGGCAGTGATGCCAACCGGATTGATACAACAACCTCCCAAAGGCGTGTACTCGGTAATAGTTCCCGAGGTGGTGATCCGTCCAATCCTTCCTGGGCCAACTTGGCTTGCTCCTTCAGCGAACCATAGGGCCCCATCCGGGCCCAATGTAATTCCACCGGGGATGTTAACGAGCGAAGTCACATTATGTTCGGTGATGCTATTCCACCCTACCGACGAACCGGGAGTGGTGGCGGGTGTCAGCGCGGCGATCGCCTGGAAGAGGGACGCGGTGTCATCCCGCTGTGCTGACAGGAGCGTGGGTAGGCTCAAGACTGACAACGCAATAGAGAGAGCGTGGGGCTTCATAACAGCCTCCTTTAGGCAAAAGGGTAGAGTGCATGCCGAGGCCGTCCCACACAAACGACCTCCTCCAACCTACATCGAGGCGACGATCCAGATTGAATCGACGGACTGTAACGGCGACAGTCCTGCACGAAAATCTCAAACCCTAACGGCTGGAACGCTATCACCACGTCCTAGCCGGTGTCAATCGCCAGAGAGCGCCAGAGCGCGCCAACGTGCCTTGAAGCACCGCCGCCACACTGCCCAGCGGCCGCCGTCCGCTACCTGCTTGCGGTAAACTAGCGCGTGATGGCCCCCGCGCGCGCCCGAGAACTCAGGATCCAATGCTCCGACGGGCAGACGAAGAACATCGTGCTACAGGGCGAGCAAATCACCCTGGGCCGCGCCAGCGCCACTGAGCTGTGCTTCCCCGACGATGCAGGCTTGTCGCGCCAGCACCTGGTGTTTGAACGCGATGGCGACGAGTGGAACATTCGCGATCTGGGCAGCAAAAACGGCACGCTGCTGAACAACATTCGACTGAACGGCGCTAAGCCCCTGCGCCCCGGAGACCGCATAGCCGCCGGACACCTGCTGATGGTTTACGACGACCAGGCACGCTCCCAAGTGCCGGCGGACGTGACTTTTGTCCAACTGGCCCCCGGAAGTGAAAACCCAACGTCATCCACCGTGGTCACCGATCTGAAAGGGCTGCTGGGCGGAAAGACGCTCGAGACCGGCGCTCTGCAGATGAGTGCGTTGATCAAGGCGGGCAATGAGCTGGCCAGGGACCGGTCGCTGCCCGAGCTGTTCCAACTCATCCTGGATCTCTCCATTGAGGCCGTGGGCGCCGAGCGCGGCGTTCTCATGACGCAGGAAGCCGACGGCGAGCTGGTCGTACGGTCGGCCAAGGGAAGCGCGTTTCGCATCAGCACAGCCGTGCGCGACCGCGTGCTGAATACGCACGATTCGGTGCTGGTGCGCGACACCATGCTGGACGACGCCTTCAAGCAACGGCAGAGCATCGTGGGGCAGCGCGTCCGGACCTTCATGGCTGCGCCGCTGCAGACCAAGGACCGCATCATCGGTCTGATCTACGTGGATTCGCCGTCGCTCACGCGCGTATTCGCCAAGGATGATCTGAACCTGCTCACGGTGATGGCCAACACCGCCGCCATTCGCATCGAACACGCGCGACTGGCCGAGATCGAGCACCAGGAACGGCTTTTGGCGCGCGACCTGGAGCAGGCGGCGGAAATCCAGCGGGGCTTTTTGCCGGCCCAGGCGCCGCAAGCGCCGGGCCTCGATCTTTCGGGCCACAATGCGCCATGCCGAACGGTCGGCGGCGATTATTTCGACTTCTTCCCGTATCCCAGCGGGCGCGTGGCCATGGTGCTGGGCGACGTCTCGGGGAAAGGCATGCCGGCCTCTCTGTTGATGATGCAATTCCAGGCGCGCGTGCAACTCCTCACGGAGGAACCGGAGAGCCTGGCGTCGGTTGTCACCCGGCTGAACCGGCTCACCGCCACCAACCTCCCGAGCAACCGTTTCATCACGTTTTTCATGTGCCTGCTGGACGGCACAACGGGCGAGCTGGTTTTCGCGAACGCCGGCCATAATCCGCCGCTGCTCATGCGCGCCAATGGCGGGGCAGAGTGGCTGGAGGCCGGCGGCTGCCCGCTCGGCATCATGTCCATCATGAAGTACGATGAGTCTCGCGAGCGGCTCGCTCCAGGCGATGTCCTGGTCGTCTTCAGCGACGGCGTTACCGACGCTGCAAATCCGCAGGGCGATGAATTCGGCGAGGCGCGGCTGGCTCAAGTGGTCAGCGACCATCGCGGCGAAACCTCCGCCTCCATCCTGGACGCCGTGAATCGTGCCATTGCGGATTGGGCGGCGGGCACGCCGTTACCGGACGATCTCACGCTTTTGGTGGCGCGGCGGACCGGGTAACCCGTTCGGGCCGACGCTCGCCTCGCAATGAGCCAGCGCTTCTCCTCACCCACCAGCCGGTTGATGACCGGCCTTGCCGTCACCCTGGCCGTGGTCGGCTTGTTTTCCTGGTACGCGCTGCATCAGATCGCCGGGCTGCGAGACCTTCAAACCCGGCTCATCGATCGCAACCGGCGGGACTCACTTCAACTGTTGCGTATCCAGAACAATCTGAATTCGCTAGGCCAGGCCGTCCGCGACATGGTGAACGGCGATGAGCCGTACGGACTGGAGGCCTATCGGGGCCAATTCAAGCGCATACGCTCGGATTTGGAAGATGCCCTGGGCCTGGAGGACGCGCTTGCCCCGGTCGAGCGCAGCCCGGAGCGGCGAACCTACTTCGCACGATCGCTGGCTCAGTTCTGGACGTCGACGGAACAGATGTTTTCGCTGGCCGAGAGTGGCCATGAGGCCGAGGCGCGCAATCTGATCCGCACCTCGCTCGAGCCGCAATTGGCCGGCATCGTCACGGCGGTGGCTCGTCTGCTGGTGCAGAACAACGAGGCCGAAGAGCGCGCCACGGAGCGTATACAACGCATTTACACCGGCGTCGAGCGCAACGTTTACTACTTCCTCGGCGCGGCACTCATTGCCATCGCGCTCACCAGCCTTTATCTCATTCGCTCCAACCGGCAACTGTTCAACCAGTTGGCCCATCTCTCCGCCCAGCGCAGCGACCTGGCACGCAAGCTCATCGGCATGCAGGAAGAGGTGTTGCGGTCCATTTCGCGCGAACTGCACGACGAATTCGGCCAGATTCTGACGGCCATCGGCGCGATGCTGGCGCGCGCGGCCAAGCAGGACGCGCCGCCGGCTTTCCGCGAGAGCCTGCAGGAGGTCCGCGAGATCGCGCAATCCACGCTCGAGAAGACGCGCAGCCTCTATCAGTCGTTGCACCCGGCGATCCTGGATGACGGCGGTCTGGAGCAGGCGATCTCCTGGTACTTGCCGGTCTTCGAGAAGCAGACCGGCATCAAGGTGCAGTATCAGAAGACGGGAACCAGCCCCGTGGTCCCCGATGGCGTCGCCATCCACGTGTATCGTGTGTTGCAGGAGGCGCTGAACAATCTGGCGAAGCATTCGAAATCTTCGCAAGCGTGGGTGCGCGCCGATTTCTCGCCCGACCGGCTCCATCTCGAAGTGGAAGATCGCGGCGTGGGGTTGCCGGCGAACCGGGGCGCGGGTGTGCGCCGCGGCATTGGCATGGTCGCCATGCGTGAGCGCGCCGAACTGCTTCGCGGTAAAATCGAGTTTTTACGGCCGCCCGAAGGCGGTACGCTGGTCCGGCTGGATGTTCCACTTACGCAGGCGGGTTCCGGCGAGTGAGGTATGTTGGTTTCATAACCACTGGCTAGTGGAGTGTCGCAATAATAAATTCGTTAGTATCGGAAAAACGCTTGATAACGCGCGCGGCTCGGAATGTGCAGTGCTGCGCCGCGGCCGTAAGGGAGCGGTTATTGTGGTATTGGCATGAGTGAAATTTCGGTTCTGCTGGTAGACGACCACAGCCTGGTCCGCAAGGGCTTCCGGCGCATACTCGACGACGATCCGGAAATCCGCGTGATCGGAGAAGCGGCCGATGGCACCGAGGCCGTGAAGCTCGCGCAGGAGCTTAAGCCGCGCGTCATTGTCATGGACATGGCCATGCCCGGCCTCAACGGGATGCAGGCCAGCATCGAAATTCTGAAGGTACTGCCCAACACGGCCATCCTCATGCTCAGCATGTACTCGGAGGAGAATTACGTCCGCAATGCGCTCGAAGCCGGCGCCAAGGGCTACATTCTCAAGAACGCCATGGACATCGACCTGGCATCCGCAATCAAACAGGTGGCCGCGGGCCAGCGGGTGATCGCGCCGGGATTGCTATCCTCCTCCCCCGAACCCGACGCCGACGAGGGCAAGCTCACTAACCGTGAAAAGCAGATCCTGCAATTAATCGCCGAGGGAAAGTCGAACAAAGAGATCGCGGCGCTGCTCGATCTCAGCGTCAATACCGTTTCCGTGCACCGCGCCAATCTCATGGAAGCGCTTGGCATTCATCGCACCGCGGAACTGGTGCTTTACGCCGTGCGCAAGGGCTAGGTCCATATTCCGTGACGCGCAGGGATCTCCTTCTCGGCAGCCCTCTTCTTTTTGGCGCAAGCCGGCTGGCAGCCGAAGCGAAACCGGCGCTTCCCTTTCGCTTTGTCGAAGTCACGTCACAGGCCGGCATCGAGTTCCATCACAACGGCGGCGCCTTCGGCGGCAAGTATTTACCCGAGACACTGGGCCCGGGTTGCGCTTTTCTGGATTACGATAACGACGGCTGGCAGGACATCATCCTCATCAACGGCATGGACTGGCCGGGCCACAAACAGCGGCGCACCACCATGCGCCTCTACCACAACAATCGCAATGGCACCTTCACCGATGTCACCAAGCGCGCAGGGCTGGAAATCGAGATGTACGGCCTGGGTGTGGCGGTGGGCGATTTCAATAACGACGGTTTCTCCGACCTCTTTGTTTCCTGCGTGGGCCAGAGCCGCCTGTTCCACAACACCGGCAAAGGCACATTCGTGGACGTGACCGAGCGCAGCGGCCTCGGCAACCGGCACGGCTTCAGCACGTCGGCGCTGTGGTTCGACTACGATCGCGACGGCCACCTCGATCTGTTCGTCTGCAATTACGTGAAGTGGTCGCCCGAGCAGGACGTATTCTGCAGCCTGGACGCCAAGCACAAATCGTACTGTACGCCCGAAGCGTACCGCGGCGAGACTTCGTGGCTGTTCCGCAATCGCGGCAATGGCACGTTCGAAGACGTGACCGCATCCAGCGGCATTTTCGACAGCAGCTCGAAGTCGCTGGGTGTGGCCATGCTGGATCACGAACTGGATGGATGGGTCGACCTGTTCGTCGCCAACGACACGCAGCCCAACAAGCTCTACCAGAACATGCACGATGGCACTTTTCAGGATGTCGCTCTCAAAGCGGGCGTGGCCTTCAGCGAAGATGGCAAGGCGCGCGCCGGCATGGGCGTGGACGTGGCCGATTACGACAACTCCG
This sequence comes from Bryobacteraceae bacterium, assembly GCA_041486185.1. Lineage (GTDB taxonomy): Bacteria > Acidobacteriota > Terriglobia > Bryobacterales > Bryobacteraceae > QHXW01. The sequence goes on along the minus strand of JBGPKX010000240.1, from coordinate 1,054 downwards.
GCATTCCAGGGTTAGTGGTGACCAATTTCGATAACGAAATGCTGGGCTTGTACCGCGGCACCAAAGGCGGCATTTACATCGACCAGGCGCCGCGCTCCAATATCGGGCGGCTTTCGCAGCGCAGCCTGGGCTTCGGTTGCTTCTTCTTCGACGCCGATCTCGATGGGCTGCTCGACCTGCTGGTGGTGAATGGCCACATCGACGACACCGTGCGCAACGTGCGCGCCGATACCAGTTATGCGCAGCCGCCGCATCTTTTCCTGAACCGCGCGCGCGACGGATTCCACGACGTGGCGGCTGAGGCCGGCGAAGACTTCGCACGCCCCAAGGTGGGCCGCGGCGCGGCATTCGGCGACTTCGATAACGATGGCGATCTCGACGTGCTCATCACCACCAACAATGGCCCCGCGCATCTTTACCGCAACGACCAGCTTGCTGGAAATCGCAGCATCCGTGTGCGGCTGGTGGGGACGAAGTCGAACCGCGACGCCATCGGCGCCGGCGTGCGCATCTATCGCGGGAGTGAATCCAGTGCGCGCATGGTAAAGAGCGGCTCGAGTTACCTTTCACAATCCGAGCTGCCCGTAACCTTCGGCATGGGCAAACGCGATACCGCCGAACGCCTCGTGATCCACTGGCCCAGCGGACGAACCGAAGAATACAAGAATCTTCGCGCCGGCCGCCGTTATGAGTGCGTGGAAGGCAAGGGAATCAGCGAAGCCGGGGCATAGCAGGCTGTTGAAAGAGGTTGTCGACGGGCCGCTTGCTCACGCGCGCGGTTTCGGGTCCATCAAATACTTTGCTTTCTTGGGGCACACTCCCGCCTCGGCGACAAAAGTCTTGATTTCCTCTGCGCGCAAGTCCATAATTTCTGGGAAAATCCCAGATTTACCAGTGATACCCGGCGATAACCACGGAGGGGACACGCATGAAAACGGTATCTTGCTTGCTATTGCTGACAACAGCGGCGCTGTTCACGGGCTGCGACGAGACTCGCAAAGCCGCCCTCAAAGCCGAGGCCGATTCGTTCAAAGCGTGTCAGGAGATGGCGCTC
>JBGPKX010000239.1:0-9626 GCA_041486185.1 Bryobacteraceae bacterium | reverse complement strand
GAACGTGACGCCCGTGTCAATTATCGCGAGATTTTGGAAGAAGCCCGCCGTGACCAGGACCTCCCCTTAGCCCACGCCGTCCTGCTCGGCACGGACGCATGGACGCAGATGATCGCGAACGGCGTGGAGTCTCCGCCGCTTTCTCCGGGCGTGGACGACGTGGTCAATATCCAGTACACGTCGGGCACCACAGGTTCCCCCAAGGGCGTTCTGCTCACGCACCGCAATCTGGTGAATAATGCGTACCTGTGCGGCCTCAACCTCCGCGTGACGGAGCGGGACCGCCTCTGCCTGACGGTACCGCTATACCACTGCTTCGGCTGTGTTATGGGCTCGCTGCTGTCTATCGTGCATCGCGTGACGCTCGTGCTTCCGGCGCCGCAATTCGACGCGCTGGCCACGCTCGAAGCCGTGCAGGCCGAGCGCTGTACGATTCTCTACGGCGTCCCCACCATGTTCATCGCGGAGATGGAGCATCCGCGCTTCCGCGAGTTTGACCTGAGTTCTCTGCGGACGGGCATCATGGCCGGCGCGCCTTGTCCCGTAGATGTCATGCGCCGCGTGGTGACCGAGATGCATTGCCCCGAGATGACGATCGGTTATGGACAGACCGAGAGCTCGCCTCTCATCACCATGTCCGGCATCGATGACGACCTGGAGACGCGCGTCTCGACCGTAGGGCGCGCGGCGGCCGAAACAGAGGTCAAGATTATCGCTCCTGGCCGCGGCGTAACCGTCGAGATCGGCGAGCGCGGCGAATTGTGCACGCGCGGTTATCTGGTCATGAAAGGCTACGATGGCGAACCGGAGGCCACCGTGCGCGCCGTGGATTCCGAGGGCTGGCTGCACACCGGCGATCTCGCCACCATGCGGCCCGATGGCGCTTTCCATATTGCCGGCCGCATCAAAGAGATGATCATCCGCGGCGGGGAGAATATCTACCCCCGCGAGATTGAGGAGTTCCTGCACGGGCATCCCAAGATCGCCGATTTGTACGTGGTCGGGCTACCCGACGAGCGACTGGGTGAAACGGTGCTCGCCTGGATTAAGCTCAAGGCTGGCGAGAGCGCCACGGAAGATGAGATTCGAGATTTTTGCCGCGGGCGCGTGGCGCATTTCAAGATCCCGCAGTACATTCGTTTCGTGGATGCGTTTCCTATGACCGTGACGGGAAAGGTCCAGAAATTCCGCATTCGCGAGCAGGAGATCGAAGCTCGCGGGCTCACCCACGCCGCCAGCATCAAGACGGCGTAAATCGTGGGCTGTGAATCACGCAGTGAATCGCTCTCGTGAACCAGCATGATACCAGCGGTCGTGCCGGTCCCCGGCACACAGCAGTGAAACGGCTGGCGCATTTTCTCTCACTATCTGTTAAATGGAGGACGGGATGAGCGTCGCACGCGCAACGCATTTTGAACAGGTTCTCGCCGACGAAATCGGCGCCATTCAGGCATCCCGCGAGCGCAGGCTGCCGGAGGTCAAGTTTCCGCGTTCGGAATCCCCGGATGCTTACACCCAGGCGCACGAGGCCCAGCTATTAGGCCTGGCGTTCTCCGGCGGCGGCATTCGCAGTGCGACTTTCAATTTGGGGATCCTCCAGGCGTTGGCCGAACTCGGCGTGCTGCGTTGGGTCGATTACCTCTCCACCGTCTCCGGCGGCGGCTACATCGGGAGCTGGCTGGCAGCCTGGATCAAGCGCCAGAATCCGGTCACCGCCTCCACACCGGTGGAAGAGGTGCAAGACCGGCTCGCGCCCGACCAGAGATCGCGTTTCGAAGCCGAGACCTTAAATCCGATCCAATTCCTGCGCCAATACAGCAACTACCTGACGCCGCGCACGGGGTTCTTCGGAGCCGACACATGGACCATGATCGCGATCTACATGCGCAACGTGGTCCTGAACCAGGCGATCCTGATTGCCGCCATTGCGGCCGTGCTGATCCTCCCGCGTTTCGCTGTGGGGCCATTTGACGTCGCCGAAGACAACCCATGGCCGGCCAGGATTGCCGGCGTGGCGCTCTCGTGCGCGATCGTATTCATCGGCTGGAACCTGCTACGTCTGGACCGCAACGGCCGGACCCAAAAGTTGCCCTTCTACGCGCGGCAGGGCGGGGTGCAGATTCTGATCGCGTTTCCCGTGTTGGCTGCCGCATACTGTTCGAGCATCGCGATCTGGCAGTTTGTAAGCCAGTTTAGCGGCACACTGCCCACGCTGACCGAATCCTGGGCGACCTGGACGGCGCCGGCGGTAACGTTCGCCGCTCTGCTGTTCATCGCCAGTATCTGCGGAATTTCCCGTCGCGCCATAAAAGTGCGCAAGGTGCCCGGAGCCATCGGCCTGGCGCTGTTTTCGTCGGTGCTCCCTGGCGCGCTCGGCGGCGTGCTGCTTTGGGGGATAGCCGACGTGTTTAACGAACTGCAGTTCGGTGAGGTGGGTAAGTGGCATGCGCTGGCCTGGGGTCCGCCGGTACTGGTCGCCGTCTTCTCGATCGTCGCCATCCTGCACCTGGGTTTGGTAGGAATTAACTTCCCCGATAGCGGTCGCGAATGGTGGAGCCGCCTGGGCGCGTGGCTCTCCATCTACTTGCTTGGCTGGGCGGGCCTGGTGACCGTCGCAATATATGGACCCCTGCTGCTGGCGCTGGGCGCGAAAGGCATTGCCGGGATCAGCATAGCGTGGGTGGCGACGACCGTTGGTGGCTTGTGGGCGGGCCGAAGCGCCGCTACCGGACCCAAGCAATCCAAAGCAGCCCTGCAGGTGGTTGCGCAAGTCGCTCCCTATGCCTTTATTGCGGGCCTGCTGCTCATAATTTCGTTAGGCATTCAATATATTGTGCCTTGTCTCGATGCGGACGATTCAGCGTGCGTCGTGCGGCATCGTTTGTTCGACAACTGGGCAGATCTCAATGTAGGATCGCTCACTGATTTGCATTTTGAGCTGTTGAGCAAGACGGCTCCACCGGTTCTGTTGGTAGCGTTGCTCGTGCTTGCCGCGGTCGCGCTGACACTTGCCTGGCGCGTGGATATCAACGAATTTTCGATGCACCATTTCTACCGTAACCGCCTGGTGCGATGTTTTCTAGGCGCTTCCCATCTGCGTCAGCCGCAAGCTTTCACGGGATTCGATCCGCAGGACGACATCAAGCTCGCGGATCTCGACAGCAAGGATTTCACCGGCCCTTACCCACTGATCAATACGACTCTCAATCTGGTAAGCGGCGAAGACCTTGGGTGGCAGCAGAGAAAGGGCGCATCCTTCGTCTTTACACCCAAGTACTGCGGCTATCAAATCGCCACGCGTCCCGGAGCGCGGGGAGATGCGCGCCGGAGCTCTGACCACACGATGTGGCCGGGCTACCGGCCCACGCCGGACTACGCCTACCCGGACCTTGGTGGGATCTCGCTCGGCACCGCCATGGCTATTTCCGGCGCCGCTGCCAGTCCCAACGAGGGGTACAACTCATCGCCTGCTACGGCTTTCTTGATGACGGTTTTCGACGTACGGCTCGGCTGGTGGCTGGGCAATCCGGCCACCAAGAAATACTGCCGGTCGGCCCCACGCATTGCGCTGTATTGTTTGATGCGCGAGCTGTTTGGATTGACCAACCACCGCAGCAACTTCGTATATCTCTCCGATGGCGGCCACTTCGAAAACCTGGGGGTCTACGAGCTGGTGCGGCGCCGCTGCCGTTACATCATCGCCTGCGATGCCGACCAGGACAGCGGGCTCGGCTTCGGAGATCTGGGCAACCTGATTCGCAAGTGCCGCACCGATATGGGCATCGATATCGAAATCGACATGGATAGCATCCGGCGGCAGAGCAGTGGTTTCAGCAAGTGGCATTGCGCCATCGGCACGATCCGCTATGACACTCTGAGCGAAGGCGCCACACCCGGCACCCTGGTCTACATCAAATCGTCTTTGACCGCCGACGAAGCTTCCGACGTGCTGAGCTATCATGAGCAGGAACCGGCCTTTCCCCATCAATCGACGGCCGATCAGTGGTTCGACGAATCGCAGTTCGAGAGTTACCGCAAGCTGGGATATCACGTTGGCCGGACCACGTTGGAGGTGGTGGACCGGCATCAGCCCATGCAGAATGGCGCAGAAAGCTTCTTCGTAGCGCTGCAGCAGGCCTGGTATCCGCCAAGCTCGTCGGTGGCGGCGGCGTTCACAAAGCACACCGCCACGCTCGACCGCCTGGTGGAACGCCTGCGCACCGATGATAGTCTCCGCTTCCTCGACGCCCAGCTTTGCCCGGAGTGGAAGCGGCTCAACGCGGCGGTGGCAAAGCCGCCGGTGGTGAACCTGTGGCTGCCCACAACCCCGGACGAACTGCGCAGTGGTTTCTATTACTGCAACTCTCTGATCCAGCTTATGGAGAATGTGTACCTCGATCTGAAGCTCGATCAGGAGCACGATCACCCCGATAACCGCGGCTGGATGAACATGTTCAAGCACTGTTCGTGGTCGGGCATGTTCCGCGTCACGTGGGCCATCAGCGCTTCCAGTTATGGCGCGCGATTTCAGACTTTCTGCCGGCGCCAACTGGGGCTTGAGATTGGAGAGGTCGAGGTCATCCCGCAGACGGATAGGAACAAGGATCAGCTCAATTTCCATGAGGTGCAGCTGCTCGATGAGTTCCGCAAGACAAACGACGGGAAGTCCGAGCTGGACCAGGTCCGGCTTCTACAGGTGGTGGTGCGCGATGTCACCAACCCGGAGCACAAAGACGATACGGCCTTGCGCTTCACCTTTGGAATTGCCGTGGTCCAAAATCGCCAAATCGTCCTGTTTCGGATCCAAGATCACTTGCGCAAGATAGGTTTGGCGCGCGGGGCGCTGAAGAAGATGATTCACGAAGAGGGTGAAAATGGTGTCTCGTCTTTCAACAAGGCGCGGCTCGTGTGCTTCCTTGCGGCTGCCACTCCACCCCGCGTGCGCGACCACGAGTTGCGCGACGGGCTGGAGAAGGTAGCGGAGTCCAGGGAGTCGCAGGACCGCCGGCCAGCAAATCCTGAAGTCATCCGGGACTTGAGGGAGATGGCCGCTCACGAAAATCTCGAGCGGTTCGAACAATTGTTCCGCTCGGTCCAGCGTGAGCCCAAGGAGAAGCAGATTGGGGCGAAAGCGTAGGGGATGGCGAACGCCGGCGTACGGGATTTACCCGGTCCGGGCTTGATACCGGTACGAAATAGGCCCGGCGACACTTCCCCATAGAGAGGCCTTCTGCTATGATCCATGCCGGGGGTCCCATGGTCCTCGAGCGATTTACCGCACTGAAGCTCAATGACGTCGAAACGGTCCTGCGGCGTGCCTTGCGGCGGCGGAGGGGCAGCCTGGCTGCGGTGGAACCGGCGGGCGCGGCCACCGTCTTCACCATCGTGCAGCCGGATCTGTATGCCATGCTGCTGTCGGCGGAGATTCGTTTCGCCGCATTCTTACCTCTCCGCATTGCGGCGTATGAGGAAGCAGACGGTGTCAGGCTGGCGGCTGTCTCGCCAGTGGAGTTTGCGCGGGGCTTGCGGCGCTCCGAATTGGATGCGCTGGCCGTGGCCGCCGAAAATCTGCTCAGCGAGATACTGGACGAAGCGGCGCGTCCGCTCACCCAAACGGCGGGACGGGGCGGACATGCGGAATCGGGTTTCGGCGCCACCGAGGATCAGATGAACATGCGCGGTACCGTGGGGCAGCGCATCGACAGTCGTGGAACCAAGGTGGAGGAATTAGCCGGCACGGGCGAACAGGATTCGCGCGGCGGCTAGGGGAACAGGCACCCGGTGCAATTCTTCTTACTCAGCGGTTGAAATTAACCTTCCACCTGTAGGATGCAGAACACGTTGCCGATGGTCCGCTTGCTGATGCGCGCGGCGCTCTCGAATCAGCGATCATGTTTCCGAGCCACGACTGTGAGGGAGTGGTCGTGGGCCTTTTTTGCAGGCTGCCGGTCTAGATGGCCCGCACGCGCGTGCGCCCCAACAATTGCCCGGCGCGCTCTAGAGCCTTCTTTTCAGCGTCTTCGCGGGTAGCACCCGTGGCCCGCGCCAGCGCGGCGCCGGGCGACACGTTATCCGCTTTGCAGTGGTAAACATCGCCCAGCCGGTAGCTGGCGAGGTTCACCGGCCACCCGGAAACTTCGACTTTGTGCTCCTGGTACGCTTCGACTTTCATCCGATCACGCCTTTGCCGAAGCGACCGCGCCCTTCTCCACCGGCGCGCCCACCAGGTTGCCCCACTCGGTCCAGGAGCCGTCGTAATTCGTGACCTTGTCCAGGCCCAGCAGGTATTTCAGTACGAACCACGTGTGGCTCGAACGTTCGCCGATCCGGCAGTATGCGATCACCGGCCTCGAGCCATCGATGCCCTCGTTGCCATAGAGTGACCTCAGTTCTTCAACCAACTTGAATGTGCCGTCCTCGTTGCACGCCTTGCCCCACGGAATGCTGCGTGCGCCCGGAATATGGCCGCCTCGCTGGCAGGTTTCGGGCAGTCCGGGGGGCGCGAGAATCTCGCCTGTGAACTCCTGCGGGCTGCGCACGTCGACCATGGCGGCGTTGTGGCTCGCCAGCGCCGCTTGCACCTGCGGCAGGAAGGCTCGCAGCGAATTGTCCGGCCCCGACGCCTTATAGCTGGCACGGGAAACTTTGGGAGCCTCAGTGGAAAGCTCGCGCCCTTCCGACAGCCACTTCTTGCGCCCGCCATTCATCAACCGCACGTCTTTGTGGCCGTAAATCTTCAACTGCCACAGCGCCCAGGCCGCGAACCAGTTATTGTTGTCCCCGTAGATCACCACGGTTGTGTCGTTCGAAATCCCCGAAGCGGCCATCAGCTCTTCGAATTGCGCTTGCGGAAGGATGTCGCGCCGCAGGGTGTCGCACAGTTGCGAATTCCAGGCCCAGCCTAGCGCGCCAGGAACGTGCCCTTCGTCGTAGGCTTTCGTGTCGACATCGACTTCCGCAACTCGCACATTCGCATCGGATGCATGCTGAGCAACCCAATCGGTTGAGACCAAAGTCTCCGGGTGAGCATAGTTTGCCATAACGGTTTTTCTCCTCTGGAAAATTACTACCTAAACTATATCGAGAATAAGGGGATTGTCAAGCCGGGTGACAACCGTCTCCCGAGAGTGAGCAACATCGCCAAGTTTCGGCCTGCGCGAGGTGGCTGCGTTATGTCAGGTCGAATTTTCCCTGGTGTATGAGCGGGTCAACCCCGGGTTACAGCTCTGCTAGTGTTTGGAGAGAAGCGCCTTGATATTACTTTCGACGTCGTCTTTGTCCACCAGTCCCGCGGTATAGGCCGCAGCCACCTTACCGTTTCGATCTATGAGGAATGTGTCTGGCAGGTTCGTGATTCCGTACCCCTTCGCTGTTGCATCGTCCCCCAGTAACATTCGGTAGGGGACGCGGGTCTCGGCCAGGAATGACTTCACAACGTTCCAACCGCCTTCGTCCATCGAGACTCCCACGACGGCGAAGCGTTTCGTTCCGTACGTCTTCTGGAATTCGGAAAACCAGGGGATCTCCTTCTTGCATCCGGTACACCAGGTGGCCCAGAAATCAAGCAGCACCACTTTGCCACGGTAATTCTTCAGCTTTACAGTTTTACCGGAAGCGTCTTGCAGAGCGAAATCAGGGGCGGGCTTGCGCTCTTTTGCGGACTGCAGAACGGCGCGGAGGGCCGGTTGATCAGCAGCGGCGGCGACGCCGGCCAAGGTAACGAGCAGGGCCGCGGCAAGCACCAAATTGATGCGAACCGAGGTGACGGTCATGTCTTTGTTCTCCTTAAGAAACAGGGCTGGCTTCACGAACTCCGCAGTTCGCCAGGCGCCGTGTTGCCGCGCCAGCGCCGCCCGATTGCGCTTGCGCCCAAGTACCCAATCGGCCAGTACACTACAAAGTGCAGCAGCTGTATTTGCCAACCCTGCCAAATCCCCGGTCGCCTATATGCGTTCAGGAAAAGACCAAATCCAGGTTCCTGGATCACCAGCGCGCTCAGGGTTGCGATTGCAGCAGTCCATAGGACCGTGCGGAGTAGTGGCCGGAGCCTTCCCACCTCTGCGCCGTTACGCATTCCCAACAGTGAAGGGACTGCAACCAGGAATGCCTGCACGATCAGAGGAAACATCATCCGGTAAAACGCCAGTGCGAAAACCGGGTCGTTATGATCGGGGGTCAACGGGCGGTGTACGAACTGCAACACATAGGCAAGATATCGCGGTGCACCCAAAAGTCCTCCGAACAGCAACATGAGACAAAACAGAACGGCGTTGACCCCAACGATCCGGCGTGATACGGACCCGAGCACAAAACCCGCGGTCCATGACCAGCAAACCAGTGTTAAGCACCGCACGAAGACAAACGTGATGGAGTCAGCAAACTCGTACCAGAACCCGGCGCCTTTAAGGAGAGCCCAGTCCCAGTTGTTCGCGTACAGCCAGATGTAAGTGGCGCTCACGCCGGCGGTAACGCTCGAAACGATTGAGAGCAGCATGGCGAGCGGGACAATCAGGCCCACGAGAGCCAGCCAGGGCCGCCAGCCCTTCCACAAAGCTGCCTGCCGCCGGACGACCAGACCCAGCACATCGCGCAGCGCTTGTCCGCCAGTCTCGCCTGACTCCGCGAAATCCCCGCGCACGGCGTCGCGTTCGTCGGGCTCCAACGCTCGGGACACAAGGGTTACCAACCACCAGCAGATTCGGGTCATGGCCGGACCGCGATTCGGTTCGCCTCCCATGAAACACCGCGGGTCACGCGCGTCACCGCGTTGTAAAAGGCGGTCGCCGCATGAATACCCTTCGCCGTCACGCGCACCATTCGCTTGGGCCGGCCGCCGCGTTGCGGGGTAGGATCCCCCATCCATGTTTTGACGAGGGCCTTGGCTTCCAAACGATCCAAGGTTGTGTAGAGCGCTCCGACGGAGCAACGGCGCCCCGTTGCCTCCTCGAGCTCCCGCCGGATCGCGGTGCCGTACGCGTCTTCGCCCAAGCGCGCGGACGCAGTGAGCATCAGGTATTCGAACTCGCCGAGCATGATTACTATCACATTGTGATGGTAATCGGAATCGGTGTCAAGATCGAATTACAGCCTACGCCAAATCGAACTTCTCCTGGTGCATGAGCGGATCGCTCTTCACGAGCACCGTGCGGCCCAGGACCTGCTCCAGTTCCTGCAATGTGTCGTTCTTATTCGATTTGAAGAGCTTGGCGACTTCGGGATGCACGCGCAGGGTGACGTCGCCCGTCTCGAGCGTTCCCGCGATTTTTTGTGCTTCCTGCAGGATCTCGCCGACCACGGTTTGGACGCTCTTCACATAGCCCGCACCTTCGCAATACGGGCAGGGCGAACAAAGCGTGCGCTCCAGGCTCTGCTTCACCCGTTTGCGCGTGATGGCCACCAGCCCGAAATCGTTGAATTGCAGAATCTTATTGGGTGCGCGATCGGCGCGCATGGCGTCTTCGAGCGCCTGCATCACCTTCTGGCGGTTCTTGCGCTCGTCCATGTCGATGAAGTCCACCACGATGATGCCGCCCAGATCGCGCAGGCGGATCTGCCGGACGATCTCCTTCACCGCATCGGTATTGGTTTTGACGATGGTATCTTCCAGGCGGTTGGACTTGCCGACG
>JBGPKX010000238.1:0-9687 GCA_041486185.1 Bryobacteraceae bacterium | reverse complement strand
CGCAGCGCCTCGATGGTCTCGACCGCGCCGCCGATGTAGTTCACATCGCCGGTGGCGCACGGGAACACCAGCGGATCGATGATAATGTCCTCGATCGGAATGCCGTATTTCTCCGTCAATAGCTTGACCGAGCGCTCCGCCACCGCCAGCTTGCGCTCGCGCGTGAAGGCCTGGGCTTGCAGCTTGTCTTCGTCGATGCAGCCCACAATCAGCGCCGCGCCGTAAGCCCGCGCGAAAGGGCACACGCGCTCGAATTTTTCCTCGCCGTCTTCCAGATTGATGGAATTGATGAGGCTCTTGCCCTGGCAATAGGTCAGCGACAGCTCGATGGCGCGCGGATCGGTGGTATCGATCATGACCGGCGCCTTCACCAGCCGGATCAGCCGCTCGTAAAACAGTGGGATGTCCTGTATCTCGTCGCGATCCGTGGATTGCAGGCACACGTCGATGATGTGCGCGCCGTTCTTCACCTGCTGGCGGGCGATCTCCGCTGCCTGCTCCCATTTCTCTTCGGCGATCAGCTTCTTGAAAGCGCGTGAACCAATGACATTGGTGCGCTCGCCCACGATGAGCGGGCGGTTGCTGTCTTCCGCCTCCACCAGCTCGATGCCGGAATAGTAAGCGCGATGCGCGGAGGCCTTTGGGGTCCGCGGCTTCTTGCCCTCTACCATTTGGGCGAGGACTTTGATGTGCGCAGCAGTCGTCCCGCAACACCCACCCACCAGATTGAGCCATCCATGGCTGGCGAAGCGATCGAGCTGCTCGGCCAGTGATTGCGGCGTCTCCAGGTATTTGCCGTCTTCATTGGGCAGGCCCGCGTTTGGATAACAGGAAATGCGCGTCGTGACCATATCGCTCAGCGTGCGAAGATGGTCGGTCATGAACTCGGGACCGGTCGCGCAGTTGAGGCCGACGGATAACAGATCGAGGTGCGAAATCGAGCTCCAGAAAGCGTCCGCAGTCTGACCGGCCAGCATGGTGCCCATGGGCTCGATGGTTCCCGAAACCATGACCGGGATCTTGCGGCCCATCTCGCGCATGAGCCGTTGAATGCCGAGTAAGCCGGCTTTGACGTTGCGCGTATCCTGGCAGGTCTCGAGCACCAGGATATCCGCGCCTCCTTCGGCCAGCGCCTTGGCTTGCTCGTAGTAGTTCTCTTCAAGCTGGCGGAATGTGACGCCGCCCGTAACGGTTATCGCCTTGGTGGTGGGCCCCATCGAGCCCAGGACCCAGCGAGGTTTCGCCGAAGTCGAAAACTCATCCGCCGCCTGTCGCGCCAGCTTCGCGGCGGTGTAGTTCAGCTCGTAGGCCTGGTCTTGGAGCTGGTACTCGGCAAGGACTAACCTGGTCCCGCCGAAAGTGTTGGTCTCGACGATATCCGCGCCGGCCTTGTAATACTCGCGATGGATGTCGAGCACCACATCCGGCCGCATCTTGACCAGGTTTTCGTTGCAACCTTCGAGCGCAGCTCCGCCGAAATCCGCGGCGGTCAGATGCCGCTGTTGCAGCATCGTGCCCATCGCCCCATCCAGCACCAGGATGCGTGTGGCGAGCGCGTCGTAAAGGCGCTCTTGCCGCTCTTTGGGATCGGTCATAACCAACCGTCGATCCCTATATTTTAGCAGGAGTTACGAAATAATCCGGCATCAGGTCGATACCTGGCGGGGGACTGCCGATTCTACGGCTCTGCAGCGCAGGGCTACCACGCCGTTTGCGGGAGACCTGCGGCCTCTTCTTACGGCCCATACTCGCACGCTGCCCAGGGGCAACGGCGCCACCAAAATCAGGTGTGGCGCTGGCTATAACACCACCACTAGAAGAAAAACTTCAGCACAAACTCCATGGAGCGCGGATCGGTCTGGATGTTCGTGATGCGGCCAAAGTTGCAGCCAGACTGGTGCACCAAATCCGTCGAGCCGTCGGCATTGGGCTGCAGACAGAAACTGGTGTTTGGTAATCCGAGGTTCTGGTGGTTGAGCGAATTGAACATCTCCCAGCGAAACTCAAAATACTTCTGCTCGGTGATGTGGAATTGTTTTGAAAGCGAGGTATCCAGGTTCCAGAAGCCAGGGCTGCGCAGGCCGGGTATGCGGGCACCCGCACTGCCGTACTGCCAGGCGCGAGGATCGGTGGGATCGTAGTTGGCCCAGAAACTCTGGTCGCCGCCAAAGGGCGGCTGGAAGCCAGCCGGATTGATCCATTGGGCGATTTGCTGCTGCTTGGAGCGGCTGCCGGAAAAATTAGGATCGCCGATCAGGTTGCAACGGCCGGTGAGCTGGTCGCCGGGGCACGATACGGAGAGCGGCAACCCGGCCTGAGCGTTGAAATTGCCGGTCAGACGCCAACCGCCGAGCACGGCATCCGCAACCCGGTTGTTGTTCAGGAAAGGCTTGCCTTTCCCCAACGGGAGCTCGTAGCTACCGGCTATGTTGAACATCTGTGGGACGTCATCGAAGGCGATGGAGCGGTCCGCGTTTTTGTTGTCTCTATCCTGGAACGTGCCTCCGTAACCGCCGATGGCGCCCAGACGACCGCCAATATTTCCCGTCTTGTTCCAATGCAGCGGATCGACCAGCATGGTCGCCATGTTCGCCACTTCCGCATTGGTGATCTTCTTGGACCACGTGTAAACGGCGACGAAATCGAGTCCGTGCGAGAAGCGTCTCTGCACCCGCGCATTCAGTGCGTGGTAGATGCTGGTGCCTTCAAAGGCGGTGTTGTTCTGCACGGTTCCATACGCCGGGTAATCCTGAAGCAGAATGCTGCGCTGCAATGTGGGGCTCCCCCAAATCTGCTGGAGCATGGTCGCAGTCTGGCCGGAGTACACATCCGTGATGGGGATGGTCGCGTTGATGGCATTGTGATACTTCAGCAGGTCCGCGGTATGCACGTAATTATACTGGCGGAAAGATTCTCCCACCAGGTGCGTGCCGTGGTTGCCGACATAACCCACGCTCACCATCATCTGGCCTGGCAGCTCGCGCTCTACTTCGAAATTCCAGGTCTGGACCATGGGATCGCGCACCGGCGGCGTGAAGAACTGGACCAGCAGGCCATAAAGCGGGTTCCTGTTGGCAGCGGGAAATCCAGCGGACATGGGCGGAGTGGTGAGGCTCGCTTTATCCGTCGAAGGGTCACTCAAGGGAAAGGCCACGCACTGGTTGGAATGCGGCGCACATTGGTTGGGATAAAAGCTCCCTTGCCAGTCGAATTCCTGGTTCCAGCCGGGAGCATTCGCGGCGGCCTGACCCGGGGAGTTGATGAGCGTGAAGGCGTTGCTATAGAAGATGGCGTATCCGCCGCGGACCACGGTCTTGCGGTCCGAGAAAGGAGACCAGGAGAAATGCATGCGCGGGCCCCAACTGTTCTTCCGGGCAGGAGCAACATCGCCCTTCGGAAACTCCGGATCGCCCTCGAAGATGACCTTGCCTTTCAAGCCCGTATCCGGATTCGGGCAACCGAGGCAGAAGTTAGTGGCGTTACCTGTGCGCACCCGAAAGAGCCCGTAGATGTCATAGCGCAAGCCGAAATTCACCGTGAAGTTCTGTGTGATGCGGAAATCATCCTGCACATATGCGCCCCAGTAACGGAAACGCTCGTAAGGCGTCCACATCACGCCGGTGGACGAATCGCGCCCGTTGCTCGAAACCGCCCCCAGCATGAACTGCGCGAGGCCATTACCGCCCAACCCGCTGTTGGGGTCTTGCGTGAGGCTGCCGCTGAAGTTGAAGCTCGTGGGAAAGCCACTCTCATAGATGGAGTGCTCCAGACGGTAAACAAAACCCGTCTTGATCGTATGCTTGCCCAGGATTTTCGTCACGTTATCCAGGAGCGTATAAGCCTCGGCGCCGGTGTTCATGTTGACCCATGTGGTTGGACCGAACGTCATGTTTGAGCCATTCGGACCATTGATATTCCAGGTCGGTACCGGAAAGTAGGGGTCCGTGGGAAAACGATCGGCCGCCAACTTCTGCTGCGTTGCGGTCTGATCCGTAATGGAATCCGGATAAGGATGGGACGGATTGGTGCTCATGAACTGCCGGCTGAAGCTGAGGCGAAATTCGTTGATGAGCGAAGGGCGGATCACATACGTATTGCCGAGCGCGATGATGTTGCTGGTGAAATCCACCGGGAGTGTCGCGCCGAATCCCACCTGACTCCAGGGAAAAGTAGCGCCGGTCCACGGCACGCGATAATTGCGGTACGGTACCGGACTGTAGAGCCATTCGGCGAAGAAGCGGCTTTTTTCATTCGCGGCGTGATCGAATTTCAATGACGTCTTCAGGGGATTCTGGCTGCTCCCCACCGCTCCCAGATAGTTGTCGCAGATCAGATATCCGTCCTTTCCCATAGGGCACCCGCTTAAGGGGCTGTTGTAATTGGGCATGGGGAAGGAGTTGATGAAGTACATGGCGGTGGGATCCATGCGGCTAACGGGAACTTGCGTGGCCAGGCCACCGCCGGAATTCAATAGCGGCTGGCGCTTGAACACGCCGTTGGCATCCGGTCCAACGGTGCTGTACGGATCATAGATGCCATATTGCGCCACACTGGGATCTTCGCTGAAATCTCCGCTACGCATGCGGGCAGTAGGAACGGTGAATGTCTGGTTTCCGAGCAGGTGCAGGACGGTCTTGTCGTAGGAGAAAAAGAAAAACGTCTTATCCTTGCCGTTATAAATCTTGGGAATGGTGACCGGGCCGCCGAGAGTGGCGCCGAAATTGTTGAAGCGGAGCTGACGGTCTTTGATCAGATGCCCCGACTCATCGATCGAGGTGAACGGATTGCGCGCGTTGGTGGCATCATTGCGCAAGAACTCATACAGGTCCCCGTGGAAAGCATTGGTGCCGGATTTGAGTACCACGCTGAAAACTCCGCCGCCAGTGCGGCTGTACTCGGCGCCCAACCCGCTGGTGATGCCCTGGAATTCCTGAACGGCGTCGGGAGTGGGATTGATCACCACGTTTTCCGAAAAGTTGGACAGGTTGAGATTGCCATCCAGGTACCAACCGTTGGCGCCACCCTGTCCACCGTTGACGGCGACATTCGAACCGAGAGCATTGGACGGATCCGGGAATGTCCCGAACTGGCTGTTAAATCCGAAGTTGCTGCCGGGAGGTCCAGCGACGCTATTGACGCCGGGGATGAGAAAGACCAGCTGCTGGAGGTCGCGGCCCTGGAGCGGAATTTCCTGGATGGACTTGGTTTCGATGGTGGTACTGAAATTGGCGGCGCCGGATTCGACCAGCGGGGCTTCGGCTTTCACTTCCACGGTCTGGCGGGTGGCGTCGACGCGCATCTGCGTGTCGAGGCGCGTGGTCTTACCGGCGGGCACGTCGATGTCCGTCATGTCGAGGGTGGAAAATCCGGCAAAGGAAAACCGGGCACGATACTTGCCGGGTACCAGGTCGCTGGCGCGGTAATAGCCGGAGTCGTTGGTGGTGACGCGCTGCACGACATTGGTGTCGACCGACGTGATCTCCACTTGGACGGTGGCCATGATGGCGCCCTGCGCATCGGTGACGATGCCCTCGATGACACCGCGATTGATCTGCGCGTGGAGAGCGGCTCCCGCCAGAAACAGAACTGCCAACAGCGCCAGTCTGGTCACACGAAGATACGCACGTGGAAGCAGCATTTCTCGTCTCCTTAAAGTAGATTCATTGCGAGCACACAGGGGTCGACCCAGACTCCCAAGTATTGAAGCCGATTTCAATGTGTTGATTTTATCCCAGACCGCTATCTTGTCAAGAGGGAGCAGGTTAATATTTTTCAGGCTGGCATGCTCCCCGTTTCCCCGCTCCCGCGGGCGCCGGGTTGTGGATAATAACGTAGAACGTCGCCATGATTCGGACGCTACCAGTTCTCTCATTGGCCCTCGTAATCGCCGGTTGGTTCGCGTGGGCTCAATCCCAGCCGGCCGAAGTGGGCGATCACAAGGAAAAAGGTCTGGCCTACGCCAGAGCCGGCAACCCGGAAGCGGCAGAGAGAGAATTCCGTCAAGCAGCGCGGTTGGCGCCGGGCGACCCGGAACTTCTCGGATCCCTGGGTAGTGTCCTGGCCATGTCGGGCAAGCTCGAGGAATCCTGTGAGTGGCTCGAGAAAGCGCTTGCCATCCAGCCTGGGGACACCATCACGCGGCGCAACCTGGCCACGAACCAGTGGAGGCTGGGACGGCTGCCCGAAGCCCGCCTCAATCTGGAAAAGGTGCTCAAAGCGAATCCCGGAGACCAGCAGGCCACCTTGATTCTGGGAATGGTCGCTGAAGGCCAGAATGACCACGCGCACGCGGCCAAAGCGCTGGCATCCGTTCCGGCTTTAGTGCGGGCGCAGCCGTCAGCCATTATGTCGCTGGCCAGCGCGTACTACCACACTGGCGAGCGCGCGAAAGCGCGGACCGTGCTGAAGCCGATGATGTTGCAACCGGCCAATTCACAGGCCATTTACCTTGCAGGCCGCATAGCCTTGGAAGCGAAAGACTATGAAATGGCGGAACGGCTATGGTCGTCGGTGCGTTCGTCCTATCCCGACCTTGCAACTCTCGGATTCAACATCGCGCTGGCGCAATATCACCAAGATCGTTTTGCCGATAGCGAAAAAACGTTGACGGAACTGTTGGGAGGGGGCCGCCTCACCGGAGACGCTTACAATCTCTTAGGTTGGTGCCTGGAGAAACAGGGCCGGCGGAGCCAGGCCATCGAGGCGTTCACAAAAGCCATCGAACTCGAGCCGGCGCGCGAATCGAATTACATCGACCTCGCCGGCATTTTGGCCACCAGCGTCAGGAGGCTCACCGCAGCCGAGGCCATTGCCAGCCGGGCGGTCGAGCTATTCCCATCGTCGTACGGCGCCTGGGCGCTCAAAGGATCCATCGAAACCAAACTGCAGCAGTACAAGGACGCCGTCCAGTCGTACACGGTCGCAGCGGGCTTCAAGCCGAACTCGGCCGAGCCGCCGCGGGCGGTGGCGATCGCCCTCTGGTTCAGTGGCGAGAACGCGCAAGCTATACACCGTTTCGAGCGGCTAATTGAAACCTTTCCCAAGGATGCTCTCACCTTCGAAGCTTACGGCACGGCTCTTTTCAAAACCGCTTCCACCGAAGAAACAATGGCGCGCGCTGCCGGACTGCTGGAGAAGGCGATCTCCCTCGACCCTTCGCTCGCTGAGCCGCACTTCTATCTTGGGAACAGGGCGCTCGACCAGGGGAACCTGAAAGAAGCCCTGCGTCATCTGGAAGCTGGCGTGAAACTCGACCCGCGAAGCAGCCAGATGCGTTTCGCTCTTTCCCGAGCCCTGAAGCGCGCCGGGCGTCTTGCTGAAAGCCAGCGCGAATTTGCCGCTTATACCAGACTGAAATCCGAAGACGAGCAAGCCGAGCTGCGCTGAGCTGGGTTCGTGCGGCCTGGTTCAGCTAGCGCCACCGGCGGGCCCCCGGGCTAATCGGGCGCCGACGCCAATGCGCGCCCACATCCGTTGCGCGCACTTTCTCACGATTGCGCCGGTACCCACAATGCGGTTCTTGGGGATCTGTTGAATAGTGCCAGTGACGCTGACGGCCGCCACCACCTTGCCCTGCTGCCCGAACACAGGCGCCGCCACGCACGCCACGCCCAGTTCGCCTTCTTCCATTTCCCAGGTAAAACCGAGACGCCGGAACACCACGAACTGCGCCTCCAGCGCCCGGCGGGAAGTAATGGTCCGGGGTGTCACCTTACGGAGAGTCATCTGTTTCAGGGTGCGGCGCAATTCCGCTTCCGGAAGGAAGGCCAGCAGGGCTTTACCTACGGCGGAGCTGTGCGCCGGCCAGCGCATACCTACATAGGATGAGAACTGCACGAAACCGTCGTTGGCCACGCGATCGATATAAATGGATTCGCCGTCGCGCATCAAAGCCAGGTGCGCCGTCAGCCCCGATTCGCGGCTTAGCTCCTCCAGCAGACCGTGGCAGCGGCCCAGAAAATCCATACGGTCCAGTACGCGGCGCGAGATACCCAGCATTTTTAAGCTCAGCCGGTACCGTGAATCTTCTTTTCCGCGCTCCAGATAACCGAGAGCGTGGAGCGTGTAGACAATGTTCGCAGCCGAGCTGAGCGGCAGGCTCAGGGCCCGGTGAATTTCCGAAATGCTCATACCGGAATCCTGCTTCGAGAGCAATTCGATCACATCCAGCGCCCGCGTAACGGCCGGTACCAGATACTGTCGAACCATGCCTTATGTTGACACATTCAAGGCGACACGAATATCATCTGAAAGCAGTTTCAATATGTGAAAGCAGCGGCCGCTCCAAAGGGCCGTTTCATTAGGAGGACATTTCATCTGAAAATCAGCGGATCGCTGCCAGTGATTCCCACGCCGTTTCGCGACAATCGCATCGATTTCGACAGCCTGCTCAGGCTTTTCGATCACCTCTTTCCGGACCTGGAAGGATACACGCTATGCGGCAGTACCGGCGAAGCGGTATCGCTCACCATGGATGAGCGCATGGAACTGATGAAGTTCGCGGCCGGCAACACGCCGCCCTCGAAAACCATCGTAGTCGGGCTGACCCATACCAGCCTGGAGGACATGACCAAGCTCGCGCGTTACGCGGAAGAAGTGGGCATCCATGCGGGCCTGGTTCCCTGCCCTTACTACTTTCCAAATTCTTTTCCCATGGTGCTGGAGTTTTTTCGCGCGCTCGACCGCGCGTCCGGGCTCGAGCTGGTGCTCTACGACAATCCCATCTACACCAAAACCTGGCTCAGCGCCAGCGAACTGCTGAGTATGGTCGAAGCCTGCCAGCATTTGAAATCGGTGAAGCTGACGGACCACGATCTCGACAAGATCCCCATCCTGAAGCGGCACGGCGTCACGATGTTCTCGGGAGACGACGTGGTGGCCTTTCGTAGTCTGATGCTCGGCGCCGACGGCAGCATGATCATCGCTCCATCCGTTTTTCCGGCCGCGTATCAGGAAACGGTTCGCCTGCTTCACGGCGGCAAAACCGTTGAGTCGCTGCGCGTCTTTTCGGAGCGGATTCTGCCGTTCATTCATCTGTTCGGCCTGGGAGATGAAGTGCAGAATACCAAGGCCCTCTATAAGCACCTCGGGATTTTCCGCTCCGATGAAGTGCGCCTTCCGCTGCTGCCGTGCAGCCGTGAGCGCCTGCGTGAAGTGGTCTTGGCCTACGATCTCTGCCAGTCCGCGGCCATTCAGCAACATGTCTAGCCTCTCCGCGGAGCGATTGCGGGACTGGGGGCTGCTGCTGGCGTGCAATCTCATCTGGTCCAGCCAGTTCGTGCTCGTCAAAATTGTTCAGGAACAGATGGGCCCGGTGGCGGCCACTTTTTTTCCCATGACGTTCGCCACCCTGATGCTGATCCCGATTCTGCGTCGTGAAGGCAAGTTAAAGGACCGCATGCCGGCACGAGACGTGATGCAGTTCATCCTCATCGGCGTGTTCGGGCAGGTGGTGGCCCAGCTGTTCATTACCTGGGGCGTGCGGTTCTCCCTGGCCTCGAACGCCGCGCTCATCATGCTGGCGCTTCCGGTTTCGACCGCCGTAATGGCCTACTTTTTTCTGCGTGAGCGCATGTCCACGGTTCGCTGGATCAGCTTCGCGCTGGCCATCGGCGGCGTCATCGAGTGCTCGGGCGTAGACTGGAAGGAACTCGACCTGACCAGCAGCAAGTTTTTCTGGGGCAACGT
>JBGPKX010000237.1:0-9697 GCA_041486185.1 Bryobacteraceae bacterium | reverse complement strand
CATTGGCAGAATGGTCAGGTACGACCGCGATAATCCCAAGCAGTTTGTCGTGGTCGGTGTCGTGGCAGACGCGAAACACAACAGCCTGCGCGAACCCGCCACGCCCCAGTTCTATCTCCCGTTCTTTCAGGCAAACGGCGAGGAGCCGTCCAGCGCGTCCTTTGAGATTCGTTATTCCGGGAATCCAGCAACCGTTGTGGCGGCTGTACGCGCCGCGGTGAAGGAAGTTGCCCCGTCAGTCCCGCCGGTCGAGATTCGCACGATGAACGAGTTGATGGGCCAATCGCTCATCACCGAGCGCGTGATCACGCAGCTTTCCAGCTTTTTCGGCCTGCTGGCACTGCTGCTGGCGTCGATTGGGTTGTACGGGGTGATGGCTTATAGCGTGGCCGGACGGACCAATGAAATCGGAATTCGCATCTCGCTTGGCGCACAGCCGCGAGACATCCAGAGGCTGGTTCTGCGCGAAACGGTGATCCTCATCGGGATCGGTGTGGCGCTTGGCCTGCCCTCCGTCCTGGTAGCCAAGCGCGTCATCACCAGCCAGCTCTACGGCCTGACGGCGCTCGACCCGGCGGCTATTTCGATTGCGACGCTGGTTCTGTCAGCCGTCGCCATTCTAGCCGGCTACCTGCCGGCGCGATGGGCGTCGAAGGTCGATCCGCTGGTCGCGTTGCGTTACGAGTGAGGTTTGGGGCGGGGTCACTGGAGCGACGATCCGGAGCTGCAGCTGGCTAGTGGAAAATGCTGCCCATGGCCCGCTTGCTTACGCGCGCGGCTCGGAAACGGCTCTCGCATCATCGATCAGGTTTCCGAACCCGCGGCCGCTACAGACGGTTGATCAGGCTCGCCACGTAGCCCGCGCCGAAACCGTTATCGATATTGACCACTGTTACGTTGCTGGCGCAACTGTTCAACATGCCGAGCAGCGCGGCTAAACCGTGGAAGCTGGCGCCGTAGCCAACGCTGGTGGGCACGGCGATAACCGGGCAGGACACCAGGCCGCCGACAACGCTCGGCAGGGCTCCTTCCATACCGGCGCACACGATTACCACGCGCGCTTCCGCCAGCCGCGAACTGGATTCGATCAGCCGGTGGATGCCGGCGACGCCGACATCGTGAATGGCCTCGACTTCATTACCCATCACTTCAGCGGTGACTTGCGCTTCTTCGGCGACGAAAATATCGCTGGTGCCGGCACAGACGACGGCGATCTTACCTTTGCCGCGGAGGGTTTTCTCGCGCCAGAAGCGGATGGCGCCCGAGAGCGGAAAGTATTCGGCCTCAGGCAAGCCTTCCCGAACGCAAGCCGCCGTCGTGGCGTCGGCGCGAGTGATCAGCACGTTCTGCGAGACAGCGAGCAAGCGGCGCGCGATGGTCAGGACCTGTTCGGGAGTCTTGCCTTTGGCGAGGACCACTTCCGGCATGCCGTGGCGCAGCTCGCGGTGGTGATCGAGCTTGGCGAAGCCCAGGTCCTCGAAAGGCATGTGCCGAACGCGGGACAGCGCGGCGTCCACATCCATTGCGCCCGCGCGCACTTGCTCCAGCAAAGTGCGGAGCTGGTCCTCATTCATAAGAGCCCAGAATATCAAAAGGTGAGTAACTGGCCCTGGCGAAGACCGAGGCGCTGGGCCTCGCCGGCGCGCAGCTCGAGCACAAACTGCTCATAGAAGTGGCCGCCATAAAGCGGGCACGCTTCGGGCTTGCTGGTGCAGGGCGGGGTGTTGGCGGAGATCTCGACGATCTGGCGCGCGGGATCCATGAAGATGATATCCAGAGGCGCTTTCACGTTGGACATCCAGTAGCGGTAGGGAGCCGGTTTATCGTGGATGAAGAGCAAACCACGGCCCTCGGGCAGAGGGTCGCGATACATCATGCCGCGCGCCATTTCGGCGGGGGCGATCAAGACTTCAGCGCGGATCTGGCGGCCATCGGGCAGAGTGACGAGGCGCGTCTTGAGGTCTTCGACGGTGTCTGCTTTGGGGGTGCAACTGAGGCAGAGCAGGAGGGACGACAGAGCAAGAAGTAAAAACCGCATGCGTTAGAATAGTAGCGTCTTTGGGCGACCGGACGCACGTGGCGCGGCGAGGGGGCGTGTGTTCAACCTAGTGTGGTGAGTCAGAAGTTCGTTGAAGAGAAATTGGATGTCGTGTGGTGGCGCAGGCTCTTAGGCTGCTGGGTTGAGACTGGTCTCGACCTTTCCGACCAAAGGCGTGTCGGCACGAGTGCCTGCGCCACACGGCTCTGATTCGGCACACGGGCAGGAGTGCCTGTCCTACAGATTATGTTCTGGAAACGAGTCAGGCTCACGCTCGAGATGATCAAGTTTGAGCACTCGGTGTTCGCGCTGCCGTTTGCGCTGACGGGGGCGCTGCTGGCGGTGCGGGAGGGCGGGCTCGGGGGGCATCTGCTCCGGGCGAAGATTGCGTGGATCGTGGTGGCGATGGTGGGGGCGCGATCCGCGGCCATGGCGTTCAACCGGCTCATCGACGCCGAGATTGACCGTCGCAACCCGCGCACACGCATGCGCCATATTCCGGCGGGACTGCTCTCCGCTACGTTTGGCTGGGGCTTCGTGGCGGTTTCGAGCCTGGTATTTCTGTATGCCGCGCGCGAGCTGAGCCGGCTGTGTTTCGTACTGGCGCCGGTGGCGCTGGGCGTGGTCTTCTTCTACTCCTTCACCAAACGATTCACGGCGTTCTCCCACCTGGTGCTGGGATTTGCGCTGGGCATCGCGCCGGCGGCGGCCTGGATCGCGGTCCGCGGTTCGCTCGATCCGCGCATCCTGTGGCTCACGGCGGCAGTGATGTTCTGGACGGCGGGGTTCGACATCATTTACTCCTGCCAGGATTACGAGTTCGATGTGGCGGAGAGCCTGTTCAGTCTGCCGCGGTGGATGGGGATCCGGTGGGCGCTGAGAGTTTCGCAGTTGCTGCACATCCTGATGATCCTGTGCCTGCTGGCGCTGGTGGACGAGCTGAATCTGGGTGCGTTGAGCCTGGCGGGGATCGCGGCGGTGGCGTTATTGCTGGTGTACGAACACAGCCTGGTGAAGCCGGAGGATCTTTCGCGAGTGAATGCGGCGTTCTTTACCATGAACGGATGGGTCAGCGTGTTATTCTTTGTGTTTTGGGCCGCGGATATATTGCTTCTGCGGCGCACATAGCCCATGCAACCCTTCATCGAAGACCCGCGATTGCGGCCGATTCTCGAAAAAGTTGAGGCGGGTGCGCGCCTGTCCTATGAAGACGGCGTGGCGCTTTATCAAACGTCCGACATTCTCTCGCTGGGGTACATGGCGAACCTGGTGCGCGAGCGCCTGCACGGTTCGACGACCTATTTCAACGTCAACCGGCACATCAATCCCACCGACGTGTGCGTAGCCAGCTGCCGGCTGTGCGCGTTCGGCAAGCGGGCCAAGGATCCGAAAGCCTACACCATGTCGCTCGATCAGGTGTGGCATGTCGCGGGCGAGGGCTGGACCGAAGCGGTCACGGAGTTCCACATTGTAGGCGGGCTGCATCCGGAGCTTACGCTGGACTGGTACTGCGAGATGCTGCGCGGTCTGAAACAGCGCTTCCCGCAGGTGCACCTGAAAGCGTTCACCATGGTAGAGATCGGCTATCTGGCGCAGCGCTCGAAGATTTCGGTACGCGAAGTGCTCGAACGGCTGCGCGACGCCGGCATGGATTCGCTGCCGGGCGGCGGCGCGGAAATTTTCTGCGATCGCGTGCGGCGCGTTATTTGCGACCACAAGATCACGGGAGAGGAGTGGCTGGAGACGGCGCGCACGGCGCACCGGCTGGGACTGCATTCGAATTGCACCATGCTCTACGGCCACATCGAAACGGAAGAAGACCGAGTGGATCATCTGTTGAAGCTGCGCGCGCTGCAGGATGAGACGCAGGGCTTCGTGACGTTTATTCCACTGGCCTTTCATCCGGACAATACACCGTTGCAGCACATCCCCAAAACCACGGGATTTCTGGATATCAAGAACATCGCGGTGGCGCGATTGATGCTCGATAACATTCCGCACATCAAGGCGTACTGGATCATGATGACGCCCAGGATCGCGCAGATCGCGCTGCGCTTCGGCGCGGACGATATTGACGGCACCGTAGTGGAAGAAAAGATTTATCACGACGCGGGCGCGACCACGAGCCAGTCGCTGCGGCGCGGCGAGCTGTTGCAGCTCATTCGCAAGGCCGGGCGCGAGCCGGTGGAGCGCGATACGCTGTACCGGCCGGTGACGCGAACCGAATCCACGTTTACGGTCCTGGTCTGACGCAGCTGCCTCCACGAAGTTCAGGTAGAATCAAAACACACAAATCGACGTTATCTGAGGAGGTCTCAATGCTCCGATACCAGAGGGCCTCGATCGCCGTCCTGAGCGGGACGGTGCTCGTCATACTTGCGGGATGCGCTGGATCGCCGCACGATGCCTTGGAGAAATATTACCTGCTGTCCGCGAACGTCAAGATTCCGTACTGGCAGACGGCGGCTAATGGACTCGCGCGCGCCGCGGCACAACTGCAAGTGAAGGCCGAGGTGGTTGGACCGGATACGTACGACCCGCAGGCGGAGCAGCAGGAACTGCGCCGGCTCATCGGGCTGCAGCAAAAGCCGTCGGGCATCCTGGTGTCTCCGGCGGATCCCGCGCTGATGAAGCCGGATATCGATGCCGCCATCGCGGCCGGCATTCCGGTGATTACGGTAGATTCAGACGCGCCGGCCAGCAAGCGGCTGTTATTTATCGGAACCAACAACTACCAAGCCGGAGTGATGGGCGGGAAAATCGCCGCGAAGCAGTTGCAAGGCAAGGGCAACGTCGTGGTCTTCACCATGCCGGGACAGACCAATCTTGCCGAGCGGCTGAACGGCTACAAATTTGCGTTGAGCGAGCATCCGGGCATCAAGATCGTGGACGTTGTGGACATCAAGGGCGACCCGCGCATCGCGTTCGACACCACTAACGAGATCGTGGAAAAGCGGCGCGACAAAGTCGACGGCTTTGTGTGCCTGGAGGCGCTCGGGGGCAAGGAAGTGGCCGAGGTGCTGGACCGGAACAAAGTCAGCAAAGTGGTAATCGCCATGGACGCCGACGAAGGGACGCTGAACTGGATACAGAAAGGCGTCATCGCGGCCACCATCGCGCAAAAGCCTTTTACCATGGCGTACTACGGGTTGAAGATGCTGGACGAGCTGCAGCATCGCAAGCCGCCGTCGCTCGACGTTAACTGGGCGCAAGACCCCTTCTCGCCGTTGCCGACGTTTGTGGACACCGGGGCGACACTGGTCACCAAGGAGAACGTCGGCGATTTTCTCAAGGCGCGCGACGCGGCCGTGGCGGAATCGAAGAAGTAGGGCCAAGCAACGGGTGGCGCACCTGGCTCGTCGCGCGCTCTTACATGCCGTTCGGGCTCAGTGCTGCGGGGCGGCGCCCATCTGTGCAAATGTGACGATGTGTCCCGCCGGGTCTTTCACGCCGATTTCTCTCGCACCGTAGAAGGTGGTGCGTACGGGCATCACGACCTCGGCGCCCTGTATCGCGGCGACAATCTCGTCCAGGTTCTCCACTTCGACATAGAGAAACGTCGGGCCCTTGCGGAACGAGTTGGCGTGATTGGGCATGTCTTTTTCCGCGCTGGCATAGGTCTGATACATCAGCTCGACGCTGCCTTTTTGCAGAATCGCGAAGGCCAGCTTGTCTCCATCCGGTACGTCCACGGTTTTCTCGAATCCCAGCCGCTCGACCCAGAATGTAATGCAAGGTTCGATTTGCTCCGCAAACAACACGGCTGTGATCTTCTTTACGGTCATGGTCTTGTTCTCCTCTTGCAAAAGCTTTGTAGTCTAAATTAGACTAGTATAGAGTACTGGACCTTAACGATTTCTGTCAAGGAGGATTTTCATGCTGACTGAAGAGCGGTGTTTGCAAGACCTGATCTCCGTGGGACCGGCCATGCTTCGCGATTTCGAGCTTCTCGGGATTCGCAGCGTGGCGCAGCTTGCGCGGCAAGATCCGGCCAAGCTTTACACCAGGCTGTGCCGTCTGACCGGCCAGCGGCAGGACATCTGCGTTCTCGACGTTTTTTCGTCGGCCGTGGCGCAAGCCAGAGATCCGCACCTGCCGGCTGAGCAGTGCCCGTGGTGGTATTGGAGCCGCAAGAGAAAGGTGCGCGGTGCCAGCGCCTAGAAAGCGCGGCCTGACGACACCGGACCTGGTCCTGCTAAGCCTGCTTGCCGAGCGGGCGATGCACGGTTATGAAGCCAACCTGGAACTCGAGCGCCGATGCGTTCGCGATTGGGCCGGCATCTCGCGACCGCAGGTGTATTACTCGCTGGAGAAACTGGCTCGGCTCGGTCTGATCCGCGCGGCAGAAAGCGACGAACCTCTAGCGGGTCCCGAACGCAGAATTTTCGCGACGACGGCGAAGGGCCGCGCCACGCTCGCCGATGCTCTCGAACGTGAGGACTGGGCCACGCAGCGCGAGCGTCCGGCCTTTCTGACGTGGCTTGCGCTTTCGTGGCAGGCGCGGCCGGGCGTCTTCCAGAGACAGGTGCGCTTGCGGAAGAAGTTTTTGGAGAAGGAGCTGGCGCGGGAGGAGGCGACTCTGCGCGGCATTCGAGCGGAAGTGGGGCACCGGTTCCATGAAGCGGTCTGGATGGTCAGCCTGACGATTGGGCAGTTTCGGGTAGAGCTACGCTGGCTGCAGAAACTGGGCCGTGAAGTCCATCGGCGCGCACCAGCCCGGAATCCGCGATATGCCTCTGATGACGCTTAGAGAGAATGCAGACTGGCCGCGAATGAACGCGAATAAACGCGAATGGAGGCAACTGTCTTATTCATGTGCAGTCGCGTTCATTCGCGTCCCAAAGCGGCCTTCCACGATTGCCAAACTACACCACAAAGTCCCAGCCGAAGCCTGGCTTGTCGGAAGGTCGCGTGTAAATTCCTTCGGGACCGCGCGTGAGCTGGTGATCCTCTTCGTAGCGCGCGTAGACGTCCTTGGGACCGCCGGGCGGCGGCATGAACAATTCGGCCCAAGGGCTGTTGACGGTGGCGGCGATGAAGTGAACGGAATCGTGCGCGCCGCCGCCGTGCGGGATGACGGGGATGTCGTACGCGGCCGCAAGCGCGCCTATGCGCCGCAGCTCAGTGAGCCCGCCGCACCAGTGAATATCGGGCTGCCAGATGGCGGCGGCGCGATGCTCGAGCAATTGGCGAAAGCCGTAGCGCGTGTACTCGTGCTCGCCGGTCACGATGCGCGTGGACTTGATCTGTGCGTTCAAGCGGCCGAAGCCGTCATAGTCGTGCGGCGGCAGGCACTCCTCCATCCAGTAAACGCGGTAGGGCGCGACCATGTCGGCCATTTCTAGCGTGTAGCGTTCGGTCCACGCCATCCAGCAATCCAGCATGATGTCGCCATCCGGGCCGAGCAAGTCGCGCGTGCGCTTCACCAGATCGGTGTTCTTGCGCATGCCTTCGCGGCCGTCGGCGGGACCGTGCGGCATGGCGAGCTTCAATCTCTTGAAGCCGAACGCGATGTGCTGCTCGAGATCGTTGCCGGTGCAATAGGCCGGAATGCGCGGCTTGGTTTCGCCGCCCAAAAGTTTGTACACCGGCATGTCGAGCGCGTTGCCGATGAGGTCCCAGAGCGCCAGATCGACGCCGCTGATGGCGCAGGTGGCAATGCCCGCGCGGTCGTAGTACATGGTGGAACGCCACAGGATGTCCCAGATGCGCTCGATATCGAACGGATCTTTGCCCATGAGGAGCTTGGTGAAGTGGTTCTCGACGATGATGCCACCGACCATGCCGCCTTCGCCGTAGCCTTTCACGCCTTTGTCGGTTGAAATCTCGACGGTGAAGCCTTCAAGCGCACTGGAATCCGGCATGAACAGCGCGCGGTTGGATTTGTACTCCGGATAGATGGACATGGGGCTGGCGACTTCCACGCCGGTGGTCGACCACGATCCGGGAGCGGGGGTGTAACTCGGCACGGGCCGACGAGGCCGCGGATTCACCAGACGCACGCTGGCGATCTTGAGTCTGCTTTTTTCGGATTGAAACGCCAGCGCGGCGGCGGGCGCAAGCGCGGTGAGGCCGAGGAATGATCGTCGGAGCATATCAGGTCCACATGATATCGATCATCTGGCGCGAACGTAAGGGGGTCACAGTGTGCACCACGCGCGCACCGGTGCCGGCGAGCGCACGCTCGACGATGGCTCGCAGCTCGCGAGGCGTGTAGGCGCGGCGAATCGACTGGCGGCCATCCGCGGCGACGGTGGGCATCAGAACCGGCGACAGGAGGGTGGTGAAAAGAGTCAAGGGCAGCCAGTGGCGGACCAGATCGAGAATGATCAGGCGTCGCAGCGAGCGGCTGGCGTTGCGGACGAGCGCTGTGATGTCATCCTTGCCGAGATGATGCACGACCATTATGCACACGGCTACATCGGCTTCGGGCAAGCGGTCACGCGTGGCATCGGCCTCGACGATTGGAACATCGAAGGCGTTACGTTTCGGCGCGCGGAGATCGATGCCGGCGACATCCACGCGTAGAGTACGGCGAATCTCATCCAGCAACTCGCCGTATCCGCAGCCAATGTCGAGAACGCGGCGGATGGGCTGGGAGTCGCCGCGCAGAGCCTCCAGAATGGCGCGATGGTTTCCAAGAAAGCGGTGGACGAAAGTGAGCTGGTGGTGAAAGCGCTCGCGTGCATCCTCCGGCGTGCGCGGATCATCCATGATTTCGGGCACGAGGGAGCGGCGCATGCGGGAGCCATTGTAGCATCGGGGATGCGGTAACGAGCGTGAAGTTTGAGCGACGGCCGACTATGGCCGCTGGGAGCGCGTCCAGGCTTCCATGAAATCTTTGCCGTGATAGCGGATGGTGCGGGCGTCGATGATTTCGGCGCCGGGGCGCAGGTGCGCGTCCACGCCGAGAGCGTTGCGCGTGGTGTATTCGATTTGGATGTCGACGGGGCCTTCAATCTTGTAGGGCTTGATCTCGCCGATGCGCTGCATGGCGCGCTGGGCGCGATCCCGGATCAGACTGCGCGCCGCTTCGGCGGATAAAGTCTGGCAGGCGTAATTCGAAAACCCTTCTTTCACCACGGCCAGCTCGGCGTGGGGCACGATGTCGTGCAGATCGTCGGCCGCAGCCTGGTCGCCGCTCAGGAAGATCACGGGCGTATTGAATGCGCCGGCGAGCGCGGCGCGGGTTTCGATTTCACCCACCGGCTTGCCGTTCATGAGCATAGTCTGGATGCCCAGCGAGCTGTAGCTGTGCGCCATGATGCCGCCCTTGCGGTTGGCGCGCGCGTGCTGGCCGATGAAACCGATGGCGGCGTAGTTGCGCTCGAGCGTCATGCTGACGCCGAGGTCGCCGATGATGAGTTTCGAGCGCGGGTGGATCGTAAGCGCGGAGAGCGTCTGGCTGCCGTCGTGGCCGTCCCAAACGATGACATCCTCGGCGCCGCCGTCATAAAGGCCGTTGACAGCAGCGTTGATTTCGCCGGTCAGGAGCTGGCGCATTTCCTGATCTTTGGGATCGGTCTGGTCCTGGCGGCAGACACCGGCTACGCCCTCGGCGTCGGTGATCAGGAAAATGGTTTTGTGCGATTGCGCGTGAAGCGAAATCGCCGAGAGCAGCAGGATAAAGAGCCTCATACTTCTAATTTCCATGGTTTT
>JBGPKX010000236.1:0-9772 GCA_041486185.1 Bryobacteraceae bacterium | reverse complement strand
CCGATAACGGATATTATGTATACTTTCAGGGCAATTGTTACCACATATGTGAGCGTTGAGCCGTTTCACCTTCAGGCCTACGCCGATGAGCAGTGCTTTCGTTACCAACAATAGAAAACTCAGCGACGGTGAGCCCTTCGCCGCAGTCATGAAACAGATTGTCGGCAGACGGTTGACATACGCTCAACCGACTGGTAAAACCGAGGACGCCTATAGTTGAAGGGCAAGCCGGAAACGGCAGGGACGCGGCAACAGAAAGCGCTCGTCCCGCACGGGAGGTTATGAAACCGTAGCGTTTGAATCAACCCCGGAATTCGCGCATTTCAAAGCGGTCATGCGTGGCGTCCTCGCCGTACCCAAGGCTGAACTGAATGCGCTGGTGGAACGGGCAAAGAAGAAATCGCCACGGAACGGCGATCCGCACGCAGCGGGACGAAAAACAAAAAAAAGAAAACGTAGATATCAACGATCATACGATCATAGATTGCCGATCTGCGAGCCAAGTTACGAAAGCCCAGCTATATATCACAAACGCAGGCAACAATAAAACACCGATAAGCCCTATAGCACACAGGGCCATTCTTGCCTTTCCGTCCTCCTTGGCGTTCCTCTGTTTCAATCTTTCCGCATATGCAGGCTCTAACCTAGAAGTAGAACGAGATTCAGCGGAGAGCACCGCAAATATATACTTCGGATGGTTGTTGGTGTTTACAGCCGTTACCGCCATAGGTGTTCTGTTAGAACTTCCTGAAGAGATTCCACATTTTAAGATAAGAACCTGCCTTGGAAGATTGCAGTGGAGAGTTCGCAATTGGCCCAAGCGATTAGTAGCCATAGGAGCAATCGCGGTAGTTGTCGGAGTCAGCGGAGAGGTCGTATTCGAAGGGCTAATGGTCTTGGCTGAACGTGACGCTCGAAAGAAAGACAATGAGATCATAGCCCGAGACGAATCCCTAATTGAATCAAACAAGCGATCACTTTCCGAGCGCTTAGAGAAGGCTACGGAAGATGCCAGACTTGAAAAAGAAGAATTAGACGCCAGTGCCAAGAGAGCGGGAGAGCAGCTCTCAAAACTTGAGAAGCAATTTCGAACACAGGGGCCGAGATATGTTCTGCTGCGAAAAGCCGCGCCTAACCTTGCAAAGGATCTTGCTCCGTTTGCTGGACAACGAGCAGCCCTACTAATCTGTGGAATGTATAGAACTAAACGTGAAACGCTCAACACGTGGGGAGTACTTGCCAGTATCCTCGGACCGGACACTGTTGAGGGCGTCAAGGGTGCCGATTGGAAAATGGTGCGTGGTGATCCGATTTGGGACAAGTGCTCCTTGTCAATGCAGGGTATCGCAGTGTTAATTAGTTCAGTGGCTTCCAGGGGTACTCGTGACGCCGCAGAAGCACTCAGCAAGGAACTGCTTAAGACGCTGCCACGGTACAACAAGATGCCTTCTGTCGTAGACCCGAAGTTCATACAAACTGCACGTCGATTTATGGACAAAGACGACCCGCAGAAGTTAGCCGCCGATGATCCAAATCTAGTGGTTGTTTTTATCGGAGAGCACCCGCCGCAGTAGGGAGCGGCCATCCGGCCTGTCTCGCCAGCCATCAGACTAGATGCTACTAGGCACACCATCCAAAGGCGCACCAGCGTGGTACGCCAAGTATGTTCTTGCCACTTTCAGGCCGATAATATAGTTGACTCATTCGCAAATCGGATCGCTAACGATTATCCTGCTCTGCTGGCTCGGGAGAAAAAGGTACTTCGGCGCGAGATAGAGACCCGACCATGAGATCCACTGCCGAAGATCGCGGCGCAGAACAGTCCCTGCCGCCAAACCGTGCGATAAGGGTGCCCGCAATCTCTACGGCTCTGGGCGAGAAATAGAAAATGTCATCGTTGTCTCGGTCTACATAAATTGCGGCGTCCTTTGGCGCTCCAGACACCAAATGAAATTCCACAAATGCAAGCATCAACGTATTGAGTCTGTCTTTAATGATCTCATCGCTCGAAAAGATTACCTGTTGCCACTGCATACTCAACCTCCGGCGGGGAACAAGCATATCACTTTGGTTTTATGCGGTTGCAGTATGACGATAAACGGCACGGATTAGGTCCACGCCTCAGGGGTATTAGTTGCGGCTCGTTTCTCCTGACCTGCCCCGTTCTTCCAGCGCCTTGCAACCAGATAGTTCAAGCAGTTGTCTGGATCAGCGAAGTAAAGGATCGCTCTCTTCCCTTCCACAAAAAATAGGCCCGCCGCCGAATCTGATCGGCTGCGGGCCCTAAGGGAAGAAACTGTCTTGCGAAGAAACCTTAACGGTTGTGGCCGCTGTGTCCGCTCGATCCGCTACCGCCGCGGTTGCCACCACCACCTCCGCTGCTGCGCGGTGCCGATTGCGGCGCGCTGCGTCCGCCGCCTCCACTGTAGCCGCCGCTGCGCGGAGCCGACTCCACACGCGGCGCACTGCGACCACCGCCCCCACTGTAACCTCCGCCGTTGTATCGCGGCTCGCTACTCGGCATGGCACGCTCGCGCACGATGGGTGGAGCAATCTGCAAACGCTCGGGCCTGGAATAGCTCGGACTCTGCTGATAGCGCGGGCTCTCGGACCGTGGCGCTAGCGACTGACCGTAGCCGGGACGCTCGCTGCTCGGCTGGTAGCGGCGCCAGCCATCCGAAGGTGCACTCTGGAAGCGATCGCCACCGGGTTGTGCTGTAGCCGGGCGGTCTGCCGGGCTGCGCCATCCGCGACTGCTGTCTTGCGGAGCTGCATCGCCGCGCCCAGAGGCGGCCCCCGCCGCACCGCGGCTCGTAGGCTGCGACGGAGAGCCAAAACGGCGCCACCCTCCGCTTGCCGCATCACTGCTACCACGAGTACTCGGCATTTCGGCCGCTCTCGGCTGATTCCCAGGCTGAACACTGCGCGGCGACTGGCTTGGAGCGCTCGCTTGTGGCGAATCTCCGAATCGCCTCCAGCCTCCAGACTGCGCGGGCGCGCTGGCCGACGGCCGCTCTTGACCCATCGCATTCGCGCGCGGCATGCTACTCTGCGGCGACGGAACATTGCGCGCCGATGGGGCCGCCGTGGACGGCGACTGTGCGGCGCGTGGCGCAACTGCCTGCGGCTGCCACATCGATTGTCCATGGGCATTATTGGGCGAGGCGCCTACGCCTGAACCGGCACTTCCCGGCCGGCTAACCTGCGCCAGGCTCTGCTGCTGCTGGGCAAACGGCACGCGATTCACCGGCGCCGGCTGGCTGTGGCTGAAGAAGCGGCCGCCGGTGACGTTGCTGCGCGGAATCGCAGCGGTCTGACGGTCGGAAAACCGCAGGCTTCCCGCGGTCGGAGCGATCGGTACTTGACCCCGCACCAGGCTGGCCTGGTTGAGTTGTGCGCCCGAGACGGACCTCACGCTGCCGAACCGCCCCCGCGCGAAATCGCCCGAATTCACCACCGACACCGCATTTCCGACGCGTGCATTGCGATAAGTGTTCCTGATGTTCACGTTGTTCACAATGTTTATGTTGTTAACTAGCACATTGTGATTGCGATAGCCCCCATAGAATCCGCGTCCCCACCATGGGTGGAACGTCTCATATGGCGCTAGCGGTACCCAGCCGAATCCCGCGCCGCCGAATCCGACGCCGACGTGAAAGCCGCCAAATCCGAAGAACGCGACCAGCGCCGGGCTCCAGTAATGGGGTGCATAATACGGCCCGGGATACCAGCACCAGCCGACCGGTGCCGAGTAGAACCAGCGGCCATAGTGGTAAGGCGCCCAGCCCCATGGCTCGTCGCTCACCCAGGTCCAACCGTACCAGTCTTCCCACACCCAGCGGCCCTCGCGGTAAGGCGCCCAGTCGGGGCCAACTGAGGACGGGGTCCAGACCGACCCGTAGTTCGCGTCTTGTACCCAGCGACCGTTTGAATCAAGATCCTCCGCGCCGTTAATGTCGCGGCCTACGTGCTGGTAGCTCTGCGAGCGGGATAGATTCCGGTTGCGATCCTCGTTCCAGCGGTCGAAATCGTCCGGTGCGATGGCGCGGACAACCTGGAATTCAGGATCGGAGGCAGTTCCCCGCACCATCATCGTGTTTCCTGAACGCAGTTTCTCCACACCGCGTGGCGTATAAATGTCGCCTTCGCCGGAACGCACGGTGATCTGGGTCTGCCCGTCATCGAAGACTGATATGCGGTAGTCGCCACGGCTGAGCGGGCGGATCGAGACGGCGGGCGTACTGACTTCCACCTGGGCGCGCGAATCGCGCAGCACGCTGAACATTACGGTGCCGCGCGCCACTTGCAACTGAAAGCGCGAGCCGTCGAGTTCGCTCAGCCGGACTTCGGAATCGGAGCCGAGGCGCGCCATATTGGCCGAATCGAACTGGATCTCGGCGCGTGAGCCGGGGCCAGTGGTGACGAGGTCGTCCGCCACTAGCGGTGCATTCACGGCCGCCGCCGATCGCTCACCCGAATCGCCGCGCTGCACGGAAACATCACCCGCCATTACACTGATTCGCGCCACGCCGTGCCCGGCATCATTCTGTTGAGCCTCTGGAGCCTCTTGAGCGCGAACCACGGCCACCGTCCCGGTAAGGATCAATACCGTTGCGAGCAGATTCCGTGTGGCTCTCATAACCAGTTCCCCGCCCCTGTCGTGGCAACTCCAGGACCAATCTGTAACATATTGTTTTCTAAATAGTTAGTCTCGGATCATGCCAGTTCCGAGTGGCTGAGATCCACCACTCCCGGCCGAACGCGCGCGCCTTTAGGGCCCGAATGAGCCCGGCCGATACCTGTAAGGCATTGCAGCAGGTCATCGCTCTGACAGGCCGCTGAAGACGGCACACTCCCTTACGGTCGTGGCCCGGAAACGACGTGACCCTGGTTCCGAGAGGGACCGGCCTTGCCGAGCCCTTTTTTCAACAACCTGCTGGACGCGCGTGCGTTTCCGTTATCATGTCAGGCGATGCCGGTGGCTGAGACCCAACCCGTCGATCGATCGCGGCTTGCCCGGCTTGCCTCTAAACTCGCCGGGCCCGCACTGCTGTTCGTCATGATTGCGGGCATTTTCTGGAAGCTCACGCTCACCAGCCAATACACGTGGGCGAACAGCCCGGACATCGGCAACCAGGTGCTGCCCTGGTATCAGTTTCAAGCCGGCCTTTGGCACAAAGGCAACTTCCCGCTCTGGGATCCGCACGAGTGGGGCGGGCAGACGATGCTCGGCCAGATGATTACCGGCGCGGCGTATCCGCTCAACTGGATCCTTTTTCTGATGCCCCTGCGTCACGGCTGGATCAGGCTCGAAGCGGTGAACCTGTACTACGTCGCGATCCACTACATGGCCGCGCTGTTTTGTTTTTTTCTGCTGCGCGATCTGAAGCGCGGGTTCGCGGCTTCCCTGCTCGGCTCGGTGGCTTTTGCGGCGGGCGGCTATTTGGCGACGATGGGCTTCCCGCAGATGCTGAACGGCGCCGTCTGGACGCCTCTGGTCTTTCTGTTCGCCCTGCGCGCCATGCGGGGCGAACGGCCGCTCACGAATTCCGCGCTCTCCGGAATGTTCCTTGGCGTGTCGCTGCTGAGCGGACATCACCAGGTTCCGATTTTCATCGCCCTGTCGATGGCCGGTGTGTGGCTCTACCATGTCGCCCGCCAGCGGAACGCGCGCCAGGTGAGGGCCGCGCTCGCATGTGTCGCGATATTCGGCGTGTTCGCGCTGCTGGCCGGAGGCCTCCAGGCTCTGCCCGCCATCGAATATGGCCGGCTCTCCTTGCGCTGGGCCGGCGCCTCGCATCCGCTGGCCTGGGACGAAGCTGTGCCCTATCGCGTCCACGCCGAATACAGCATGGCGCCGGACGCGCTCGTGGGGGCGTTGCTCACCACGGGAACCGGACCTTGCATGGGACTGGTGGCGCTCGCCATGGCGTTCTTCGCCGCGGCGCGCGGCTGGGAAAATCGCATGGTGCGCTTGTTCGGGGCGGTTACGCTGCTGGCCCTGCTGTTCGCCATGGGAGCAAACACGCTATTTGAAGGTTTAATTTACGCCCTGGTGCCCGGAGTGGAAAAGGCTCGCAGTCCCCACATGGCGTTGTTCATGTATGGCTTTGGACTTTCTGTTCTAAGTGCATATGGAATAGATGTTTTTGCAAACGAAGCCAGTCGCCGCCAAAGCGTTTGGAGCCAGCGGCTAATCGTTTCGTTGTCGACACTTGGCCTGCTAGTTCTCACCTGTGTGCTGATGTTTTCCATGGTAAAAGTTGAACGTGCATTGGACTTCGGCACCCTGGCATTCGGAGCCTTTATAGCTCTCCTGCTGGCTGCCGCTCTCCAGGCGTGGTCGCGCGGATACGTCTCGTCGCGCGTCGGGCTGGTGCTAGTCGCCTGCATCCTGCTGCTCGAGTTGGGAAACCTCAACTCGTCGCCCTTGGCGCACCGCGAAAACGGCTGGCCCTTCCTCGATAGATTGTCGCAGAACGCGGATGTAGTCGAGTTTTTGCGCGAGCAGCCCACGCCTGTTCGCGCAGAGATCGACGGAAACGAGATTCCGTACAATTTCGGCGACTGGAACGGTATAGATGTGTTTGAGTGCTACCTGGCCTCCCTGACCCGGAATATCGAGAAGATTCGAGGCCATCCGAATGTGCGGGCCATGTTCGGAATCAATTTTTACGTGGGGCGCAAACAGCGCCGCGAGGGCGAGGCCGACGTCTTTACGGGCAAGAGCGGAATCAAAGTTTGGGCCAATCCCGGCGTTTTTCCGCGCGTCTGGAGCGTGCACCAGGCTGTTGCCATTCACGACCAGAAGGAGATTGAAAAGAACCTCGACAAGCCACCAGCCGATCTGGCGCGCGAAACCTTTCTCTTCGGCGCCCCGCCCAAGCTCGAAAGTTGCGCGGGATCCGATGAGCTCAATCTGGTGGCGCGCGAAGCAAGCCGCGTCGTGATCGATGCGGACATGCGTTGCAAGGGCATGGTGATCGCCGGCGAAGGGTACTTTCCAGGGTGGCAGGCCACGGTTGACGGAGCGCCGGCGCCGGTTTATGAAGCGTACACGTTCCTACGAGGGGTAGTCGCGGATGCGGGAAAGCACCGCATCGAGATGCGCTACCGGCCGGCCTCGGTATTCTGGGGCGCGGGGATGAGCAGCCTTGGCGTGGCGGCGGCGTGTTTGCTGGCGCGCTTCAGCAGGCGATGAGCGCGGTCGACGGCTGCGAACGCAAGCGTCGAGACGCGTCTCGACGGGGCAGCCTGAAAGGCTGCGCCACGTGCCATGCGGTGAACTAGTCAACGGATTTGCAGCTAGAGGCGCTAGCCCGCCGTCTTGAGCACGGACTTCAAATTCATGTTGCGGATCAGCCGGTGCAAATAGTTTGGGTGGACGCCCAGCAGTTTCGCGGCTTCGGTGTAGTTGCCCCCGGCCTGCTCCACGGCGCGCAGGATCACCTGCTTCTTAGCCTCGGCCACGGCCTCGTGGTATTGCGCCATGGTCCCGCCGGCCGGCTGTGCGGTTTCGAGCACGGCTTCGGGTAAATCCTCGGGCAGGATGAAATCCGACGATCCCAGCACCACGGCGCGTTCGATGGCGTTCTCCAATTCGCGCACGTTACCGGGCCATTCATAGTTCACCAGACAGGCGCGCGCCTCGGGCGACACGCCGAGCACGCGGCGTTTGGATCTTTCGGCCGAGCGCGCGGCGAAATACGACGCAAGCAGTGGGATATCATCGCGGCGCTGCCGCAGCGGAGGCATCTCGATCGAAACCACGTTCAGGCGGTAATAGAGATCCTGACGAAACGTTGCAGCCTTGACGCTTTCCACCAGGTCGCGGTTGGTGGCCGCAATCACGCGAACGTCAATACGGACGGGGCGGGTGCCGCCCACGCGCTCGAACTCGCGTTCCTGAAGCACGCGCAGCAGCTTGGCCTGCAGGGCCGGGGCGAGTTCTCCCATCTCATCGAGAAACACCGTACCGCCGTCGGCCACTTCGAGCTTGCCCTTCTTCTGTTGCACGGCGCCGGTGAACGCTCCCTTTTCATGGCCGAACAGTTCGCTCTCGAGCAACGTTTCCGTCAAGGCGGCGCAGTTGATGGCCACAAACGGCTTTTGGACGCGCGGGGAGTTGCGATGGATGGCGCGTGCCACCAGCTCTTTGCCAGTGCCGCTCTCGCCGGTAATCAGGACCGTCGAATCGGAAGCAGCCACGCGCGAGACGAAGCGGTACACGGTGCGCATGGGCGTGCTTTCACCCACCATGTTGTGCTCGATATTGATCTCGGCCTTAAGCCTTTGGTTTTCGTCTTCCAGCCGTTCGACATGGCGGGCGTTTTCGAGAGCCACGGCTGAAATCGCCGCCACCGCGGTCATCAGTTCCAGATGATCCTGGTCCAGCCGGGCGGCGGGATTACTGGTATCGAGATAGATCAGGCCGAGCACGCGCTCGAAAACGTTGAGCGGCACCGCCAGCAGCGATCGGGTTTCCGCGGCCAGCAAACTCTTGGACGTGCCGAGAGCCACGTCTTCCATCACGTCGGTGCTCAGGACCCCGACCCTTTCCTGGAGCACTTTACGCACGACCGTGCCGCTCACGGGGAAAGGCGCGATCGGCCCGGAGGCGCGGTCCCAGGAAAAGACGGAGTTGAACTCGTCGGGATTGTCGCCTATCAGCAGGATGGCGCAGCGCGCAGCGGGAACCACGTCGAAGATGCCTTCCATCAACTGCCGCTCCAGCATTTCGAGTTTACGCACGGAATTAATGGCCGTGCTGATCTTGAGCAGAGCCTTGAGGTCGCGTGCAACTCGCAGCGCGGGTAACGGGGCGGTGGCCACCTTTTCCGGCTGCAAGTAACGCGAGTCCTCGCTGCGCAGAATCACCGTGGAGCCGGTGAGCATGCTGCGCTCATCCAGGCGCACCGCCGGCATGGCAGCGGTGGGCACATCTTCACTCAGGAACAGGAACAGCGAATTGCCGATTTGGATTTCATCGCCGTCCGTTAACAAGCGCTCGTGAACCGGGACGCCATTCACGAAGCAACCATTGCGACTATCCAGATCCCGGATCTCGAACTGGTCACCACGCTTGGCGACCACGCAGTGCTGACGTGAAAGCGACGGGTCATTGACAGCCAGCCGATTGGACGGATTTCGCCCAATGGAGAACTCGCCCCCGTCGAGCGGAAATGCGGAACCCTTCAGCGGACCATCCCTCGCAACCAACCTGTGATTCATGCCCGTAACCGTTAACTAAACAAATATACGGCATGAAAGGGTGGAGGCGCGACCCGCTCGACTAACGATTCAGATAGACGCCCTATCTATTTGGATAGTTCAGCACGTTCCGGAGGGGGGCTGGGTTAGGTCTGCGGTTCGGTAAACCATTGATTTATTGGTGTGTCTTGCGAATACCGGGCGTGGCATTGGGATTGCAACGGTAAAGGCATCGTCAACCCCAGGGTGGTCTGATCGATACCATGAGCAGTTCGGAGGAAGGATGGGTCGTCACGATCACCCTGTTCCAAGATTCAAGCCCTGCCCAAGCGAGCGGCGCTCCAAATCGCGCCATGGAGCGCCCCGCGGGGGAGGGTGGCGACGCCCGAATCCTTTCCCGCCCCAGGCAGATAACTCGTAGACTAAGAGGCTGTTGAAAAACTCGCTCCCTCACGGTCGCGCCTCGGAAAAGTGAACGCTGATTCGAGAGTGGGGCAAGCGCACCCGTCGGCAGCCTTTTCAGCAGCCTGCTAGCCTAGTGATCCCGTGAGAGACTTAGGTT
>JBGPKX010000235.1:0-9795 GCA_041486185.1 Bryobacteraceae bacterium | reverse complement strand
GGGAGCCTACCGGCCCGCCGCCCAGATGATGGCGTTGTGCACCAGGCGCTGATAGCTCGCGTTGTGATGCGCCAGGCTACCGTGGCCTAGTTGAATGTAGACGACTCGTGCTTTCGAATGCGTGCCCAGCCATGCCACCGGACCATCGCTGGTTGGATTGTCGGTGGTCAGCAGGACCTGGACTTTCGGTGAGATCCACATCCCTTTGTAGGTCGCGTCCTCGATCGCGAAGTCGGTGAGGCCTTCCGTGACTGGGTGCTTCTTTGTGACCGTAACGCGCATGCGCTCCTCGTGCTTGTACGTCGACGCAGGCATACCGCCTTCGGGGTTGAGAAGATAACGGCCGCCGACGACTTCTTCGTACCACCACGGCCACGCCTGATGATCGATGATGGCATGGTGAAGAACAACCACCCCTTTGCCTGACTCCACGAAAGCTCGCAGATTGTTGCGCTTCTCCTCCTCTGGCATATCCGGGATCATGTCGTAGAGCACCAGCACGTCCGCACGTTCGCGGAAGTCCTTGGCGAACGCAATTGGGTGGGGATCGACGGAAGCCGTGAAGCTCGCGTCGTCGAACAGGGAATAAAACGACGGCGGATGATCATGCCCGCCAGTGACGATCAGCACTTTCACCGGCTGCTCCGCGAACACCGCGTTAGCCAGCAGCAACAACCATACGAGGAAACGAATCACGGTACCTCCACATCCCACGCCCTATTCTATTTGATCGGCGATTGCGGAGATCTGAAAGCTCAATTGCCGTCGCGTTGTGTTGCGCGCCGTGATCGTGGGATATCGCCTCTTGCACGCAGCCGACATTTTCGTCTGCGAGATAACCGGCATTGTATACCGGCTCGCCTTCTTCGGGCAGTGCAATCGGCGAACAGGAGCCGGGTCGGCTGGACCGCTCGCGCTTCGATTGGACGTTCTGCATGA
Source organism: Bryobacteraceae bacterium (assembly GCA_041486185.1). Taxonomy (GTDB): domain Bacteria; phylum Acidobacteriota; class Terriglobia; order Bryobacterales; family Bryobacteraceae; genus QHXW01. The sequence goes on along the minus strand of JBGPKX010000235.1, from coordinate 8,856 downwards.
ACGCTACAGTCTTGGCGCAATCTTCTCGGCCGCCTCCTTCGATGTGATGACTGGATGCACCTCGAAATCTACGAGGTCCTTCCAGTTCGCCATCCACTCATCGAGCAGCCCGCGGTCATGCGCCTCCATTAGTTGATAGCAACGCTCAAATTTGTCATCAACCCAGCTCGATACGTAGATCAGGCCCTCAGGCGCCATCCGGCCGGCATCCCGAAACCGGCGGTACACGGCTACCGCATCTTTGTTCTTGAAGTGCTCCACCACCATATACAACGGCATTGACGAAACTCCGCTAGTCTCAGCGATATCCTGCGGGACAACCAATATCTAAGCTTGATTCCGCCGAAGCCACCGCGCAACCGTCCCACGCCGGCTGGCGGCGCGCGCGGCCACCCCATCGCAGCCCGTCGCGTCACTGAGTCGATATAATGCCCGTCTGGAAAGCCCACGCACGTACATCCGGAGGTGGAATCTGATAACTTGCCGCAGGTCGGCACATTTCCTGCCCGCCGTTCTCCTCACTGTCGCCATCGGTTCTGTGCGCCGCTCCGCCCGCCGTAAACACCGGCAAGGCGGGCATGGATGCCGAGCTTCTGGCGCGCATTCCAGCTCGCATGAAGGCGTTCGCCGAGAAGGGCACGATCCCCGGCGCCGTGACTCTCGTCCAGCGGCATGGCACGCTGGCGAGTATTGAGCACTTAACTGGTTGTGTCAAAAACGGGGGCAACTCCAATCCGCGCCCCATGGGATAGAGCATGACCTCAATTGGCCAAGACACTCCGCACTCTTCGGCTAATGGCCGTTGTCACGTGATTCCTGTCCATGGTACGTGGGGTGCGAGTTTCTGGCACAGCTGTTTTTGGGATCTTCTCCCGCCGGACCGGCGGCAGCGAGCGACTCGGTGGCGGATCTGTGACATGCTCCAAGAAAAAGGAGTAATTGTTCATCCATCCTTAATTACGAGGTAACGCACCGCTTGCTACGTTGAGAGCGCGCTTTGCTCAGCGTCAGGAAGTCATGGACGACAAAGAAGCAATAATCGGCCTCGTTGCCGCTGGCAAGCTGCTCTCCTCCGGCGCTGCTCGCGTGCTGAATATGACTCCTGTTGAATTCGTCCAGTTGCTGAACAGCCACGGTATTACGTTACTCAGGCCCACGGCGGACGAGCTTCAGCAAGAACTGGAGGGCGCCGCGTCTCGAACTCAAATGATGCCAATAGAAAAATGACAAAGGGCATTTTATTTCCGATCTTGCTTGTTCTGGCGATTGGCACAACATTACTACTCAGGCTGCGCAATCCGCACTGATAGGCGGGGCGCTGGCACGGCGGATCAACGTGGAAACTCTCAAAGTGCGTGTCTTGCGGCTGCGCGTTCTGCTGCCCGGGCCATCATGGCAGTCGAAAATTTATGCTCCTGTCATGATTGCGTAACACCCCCACTGTTAGACTGCTCCACCTAAGCTCTCAACCCGAATTCAAAAAGCATATGCTCATTGAGGCCGTTGGCTATCAGGACCTCGAGTCCAAGCAGCCGATGAAAGCCGACACCATCTTCCGTATAGCCTCCATGACCAAACCCTTCACTGCGGTGGGCATCATGATTTTGGTGGAAGAAGGCCAGGGTTGCGCTCGGCGACGTCGTCGAGAAATATCTACCCGACTTCAAGAATTTGTGGGTGATCGAGAGCCGTGAGGGAGACAAAAACGGAGATACCAAGCGCACTCTGCGCCGCACCTCCCGCCCCATCACTTTGCGGGACTTGTTGACCCATACCTCCGGCATGTACGGTATGCCGCCCGAAACGCTCGACGAGGCCATCGCCCGTAAGACGCGAACCCTGGCCGATGTCGTGACTCTGGCTTCGCAGAAGCCCCTCGATTTCGACCCCGGCACGAAATGGCAGTACAGCAATCTGGGCATCGCCACGCTCTGGCGCATCATTGAAGTGGTGTCCGATCAGCCCTACGAGAAATCTATCGAGTCGCGCATTTTCCAGCCGCTCGGCACGAAAGACAGTTTCTTCTTCCTGCCCGCGGATCGCCAGCATCGCGTGGCGACCGTTTACATTTTGGACAAAAGTAAGTTAAAGAAGGCGGATTGGGATTTGTCGGGCAACGGCGCAAACGGCAAGCGCATTCTTTCCCGCGCCACCGCCGAAACCATGACCGAAGTGCACACCGGCGAGCTGCAGGCGGGCCATTCACCGGGCATGGGATATGGATTGGCGTGGGCCGTGGTGCGTACCGCGGATGGCACGCTGCCGCTCACTGCGATCGGCGCGTACGGCCACGGCGGCGCGTTTGGAACCCACGGGTGGGTGGATCCGAAGAAAGATCTGGTGGGAGTATTTCTCGTCCAGCAACCCGATGTGGCCACCGAGCGCAGCGCCTTCATGGCCATGGCGGCCTCGGCCATTGCCGAGTAACTAGAAGCCTTTCACCGCCGTCGCCCGAAACGATTGCGCCGCCGGCGTCACTGACGCGCCCGATAAATTGCACAACCGCACGGCCACCGTATTGCTCGCGCTCACGAACATACTTCCAACCAGGCCGCTTTCGAGAGTCGCCGGCCACCCCGGTGCGATCGAATCGCCGGTAGTGGCTCCGGCAAGCGAGAACGTCAACTGCGCGCATGCCGCTTGTGCGATGGCTCCGAAAGCCAGCGACGATGAGGCTGTCAGATACTTCGGAATGAAAGTGCCATCCACCGAGATGTTTGCGCCCGAAAAAGTGATCCCCGTCCCCGGCGTGAAGTTGCTGCCGCCGCCGCTCGCGTTCACCACGCATGAGCCGGTTTGCGCTGACGCAAACGTCACGGTCAGCGTATTTGCGTTGGTCAGCCCCGCCGACTTGGGCAGGATCCACAGCGGCGGCGTGCTGTTATCGAAACACGCAAAGACAATCGCGAATGAATTGAAGTTATGAGTCAAGGTTACCGACGCGACGCTGGTAAAAGCCTGCCGGAAATTCGCCTGCCCGCATCCCATACCGCTATCGACAAGGTTTCCGTTGGCGTCGAACTTGGTGCAATCCCCCGCCGTAAGGACCCCGGCAACGGTTCCCAGCTTCGCGCCCGTACCCGAGAGGCTCGCCGGCAGCATCGCGGAAATTCCAAGTTGCCCGCCGCCGGCGGAATTGGCGTGGCTGTGAGGCATGTTCGTAAAGTCTGCGACCGTCGGGCTGACGATCGTGGGCGATTGGCTTACCACCACTTGATTGCCGTTTCCGGTTTTCGTGCCCAGTTTGGCGTCGTTCCCGCCCGCGCCCAACAAAGGCAGATCGGTTGTCAAGGTGCCGCTGGTGTTCGTCACCGATCCGCTCTGCGTCCAGGTATTCGTAGCGGTGCAGGAATAGAGGTTGGAGCCCGGAGCGGCATTGGAGAGGTAAAACAGCTGCCCGGCCGAGCAGGTGCCTGGCAGCGCGGTTCCCATAGCAATCGGCTTTGTGGAAGGCGCGGTGGAAAAGTCAACCGACTTGCTTTGCGTCCGCAAGTCCACTTTGGTTTGGGCAAAAGCGCTACCCAGACTGGCCGCGATCATCCAGCCAATGACGGCTCTATCAAATCTCATACTGGCGAGGGTTCACGAAGACGAGATGCAAGAGCTCTACGCATGCTCTTTCAATCTGATTGTACGGACCCGAGGCGAATCCTCGCCCCACACCGCACAACTAAGTACCTGAAGGCAATGTAAGTATTAAATCGATCAAAAGCGTGACCGCAAGCCGTTTGCCTCTCCAGGACCAGCCACAATCTGATTTCCACCCGGCGGATAAACGGCCACACTCGCGCCGGGTCATGATTAGAGTTCCTGTTCCATCTCCCCAGCCTGACGCTGTCAATAAGACATTTCCACTTGGACCAAATAGGTCTCACATTGCGCCCACACGAGCCAAATATGCCACCCAAAAATGGCCTTGACTTAAGAGCACCATTGTAAGATCCTGTTACCCGACACCAAGACGAGCCCCGGGCATCGCGGCTTACGTGTGGCGCCGGCTGGAGCGCCTCAGCGGCCGTGAGAGATTTCACTCCGCAAGGGAGGGTGTATGTTCGTCCAACGCCGGTTCGGCTCTCGCGTAATGCCGTTCGTGATGCTGTCATTTTTGCTCGGCGAGGTGGATCGTGCCCGAGCCTATTCCTGCGGCGATCCCTCCTCGGGACATTGCTATGGTGTGAACGCGTGGACGCAGGGTAACGAGTACTTCGGCGCCTACACGGACATCGTACAAGTGGCTATGACGTGCCCCTCGGGCTGCGGTGGGTTCGTCGACAACGAGATCTGGCTGATCGACGATTCCTCCTCCAACTGCACTTCCAATCAGTTCGGCATGTGCTGGGTGGAAGCCGGCACGCTGGTACTGGAAGGCGGCAGCCCCACGTATTTCTGGGCGGACGCCCGGCCAGGGACCGGAAACACTTTTAACTCCCACTATCTGGGTGGCGTCGACCCGATCGGCACCGTGGATCACTACATGCTCATCAAAGACGGTCGCACCACGCCCAACCCGTACCTGGTGTTCATCTACAACGATTCGCACAGCACCCTCTACAATGGGACCTCATCGGTTGCGGGCACTGGTGGCTGCGGCAGCCCGCTTCCCCAGATGACCGGCAAGCGGATCCTCATCGGACAGGAACTGGCCGGCTCTCCCTCCGCGGCCAACAACGCATCAGCCAACTCCGACAACTATACCCGCAACATCTGGGCGGTCCAGGCATTGGATTCCGCCTACGTTTTCTGGTACAACGCGCAGACCGCGGCGGGGGGAGTGACCAGCGCGAATCCGCCCACGGCATCATGGACGCAGAACCCGGGCGCTCCGGGCGCACCCGAGGGCGGGCAGTTCACTACCAGTTGCTGCCGCTAGACTCGAGAAAGGATACCGACGTGACCCGAAACATCGTCTTGCTGAGCTGGCTCGCCGTCTGCCTAGGCGTGACTGGGTGCGAAACGCGCAGACACGAGCCGCAGAACGCGACGGCAATGAAGTTGCCTACTGAACCGCCAAAGCGTCCGCTGGGAATGAAGGCGCTGGAGGTAAAGCCCGGTGCGACGCCGTTTAGCGTGGATGACGTCACTCAGTATGTCCGGACACACAGGCTGGCCAGGATGGTTGGCGATCTGGCGCAGCTCCAGGTGGAGAGCGTGGAGTACATTACCGCACGAGAGGTGACCAGCCGGCTGCAGGGTGTATCGACCGGGCTGCCGGACAGCCAACGGCTGGCGTTTGCGGTCATCCGCGGACCGCTCTACATCTCCACCCCGACGAAAGGCAAGCCGGTCGCGTTCGAGCGCGGCTACGCCCTATTCGATGTGGCGACGGGCAACCTCTTGATGAGCGGCACGCTCGATAAGGCGAAGCAGGGGCAGGGAAAGCAGCCGCAGCGATAAGGGCAGGCGGCGCGAAGTACCCATCAGCTTCTTGCCCGATTCAGGCGATCAAGCACGACCGTTGCGATTGCCAGCGAGACAAACCCCACCAGCAGGCCCGCCACGACGTCCAGCAGGTTGTGCTGCTTGGTGAGGACGCAGGCCGCGCAGATGGCCGCCATCCAAACCGGCGTCATGCTCCTCGCGATTGCGCCGCCGAACACCGGCCTCCAAAGCAGCGCGCATACCGCCGCATGAAAGGAGGGAAAGATGTTCCATGGCGGATCGTGTTGATACAGCATGAGGAGCGCGCGCTCGGACAGCGTACCTCCCGCCACTGCGGGCCGCTCGATCGAGGCCGGAAGGACCACGTAGGCAAGGGCGCAGCTCGCGAACGCCAGCACGACCGAGGCCGCCAGGCGCCGGAAATCCTGTCGCGGCGCCGCCAGCAGGAGCCAAGGCGCGACGTACCACGACAAGTAGGGCCAGACCGCCGCGGGCACGAGCGGAATGAACGCGTCCAAACGCGTGGTAAGCCAAGCCGCAGGCTCGTGCTTCTGGGCTGACGCGCCGACGGCGAAGAACACCGGCACGGTGACGGCGAGAAGTACCGCGGAAACGAGCACCTTCTCGGCGAGCGCGCTCACGCCGCCGACCTTGCCCGCCGCGTTGACAACAGGCCCAGCATCCCAACGGCGATGAAGAGCGCGCTGAACAGCTTCATGCTCGCCAGGGCCTCGACGCGAAACGGCGTGATTGCGAGTCGATAGGCCCCATAACCGATGAGCAGTGCGAAAAAGATTTCGCCGTTAGAGTGCAGCCGATTGAACCGCCGGATCAAGGCCAGCGCCAACAGGGTCATCAGAATCACACCGTAGATCTGCACCGGGTGGACCGGCAGCGAGTGCGTGATGGTACTGTCGAGCACGCTGCGGCGGCGTTGATCCGCGGCGGCGAAGCTGTCTCCCGGAAACACAACGGACCAGGGACCATTCCAGCTTTCGCCGTAACAGCAGCCGGCGCAGAAGCAGCCGAAGCGGCTCAGCGCTTCTCCGATGGCAATGGCGGGCGCGCCTGCGTCGAGAAAGCGCAGAGTTGAGATGTGTGCGGCACGAGTCAGCGCCACGACCGACAACAGGCATGCGATGAGCGCACCGTAGATGGACGACCCCGAGTTGCGCACCACCTCCGTGCCTATGCTCGCCCAGGTAGCGCCGTACTCGATTGCGTTTAGCAGCCGTGCGGCGCCGATAGAGACCGGGATGCATGCGGCGGCAATCAGCAACGTCTGGCGAGCGGAAATGTTCTGACGCCGGTTAAGCAGGACACAGACGAGCAGGGATGCTGCGACAGCCGCACCCCGCATCACGTCGTACAGGGTGAACTGCACGCCCCAGATGCAGTGGACTTCCGGCCACACAGCCGCCAAGTTAATCACACGACGGTCACGGCGTCAAGGCACTTCCACAACACGTCTAATTCCGTCGTAAGCCTGGAAGATGTTGTCAACCACATCGATGATATCTGCCAGTTGACGGGAAACACGCGCCACGTCGCCGTGCGCAGCCATCTGGACGGGGAATTCGGCACCGAACAGACGCCGCACGACGTCAACACTATCGCCGATCTGCAAAAGCTGGCGGCGATTCTCAAATCGCGCGGTTATTCGGAGTGGGACATCGAAGGGATCATGCACGGCAACCGGCTGCGCATCTTCAAGCGCGCGCTGATCATATTCGTCGGCGTCGGTAAAGCCAGGAAGCTCGGAGTGAGCCCCGACCGGAGCTCATGGAGACAACGGAGCGGGATGCTGCGCCGGCCGACCAGAGGGCGAGCGCAATACTGGCCGTTGCTCAGAACACAAACCGGAATCCGAGTTGCCCGTGCCTGGGGCTGTTGTACTGGCTGTTGATCACGCCAAAGCTGTCACCGCCAAACGTCGTATTGGGCGTGCCAAACCTGGGCGTATTGAACGCGTTGAAGAATTCTGCGCGAATCTCGACATACTTGCTTTCCGTGATCTCCACTTTCTTGGAAAGGCCAAGGTCTATGTTGTGGATCCCCTGATTGCGGCAATCTGCGATGTATCGGCCCATATTGCCGGGCGTCTGGTCCGCCGGATGAGAAAAGTTCCCAACGTTGAAGTAATTCGCCGTGCCGTCCACAACGCTGTAAACGCCCGCACCGGAGCACGCCTTCCCACTGATGTTGGGGCGCTGGTTAGGGCTGTCCGCAAGCGTCTGATTGCTATCGGAGAACACGATGGGATTTCCGCTCTGGAAGGTGACAAAGCTATTCACTTCCCATCCACCGATGGCGCCGTTCAGAATCCGGTTCATGTTCCGGCCAAGCGCCCGGCCGCGGCCCACCGGCAGCTCGTAAATTGCCGCGAAGGCCAGCCGGTGGGGCGCATCGTTGGCGCTGACGCTTTTTTCCGCCCGGAGATTCGTCAGGTCCTGCGGCGCTCCGATAAACCCGAGATTGCCAATCCAGGCGTTGCCGCCGGCGTCGGAATAATCCATGAACTTCGAAAATGTGTAGTTACCCTCGACGCTTAGCCCGTAGGCCAGCCGCTTTTCAAAGCGAACCTGGAGCGATTCGTAATCGGAGTTGGCCACAAACTCCGGAAAACCAGAAAATGATCCGGGGAACTGGGGAAACGGCCGCAGGAGGTCAATCTGCGGAATCGTCGAGAAGTTATAGGTCGAATTCGGATCGTTGATAATTGGAGCAGGTTTCCCGGGGACCTGCACAAACAAGTATTGGAAGGGATTGGGAACATTGTTGTACAGCCCCTCGGTTCCATAAGCCACGCGCTTTGCCGCCGAAATGTAGTTGCGATTTTCAGTGGAATAGTTCCACGGCAGATGCAGCGAGTGGTTGGCGGAATAATTTACGTCGATCAGCCACTGGCCCGGCAACTCGCGCTGAAGTCCCAGGTTCCACTGGTAAATCTCGCCGTTCGTGAACGTGTTGCTGCTGTGATTGTCGTTTCCTGCTCCAAAATTGGTCAGCGCGCCATATTTCCCCTGCTGCGGCGCCGAAAAACCAGCCGGAAACGGGTTCTGAAGGGTTGCGTACTGAGTGACGTAGTTATCCAGAGTGGGTATATATCTGAGGTCATAATTCCAGGCCGCCCCTCCGTACTGCCAGTTGGTGGCGAAGTTCATGCCGTAGTAAATGCCCGCCCCGCCGCGCACGACTGTCTTGTTGCCCAACCGGTAGGCGAACCCGAGCCGCGGCCCGATGTTGTGGTAAGCGGGATCCGCATGGCGGAAGTTATTCGTAGCCAGTATCGTGGTTCCGAGGATTTGCCCGCCAGGGAAATTCGCCGCCGGCAGCGCCGGGATGTTGATACCGCTGTCACAGGTGAAGCAAGTGAACTGTTCGCGGTTGTAGCGCTCCGTATAGGGCGTGCTGAACTCATAGCGCAGGCCCAAGTTCAGCGTGAGCCGGCTGGTCATCCGCCAAGTGTCCTGGATG
>JBGPKX010000234.1:0-9833 GCA_041486185.1 Bryobacteraceae bacterium | reverse complement strand
CTTGATTCACGAGGGCAACGTGAATCGGATCATCATCAAAGACGACAAAGGCAACACCTACGTTGAGATCCCGGTTACCGTGGCCGCTGTTGGCGCCATCGCAGCACCCGTTCTGGCAGCCGTCGGCGCGATCTCGGCGCTTGTAGCCAGGTTCAAGATTGTAGTGGAGCGCGCCCAACCGAAGCCCACAGATCAGGAAGACCGCCCAACCGAAAAAACCCAATAGCTCAAGTGAGGTGTGTGCCGTTTGGCTTCTGGCGAGGATGAGCCAGGGCCTGAGTCCTTCCGATCCAGACCGCCCAAAGGAAAGCCGCAGGTCTCCGGCAAACAACGCGGTAGCCCTGCGTTACAAGGTCAGGGCGCTGCGTCGGGTCGCATCCCGGACAGATCCTCGACGGCGGCACGCAGGAGCTCGGCTACGCTCCAGGCTTGGGCGATGCAGCCGAGCGGGCGGTGAGGAGGGTCGCCGTCGAAGATTTCGGAAATTTGGCCGAGGCCGGCGGTGTGGAGATGTTCGGGGAATGCGGCGAGGCATTGCGCGGCCTTTGACAGCATCTGCGGGGTGCGGCCGTTCACCTTCAGATACGCGGTGATGAATGGACCCAGCAGCCATGGCCAGATCGTGCCCTGATGGTAAGCCCCGTCGCGCCCGCGCTGGTCGCCTTCGTAGCGCGGATGGTAGTTCCGATCGCCGCGCGCCAGTGTGCGTAAGCCATAGGGCGTGAGCAGTTCGCGCTCGACCACTTCCACAACCTGACGCGCTTTTTCGTCGGGCAGCATGGTGTGCGGCAGGCTTACGGCGAAAATCTGGTTGGGGCGAATGGAGGCATCGCGCTTCTCCCCATCTACTACGTCGTATAGGCAACCGGCTTGCTCGTTCCAGAACAGGCGAGTGAAATGGCTGCGCACGCGCGCGCCTAGCTCATTACAGCGGGCACGCGTCGCGGCATCATCAAACTCGGCGGCCAGCGCCTCCATGATGCGGAGCGCGTTGTACCAGAGCGCCTGCACCTCGACCGGTTTGCCCCGCCTGGGCGTTACGACCCAGTCACCGACCTTGGCGTCCATCCAGGTGAGTTGCTCGCCGCGCGTGGTGAGGCCGCCGTCGGAATCGACGTGAATGCCGTAGCGCGTGCCTTGCGTGTGCCAGTCGATAATGCTGCACAGCGTTTCATAAAGATGATCTTTCACGAAGCGCAGGTCGGATGTGTAGCGCACCACCGCGTGGACGGCGGCGAACATCCACAGCGTGGCGTCCACGGTGTTGTATTCTGGCGCCTCGCCCGAATCGGGAAAGCGATTGGGCAGCATTCCTTGGTCAACGCTGCGCACGAACGCTAGCAGAATGCCTTTCGCGATCTCGGGGCGCCCGGTAACCAGAGTGAGACCGGGCAGCGTGATCATGGCGTCGCGGCCCCAATCGCTGAACCAGGGATAGCCGGCAATCACGGTCCTGCATTCGGCGCGTTGGACGATGAACTGGTCGGCGGCCAGCACCAGGGATTGGACGAGAGAATCGTTGTATCGGACGTGCTGAAGCAGTCCGGCCCGGCGCTGAATCTCCGCTACGCGGAGCGCGGGAGCGGCAGCCGCCTCACGCGGCCTGGTAGAGGCGATGACGGTTGCGCCGGGGTGCCGCGTCAGGTCAAACTTCAATACAAACGGATTGAACAGGTCCTCGCGAAAATCAAGCCCCCGCTCGCGTTCCCGGTCGAATTCCATGTTGTAGTACCAGTGCCCGGTGTTCTCGATCGAAGCAGCGTCGTGAGCGAAGTGCAGTGTGGGCAGCCCGTAATACGGCGAAACCGATGCGCGGCCAGGCTCTACATTCACCTCCGGATTCAGCGCGTCGTTGGCGTGAGTGGTCGCGTGATAGTCGCGAAACGCAATGAGCGGCCGCAACTCGAGCGTGCAATCCGCGCACGCGCCGCGCACTTCGTATTCCACGACGGTTGAATTCTCGCCGTGAACCATGAAGACGCGCTTTACGATTTCGAGAGCTTCCACCTGATAGGTAAAGATGGGGAACGGATCGAGCCGGAACTGCTTCAGGTAATAGTAGCCCTGCGGCTGGACCACGCCGGGATAGCGGTTGGCGGCAAGGTCGAAGCGGCGGCCGCACAAAACCAGCGTTTCTTCCAGTTTGGCGAGCAGAAGCATGCGGCCCACCGGAGGCCGGGTGGCCGCAATCAGCAATCCGTGATAACGGCGTGTGTTCAGTCCGACGATGGTGGATGAAGCGAATCCGCCAAGGCCGTTGGTCTCAAGCCACTCACACTCGAGTGCGGCATCGAGATCGCCGCAGATGGAGCGATCGAACCGGACGATCCCGTTGACAGGCACCAGCGCTCCTTCGCGGTCACGGCTCGGCGAGCAGTTACTGCCGGCTGGCGGGCGGGATGATGCCGTTCATGCGCGCGTACACCACCATTTGCCCGTAATGATCGAAGGTGTGCCATACCACGACCGTCGCCATGGAAACGCGCGGCACCTGCTCATTGCCGAACGCCGATTTCACCATGCCGGTCAAGTTCGCGCTGGTCAGGCTCTGCATGGCTTTGTGGCTGTAAGCGATCGCGGCCTTGAGGTAGTTGACGTAGTCGTCCTTGGTCTTCAAGCTGGCCGGACCGTTTTCGCTTTCACCGCTTTCGCTGGGGTTCTTCTCGCCCAGCGTGCTGGCCGATACGGCATACATGACCGCGGCGATGTGACCGACCTGCTGGCCAAACGTGCGCACACCTTTGAATTCGCCGTGCGTGGGAGCGAAGCCATACTTGTCGGCCGGCATGGCTTCAGCCAGCGGAACCACTTCGCGCTCGACCATCGACAGTTGTCCGTCGAAGATCTTACTCACGGAAGAGCTGGAAGGATCGGCACCGAAGGCAGCCACAGCGCCGGCGGCGAAAAGCAGGGCAAACGAAAGTCGCGTCATAGGCGTTATTATACTTTTTCCGGCACTGCCAATTGACACCATGCTTCCGCCTTTGATATATCTCTCGCGACCTTGGTATGGAGACGCTGTGAACAAGCGCGATTTGATCAAGAAGATCGCACGCGATGAGCGCCTGACCAACATTCAGGCATGCAGAGCGCTCGACGCCTTTCTGGACGGCGTGCAGTCGAGCCTGATCCAAGGTGACCGGGTGACGCTGGTGGGCTTCGGCACGTTCGCCACCTCCCAGCGCAAAGCGCGGCTGGTGCGCGATCCGCGAACTGGGGGGACCATGGAGATCGCCGCACGCCGCGTGGCGCGCTTCGCCCCGGGACTCCATTTCAGGCTCGCCATGCAGAATTCCTCGAAAACCCACCGGCAGACCTCGTGAAAAAGAAAATCCTGGCTATACATGCGCATCCCGATGATGTCGAGATCCTCGCCGGAGGCACGCTCGCGCAGCTTGCCGCCGCGGGACACGAGATCACGATCGTCACCATGACGCCCGGCGATTGCGGCTCGGCCGATCATACGCCGGACGAAATCGCCGCGATCCGGCGGGCCGAGGCCGGGCGGGCGGCGGCGCGCATCGGAGCACAATATCGCTGCGCCGAGTTTCGCGACCTGAGCGTGTTCAGCGACGATGCCTCCCGGCGGCGCGTGGTGGAAGTGTTGCGCCAGACCGCTCCCGAGCTGGTGCTCACGGCGTCGCCCATCGATTATCTTTCCGATCACGAGGCTACCAGCCAGCTCGTCCGCGACGCCTGTTTCGGCGCGCCCACACCCAACTACTCGACCGGAGCACGCAACCCGGCGCCACCTTTGCGCGCCATCCCGCACCTTTACTTCATGGACCCCATCGGCGGCGTGGACCGCGAAGGCCGCTCGGTCCTGCCCGATTTTTTCCTGAACGTGAGTGCGCAGATGGAGATTAAGACCGCCATGCTAGCCGAGCACGCGAGCCAGCGCCAGTGGCTGCTCAAACACCACGGTATCGACGATTACCTTGAGACCATGAAGGCCTGGACACGCGAAAACGGCGCGCGCGCCGGCGTGGAATATGCCGAGGGATTCCGCCGCTACAAGGGGCATCCGTATCCGCAATCGCCGCTGCTCGAAGGATTGCTCGGGTCCGCAGTCGTCGTGCGGCGCGTTTGAAGGGATCGACGGTCTACTGGAAGCGGTCGGCGGACGCCACGTCGCTATGGGCCATCATCGACAGTGGCTGGTGCTTGCCGGAACCCTTCGTCTGGGCGATGAATTTCAGGTGGCATGGGTGCCTCCAGGGTTTTCAGCGTGAATTCCCTCGGAATCGTATACCCGACTTTAGATACCGTGCTATGCGCGTCGTGTTTTCGCGGCCGATGGGTGGTGTCGAAGCGCACGAGGTCGCGGAGATAGCGGCGAGTCAACTCCTCCGGACTGCCGCTCACTCAGGCGGCGGCCTAAGTCGCGAACGATAGGGCAATCCCCAGTCTGGACAGGCACATACGGGCTATGTTAACGGGTGCGAACGGGACGTTACAGGCGCGGTATCGAAAGATGCCGGAGCAGGCTTCCGGGGTTGCGCCAAAAGATAGCTTGCGTGGAAACGCGGGTTGCTGCAAATTAGTTCCAACAGCATGGGTTTGCTCCGAATTTGAGGAGGCTTCCAATACAGGGTTGGAAGCCTCTCCCAAATCCGCTCCACCTCCAAAATCTTTCAATCTTTCTTAGACCGGCTGATCGACGATCTGCTCAGCCTTCGGGTTCCAGTAGAGCTTCTTGCCCTCCCGGTAGGCGCGTGCAGCCATAATGACCGCTACCGAGTGCGCAAGGCCATGGAGAACGGTGGCGTTGGGGGGTTTACGGCTGCGCAGGCATTCCAGCCAGTTGGTCATGTGCGAGAGGTCCTCGTCGCCCATGAACGTGGGTGGGAGCTTGTCGGTGCCGGGAAGCAGCACGTACTTCTCCTCGCGTTTGATATACGGGTCGTCTTCGTGATTGCCCTTTTCCTCGACCCATTTCCAGCGCGGGCTGCCTTCGCCGCCGATGTTGACTAACGTGGCTTTCTTGCCCATGATGCGGCTAAAGCTGTCGCAGTCGTTGCCGAAGCTGGTCGAGAAGCTGACCAGAAAACCTTTGGGGTATTCGAATAATGCCTGAAAGGTATCGGGATTTTCGCGGCCATCGCGCCAGGCGAATACGCCGCCTTGCGCCACCACGGACTTGGGGAAGTTGTCGTCGAGGAAATAGTGGATGAGATCGATGCCATGGCTCAACCACTGGTCGGCGATACCGCTCGAGAAGTCTTTGTATAAGCGGAACTCGAAGTAGGCGCGCGGATCGAACGGGCGAGAGGGTTTGTGAAGCAGCCACTTACGCCAGTCGGTGTCTTCCTCGCGAATCTGCGAGACTTCGGGGCGGCCGCGCCAGCGCGGGCCGTGGTAGTTCCATACCATCTCGACTTTGGTCACGTCGCCCAAAGCGCCGTCGTCGATCCATTGCTTGGTGGCGATCTGGTAGGGCTCGCTGCGGTGTTGCGTGCCGACCTGCACGATGAGATGGCGCGACAGCACGGCATCGCGCGCGGCCTTGGCCTCGTCGAGATTGGTGGCCATGGGCTTCTCACAGTAAGCGTCCTTGCCGGCTTCCGCCACCAGGCGCAGGATGGGGGCGTGCTGGAAATCGGCGGTCGAAACGATGACCGCGTCGATGTCCTTTTCGCTCAGCAAATCCTCCATGTATTGAAATGCGCGCGGTGCACGGCCATATACAGCCTGAGCGCGCGAGGCAGCCTTCTCGCGATTCACCCTCCACAGGTCACACACCGCGGCCATCTCGACGTTGTGTTTGCCCTTGAGCTGGGAAGCGATCCACGCCAGCTCTGTGCCGCGGTCGCCGACGCCGATGTGGCCCAGCAGAATGCGGTCATTAGCGCCTTTGATCCGAGAGTAGGAAAATGCCGAAGAGCTCACTACGCCGGTGGCGGCAATGGCCGCGGCGGTCTGGTTCAGAAACGATCTGCGGTCGATTTTCGGCGCGTTAGTGGTCGAATCACTCATGGTCACTCGTGTTTTTTTTAAACAGTCTACCAGGATAGGGGAAGGCAATGAGCAAAATCCCGCCGGAGCAGGACGTCAGGCGCTGGCGGCCAGAATCTGGTGCTTCATCTGTTGCGCGAAGACGTAAAAACCGAACAGGGGTTTGCTGTCGCCCTTGCCCCAGCGCTGCGCATTCCACTTCACGCGCACGTACTTCATATCGGGATGCTGTGTGAGATCGAGCAGAATTTGATAAGTGCCGCAATAGAACTTTTGTGGAAAGCCGATGAGAGGTTTGGCGCCCCACTCTTTTCCGTCCACCGAGCCCCAGACGGCGACGTCCAGACTCTCCTGTTCGATGATGCGGGTGATGCCCAGGGTCAGCAGGACCAAGTGCCCTTGGGCGTCGCCGAGGTCCAACTCAGAACCGTTACCAGCCTCTCGAACGGTGGTTTCTGGCAGTAGAAAACCGGGCAACATTGGAATCCTCCTGAGCCGGATGGACCTCACTGCTTTCAAGATCTGGAGAGGGACAACAACTTCTTTCCGGCTTCTTCCAGCGTCGCATACTTCTTACAAAAACAAAAGCGAATTTGTTGCGCGCCATCGACCGGATTGTTATAGAAACTCGACCCGGGAACAGCGGCTACGCCGACGTTTTGTATCAAATGCCGTATAAAGCTTACGTCATCATCGAAGCCGAAGCTGGAAATGTCTGTAATCACGTAATATGCGCCGCTCGGGGGATAGAATGCGAACCCGGCGTTTTGCAGAATGCCCAGGATCATATCGCGGCGTTTAACGTAGCCCTCTGTAAGCTGAAGGTAATAGTCATCAGGAAAAGTTAGTGCTATGGCACTAGCCTCCTGCAAAGGCGCGGCGGCGCCTACGGTAAGAAAGTCGTGCACCTTTCGGATGGATTGGGATAAATCGGGGGCGGCCAGCACAAATCCCACGCGCCACCCGGTCACGGAAAATGTCTTGCTCATGCTGTTGACGAGGATGGAACGGTGGCGCATGCCGTCAAGCGTCATGATGGGGATGTGACGTTGGCCATCGTAGGTGATGTGCTCGTAGATTTCATCGGTGATGGCGAGCGCATCGAATTCCTGGCAGAGGCTGGCGATGAATTCCAACTCTGTCCGGGAAAACACTTTGCCGGTGGGATTATTCGGCGAGTTCAGAATGATCGCCTTTGTGCGTGGTGAAAACGCGCGGCGCAGCTCGTCCGGATCGAAACTCCAGTCGGGCGGCCGCAGACGTACGAAGCGCGGCACGGCGCCGCAGAGTTTAGTGTCGGGCCCGTAATTTTCGTAGAACGGCTCGAAGATCACGACTTCATCGCCGGGATTGGTCACGGCGGTGAGCGAAGCGATCATGCCTTCGGTGGAGCCGCAGCAGACGGTGATTTCAGTTTCCGGATCGAGCTCGATGCCGTAGGTGCGCCGGTACTTCAGGGCGATGGCGTCACGCAGAGATTTCGCGCCCCAGGTGATGGCGTACTGGTTGTGGTTATTTGTAATGGCTTCGCACGCGGCCTGCTTGAGCGGTTCGGGCGCGCTGAAATCGGGGAAGCCCTGCGCCAGGTTGATGGCCCCGTGACGCGCGGCCAGCCGGGTCATCTCGCGGATGACCGATTCGGTGAAGTCGCGGGTGCGAAGACTACGAAACCGCTCGCGTGCGCTTGTGCTTGCCTGAGCGGGCTGCGGATTTTGTGGACGTCCGGTCAGTGGAGCCGCCATCTGTTGAGGGTAGCGCGGCCAGCGCGGTTCCGTAAAGGCGGCGATAGATGGCGGCGTTGCGCAGAACGGCCTGCACGTATTCGCGCGTTTCGGTGAACGGGATAGTTTCGACGAACTCCGCCGGCTCCTGGAAAGAGTAGTTCCAGCCGAGCCACTCTTCCACGCGCGCCTTGCCGGCGTTATAGGATGCGAGCGTTTCCTCCCACTTTCCGCCCCACTGGTCGAGCATGGAGCGCAGATAGCGCTCGCCAAGCTGGAGGTTGGTGGCCGGCTGGAAGAGCATGGAGGTGCGGAAGCGGCGAACCCCGCTGTTGCGCGCCAGCTGCCTGCCGGTGGCTGGCACGATCTGCGTCAGCCCGTAGGCGTTCTTGTGGGAGAGGGCCCCGGGATTGAACTCCGACTCCTGCCGGATCAAGGCAGCCACAACGCATGCATCCAGATTCTGCAGCCTGGCGTTGCGGACCAGATCTTTTTGATACGGCACGGGGAACAGCAGTTCCCAGAAGCGGCGCGGCATCTGGTCGAAGGGCGTTGCCAGATAGTCCGGCGCGAAGCTCTTCATGTATCGCAGGCCCATATGCGCCGAAGGAGCCGTGCGCGCCAGTTCCATAGCCAGCAGGTGCGGCTGGCCGTCATTGCGCGCCCCGAAGCGCAGCTCGCTTTCCGCCAGATCCGGCAGACCCGCAGAGGCGAGGAGGCGGGCGCGCTCGATACGGAGCTGGGTCGTGGAAGAGAGCTCACGGTCGGTAGAAACACGGCGTTCGGGGAACGCGATGCCGGCTAGATATTGGACGACTTTGGCGGCGGGCTCGGCCGCCACCAGTTTCGGCTCCGCCAGCCGCTGGCGCGCCAGCGTAGCGTAATAGAAGTTGGGGTAGAGCGAGACGATTTTCGCGTAGTAGGCGCGCGCCCCGCCGAAATCCTTGTCAGCTTCGCTCAGCCTTCCTAAGAAATACATGGCGGCGCCGTTCATGGGAGCCGCGGGATATTGCCCGATCTGCTGGCGCAACATCTCGCGGGCTTCGGGCCGGCGGCGAATGTAGTTGCTCCAGGCGATCTTCCAGTGGGCGTAGGGCGCGGTTATATCGTTGGGGAAATCCTGGTACGCCGCTTTGTAGAGCGGCTCGAAAATGTCGGGCCGGTTCTGCAGGAGATAGCTGTTGGCCGTGGAGACCAGCGCCTTCAGACGCCATGGAGACTGCGGGTGATCCTTGCTCAGACGCTGGACGGTGGCCAGCATGTCGTCGTGATCGTTCATGCGGCGCTGGCACTCGGCGAGATAATAGAGGCGCTCGGCATCGGCCTCGGAGCGCGCCACGTCAAGAGACTCCAGATAGCGGTAAGCAGCGGGCGTTTCTCCGCGCAGATAATCCGCGACGCCAATGCGCACCCGCGACTGATCGCGTTCCAGCCCGCCCAGTTCGGAGACCATGGCCGCGAACTCCTGGCGCGCCTGCTTGTATTCGCGGGCGGCCAGCCACCTGTCTCCGCGCTCGAGGATCTGCGCGGGCGTGGGCGGTGGGTACGCCGCACCCATGGCGTTCTTGAGCGAGACCAGGGCGGCCGAAGCGCGTGACGCGGCGTCGGTATCGGGATAACCAAAATAAACGCGCTGATAATAAACCGCGGCGTTCACGGGATCGGAGGCGGCCTCGTAAGCGGTGGCGAGCGTGAGGTCGGCGTCCGGCTGGGGCAGGTCGGCATAACGCTCGCGCAGGATGCGCACGGCCTCGGCGGGGTTCTGCAGGTCGACCAGCGCCTTGGCTTGCACGACTACGGCTCGGGTGGCGAGCGGCGATGCGATGGGCAAGGATTGAAGCCTGTCCACCCCTTTGGGGATGCCGGCTTCGTCCTTAGCCTGCAGTTGCGCCGAAGCCAGGTAGTAAACGGCGTAGTCTTCGATTTTGGGGAGCCGCGCTTGGGCCGCCTTCAAATGCCGGATGGCGCGATCGTAATCTTTCTGCTCGAGCGACGTAACGCCCAGCGCCAGGTGCGCGAGCGCGCCATCTTGATCTTTGGGATGCAAGGATGCCAGGCGCTCGATCTGCGCACGACGCGCCACCGACGGCTTCTCACGATACACCTTCACCAGTGAAGCCAGATCCTCGGGCGCGGTGGCCGGAAGCGCCGCCACGG
>JBGPKX010000233.1:0-9888 GCA_041486185.1 Bryobacteraceae bacterium | reverse complement strand
TGCTGCTGACCAGGGGCGGCAGGAGTTTTTCAGCGCGCTTGTGAATCTCGGGATCGCGGCTGGTATTCACCACGGTGGTGGCTAGATTCTTTAGCTCCGCCGGCAACTGTTGCTGCTGTTGCAGATCGAGCAGCAGGTTGAGACCGGGTTTGAAGCGCGCCAGCACGCGCACGGCGGCGCTGCGTACTTCGTTTGGTTCCTGGCTGAGGATGAGCTGTTTGCACCTGGCATCCAGTCCCGGTGGCGCAATGTCGCCCGTGGCGCGCACAGCGGCGGCGCGGATGGACAATGGTCCGGCGCGGTAGAGACGCTCGAGTTCCGCCACGTAGGAACGCTCGCGCGTGCGGCCCAGAGCCTCGACCGCCGTGGCGCGGAGTTCTTCGGGCTCGCGCGACGATTTCGCGATGGCCAGCAGCTCTTTCCCATAAGCCGGATCGCCGAGATCGTCTGCCAGTTCTACGGCTTTGGCGCGCAGTGCGGGGGATTGAAACGCGCTGCGAACGGCCGCCTGCACGGCGGGGCTGGTACGCAGGTCGATCCACTCGCTGAAGAGCTGGTGGCTCAGGTGCGCAAAGGCTTTTTCCGCGAGCTCCGGCGGTGGATTGCCGCTTGCGAGAAACGCCGCCACCGCGTTGCCGGCGTCGGGCGCGGCAATGGCTGCAAGGGCATCCAGGGCTTCGCCGCGTTGTTGCGCGCTGAGCGCGGGATCGTTGACGCCGGCCATCAGGTAGGGCAGGGCATCGGGAGGCCGGAACTCCCACAAAAGCTGGCCGAGTTTCGAGTTCCACTTCTCGGGAAACGCCTCGCGCAGTTTCGCATACAGCGCATTCTCATGGCCGCGGGCGGCGATGCCCAGCGCTTCGAGATACCAGCGATCCTGGCCGTCGTACTGCTTCGAAAGCGCGACCAGCGGCGCCACCGCGTCGTCAGATTTCACGTCTTTGAGCATGACGGCCACTTCGCGGCGGACTTCTGGCGAAGGGTCGTCGAGCAGAGGCTTGGTGGCCGCGACCATATCCGCGCCGTAAAGCCGCAACACCCGCAGGGCGAGGACACGGAAATTCGCGTCACTGGCGTGCAGCGCTTCCTCGACCGGCGCGGCGCCTTCCGCGCCCAGTCCGCCCAAAAGCCAGAGCGCGCGGGCTTTCAAGATGGGATCATCCTGCTTCCACATGGCCATCAGCGCGGGCAGCGCCGACTGCCCTTGCTCCTTGAGCTTCATCCATGCGAGGTAGCGAACCGATTGCCCGGCCGATCGTAGCGCCGCCGCGAGGCCACCGGGAGTTTCGAGATCGAGCTTGGGAACTGCCGGCTTGAATCCCACAGGTGCGAGGCGATAGATGCGACCGCGCGCGGTGTCCTTCATCTCGTGGCCGCCGACCACCGGGTCGTACCAGTCAGCAAAGAACACCGAACCATCGGGCGCCACGGTGACATCGGCCGGGCGGAACCAGCCGTCGGGCGAAGTCACGGTCTCCTCGGTCTTCTCGGTGTAACCGGCGGCAGCGCTCTCGAGAAAGTACGTGTTGACGACGCGCTTGCCGGCCTCGGCGTGCAGCAGTTGTCCCCAGTATTTTTCGGGCAGCAGCTTCCCTTCATAGACCACGATTCCGCATGGCGCGCCCGCGCCCAGCCGCGCGATATTCGGCACGACGCCGGGAAGTTCGTTGTGAAAATGGGCGCCCTTGTCTTCCTGCCAGCGCCGGCCGCCCGGTCCCCAATACCCGTAATTGCCGCCCTCCATGACGTAGTTGAGCCGCGTCCAGGCGTTGCCGTCGTCGTCGTTGTCGCTCTGCCAGATGTTGCCGAACGAATCCAGCGCCAGCTCGTAAGGATTGCGGAAATCATGGCCAAGCACGGTGAGGTTGGCGCCGTCCGGATTCACGCGCAGCGCGCAGCCTGCATAATATGGGCCGGAACGCGCACTCACGAAACGATCGCCGGATTTGTCCGTGATATCGAAGCCGGGATCGCCGCTATCCAGGTAGTAGCGGCCGTCGGGGCCGAACACCACGGCGTGCACGCCATGGTCGTGATCCACGCCGCGCCATCCGGTGAGCAGGACCTCTTTCTTGATGATGCGGTCCTGGTCGTCCTTGGTGTAGACGATCACGTCGGGCGATTGCGAGATGATGACCTTGTTGCCCAGCACGGCGATGCCGAGCGGCGAGCGCAGCGCGGGGTTCTGGTCGAACACCTTCACTTTGTCGGCTTTGCCGTCGCCGTCCGTGTCTTCGAGAATCAGGATGCGATCGCCTTCGGGACGGTAGTCTTTGAGGTGCTTCAACTGGCGGCGGTAGTTGACGCCCTCCAGCACCCAAACGCGGCCGCGCTCGTCGATATCGATATTGGTGGGGTTCTCGAGCATGGGCTCGGCGGCCCAGAGTTTCACTTCGAGACCGGGCGCGGCTTTGAAGTGATGGCTGGCTTGTTGAGGCGTTTCCTGGGCGAGGAGAAGCGCGCCGGAACAAAGGAACGACACGATGAGTTTCATTGAGTCGATTCCACATGATAGACTAACCCACCTGGTAGCGTAATTGAATTCGCTGTCATCGCACTCGGTTCTCACGGGAGGGAATCTGTATGGGTCTTGAAAGCAGCCGGCGCGGCTTCCTGATGGGAGCCGGGGCCCTCGGACTGGCGCCGCTCCGCGGAGAGACGGCCAATAACGGCCGCGATGACATCAAGCTGACTGTAGCGACCTATTCGTTGCGCGGGTTCCAGCGCGACCTGGCCATCAAGGTGATCAAGGAGCTCAATGTCCGCTACGCCAGCGTCAAGGAATATCACCTGCCGTACAACGATACGCCCGAGCAACTGGCTCATGGGCGGAAAAGATTCCAGGACGCCGGCATTGAGATCGTGTCCGGCGGCGTGATCTATCTCACGAAGGACGACGATGCCGACATTCGCCGTTACTTCGATTATGCCAAGGCCTGCGCGATGCCCATGATCACCATCGGACCAACGGCGGAAACCATGCCACGGATCGAGCGGTTCGTGAAGGAGTACAACATCAAGGTCGCGATTCATAACCACGGCCCGGAAGACAAACATTTTCCCACGCCCGAGAGCGCTCTCCGCGTGGTTAAGAGCATGGATGCGCGCTGTGGCATCTGCATCGACGCGGGACATGCCGCCCGTGCCGGCGCGGATGTGGTGGAATCCATCCGCGAGGCCGGTCCGCGGCTGTTCGACATGCACATCAAGGACCTGCGCGCCATCGACAAGGGCAGCGGCTGCCCGGTGGGCGAGGGCGTGCTGCCCATCACCGCCATGTTCAAAGAACTCAAGAGAATGAACTACGCGGGCACCGTGTCGCTCGAGTACGAGGTGGAAGAGGACAATCCGTTCACCGGGATGAAAGCCTCGTTCGCTTACATGCGTGGCGTGCTCGCGGGGCTCCGGGGATAGCGCCGTGGCCAACATTCCGGTGGGGACCCGTCACGAAGAGAAGCTCGTTGTCACGCCGGACGTGGCTATCGATTTCATGGGCGTGAAGGACGCGCGCGTGCTTTCCACGCCCAACATGATCCTGGGGCTCGAGCGCACGTCGCGCAACGCGGTGTTGCCCCTGCTCGACACGGGCTACGATACCGTAGGTACGCACGTGAACGTCTTTCATCTGGCGGCCACGCCAGTGGGTATGACCGTGACCTTCCGGACCGAAGTAACTTCCGTTGACGACCGCCGTGTGAATTTCAAAGTGGAAGCGTTCGACGAAAAGGAAAAGATCGCGGAGGGCACGCACCAGCGCTTCATTGTCAACGTCGCACGGTTCGCGGCCCGGGTTCAGGAGAAGGCGAAGTAGAAGGTAGAACAGGCATTCCTACCCGTCCATTGGCCCGGCTGCACTTAACCCCCACGAATGCCCGTCCTGCGTAAATCATTGTAAAGACTGCTTCCAACCGGAAACCGCATGCCGCGCCCAAGCACCTTCCATAGTGGAGCGAGGAAATGCGAAAACTAATTCTGATAGCGGTGGTGATCACGGCCTGCTCCGGGCTGGGCGCGTGGGCTTACCTTCGCAGCCAGCGCGGAGTCCAGTACCGGACGGTCCCGGTAGCTCGCGGAGTCATCGATTCCAGCATCTCGGCGACTGGCAATCCCAACGCCGTAGTCACGGTACAGGTTGGATCACAGGTATCCGGCAACATCATGGCGCTTTACGCCGACTTCAACTCGAAGGTAAAAGCCGGCCAACTGATTGCGCGCATCGATCCGCAAATTTTTCAGGCCAGAGTAGATGCGGCTCAAGCGGCTGTCGGGAGCGCCCGCGCGGCGTTCTATAACGCGCAAGCCAACATACAGAAATCGTTGGCTGACATCGCCAATGCCCAGGCCAACGTACTGGTGGCGCAGGACAACACGCAGAAAGCGCACGTCGCCGTGGTGGATGCGCAATCCAAACTCGCCCGAAGAGTTCAATTGGCGAATGAAGGCGTGCTTTCGAAAGAAGACCTGGAGACCGCGCAGGCCACTTATGATGAAGCCGTCTCGGCGGAGCGCGCGGCACGGGGCCAGGGAGACGCCGCGCAATCGGCTCTCGGCGCATCCAAAGCAGAACAGCAAATCGCGCAAACGCAGGAGGCTGCCGCCCAGGCGCAACTCAAGCAAGCGGAGGCGTCGCTGGCGCAGTCCCAGATTGATCTCGACCACACCTACATCAAAGCGCCCGTGGACGGGACGGTGGTTTCGCGGCAGGTGAACGTCGGACAAACGGTAGCCGCAAGTCTGGCGGCGCCGACTTTGTTCGACATCGCGCAGGACCTGACCAAGATGCAGGTGGATACCAACGTGGATGAGGCCGACGTGGGCCGCGTACAGGTGGGCCAGAAGGCCACTTTCACCGTGGACGCCTATCCGAACCGCGTATTTCATGGCGTGGTGACGGCGGTGCGCCAAGCGCCCATCAATGTGCAGAACGTGGTCACGTACGACGTGGTCATTGGCGTATCGAATGACGATCTGAAGCTGTTTCCGGGCATGACGGCCAACGTCAAGATCCTGGTGGACCATCGTGACAGCGTTCTCAAGATTCCGAATGCGGCGCTGCGTTACCGGCCGGCTGCCAGCTCGGCGGGAAATGCAAGTCAGAAGACCCGGGGGGCCGCAAGCTCGCAGACCGTCTCGGTGCTCGGTCAGGATGGCAAGGCGCAGCCGGTGCAAGTGCAGCTCGGCATCGGCGACGGCACCTGGACTGAAGTCCGTTCAGGCGATTTGAAAGAAGGCCAGGCTGTGATCATCGGCGCGCTGGCCAGCGGTGAAACCTCTGCGTCCGGCGCGGCATCGCCGTTCGGCGGCGGAGCTTCGCGGCGCGGGCCGGGGTTCTGAGAGGTCGCCATGAATCACATCATCGAGATCGAAAATCTGGTGAAGACTTACCGCGTGGGCGATGTCACGGTGCAGGCGCTAGGCGGCGTGTCGCTGACCATCGAGCGCGGTGACTTCGTGGCTATTATGGGCCCGTCGGGATCGGGCAAATCGACACTCATGAACATTTTCGGCTGTCTGGACAAACCCAGTTTGGGGACTTATCGGCTGGACGGCGTGAGCGTGGGCAACCTGGGCCGCGACGAACTGGCCGAGATTCGCAATCGCAAGATCGGTTTCGTCTTCCAGCAATTCAACCTGCTGGCGCGGACGAGCGCGCTCGAAAATGTGGAACTGCCGCTGCTCTACACCGATACAGCGGCGCGCGAACGGCAAGAGCGGGCCATGCAGGCGCTGGCGTCGGTAGGGCTCGCCGACCGCGCGGATCACCATCCCAACCAGCTTTCGGGCGGGCAGCAGCAGCGCGTGGCTATCGCCCGGGCGCTGGTGAACCGGCCGCAAATGCTTCTGGCGGACGAGCCCACGGGCGCGCTCGATTCGCACACCAGCATCGAGATCATGGCGATTTTTCAGCAGCTCAATCGCGAACAGGGCATCAGCACGATCGTGGTCACGCATGAGCCGGATATCGCCGCTTACGCCAACCGCAACATTCAATTTCGCGACGGCCGGATTGTGGTGGATGAACGCATCGCGAGGCCGCGGCAGGCGCTCGAGGAACTGGCCGCAGTAGGGGGAGAGGTTCCGCAAGAGGAACCCGTGGAGGCCGTATGAAAAAGATTCTCGCCAGTGTCCGGATCGCACTGCGCGCGCTCCTGACGAACCGCCTGCGCTCGGCGCTCACCATGCTTGGCATCATCATCGGGGTGGCCGCGGTGATTTGCATGGTGGCGGTAGGATCGGGCGCGA
Organism: Bryobacteraceae bacterium; assembly: GCA_041486185.1. Taxonomy (GTDB): domain Bacteria; phylum Acidobacteriota; class Terriglobia; order Bryobacterales; family Bryobacteraceae; genus QHXW01. Next base: position 3,645 of record JBGPKX010000233.1, on the reverse strand, counting down.
CGGCCCGTATTCAAGAGCAGATCGCCAGCATCGGCAGCAACGTCATCATCGTTCTTTCGGGGAGCATTACGAGCAACGGCATACGGCTGGGCAGCGGGGCCGCGCAGACGCTCAGCTCGGATGACGCCAAGGCCATCGCCAGCGAATGTACGGCTGTGGCTGCGGTTGCGCCCACCGTGCGCGGATCAGGCCAGGTGGTCTACGGAAACAACAACTGGTTTACCAACATTCAAGGCACCACCCCGGACTATCTGACGATTCGCGAGTACACCATGCAATCCGGTAGCGCCTTCACTTCGCAGGACGTGGATGGCGCGACCAAAGTAGCGCTACTCGGCAAAACGGTGGCCGACAATCTGTTCGGCAGCACCGACCCGGCCGGCCAGGTGATCCGCATCAAGAACGTGCCCTTCACCGTAGCGGGCGTGCTCTCCGCCAAAGGCCAATCCCCTACCGGGCAGGACCAGGACGACATCATTATCCTGCCGATCTCAACCGCCAGGAAAAAAGTGATTGGCGCGAGCCAGGCCAATGCCAACGCCGTGGGCGCCATCATGGTTCAGGCACGCGGGCCGAGCATGATGCAGGAAGCCGAGCTGGAGGTGCGTGAACTGCTTCGCCAGCGCCACCACTTGCAAGCGGAGCAGGATGACGACTTCACTGTGCGCAATCTGGAAGAAGTTTTCGCCGCGCAGGAAACGTCGGCGCGGGTGATGTCCATATTGCTGGGCGCGATCGCGTCCGTGTCATTACTGGTGGGCGGCATCGGCATTATGAACATCATGCTGGTTTCGGTCACCGAGCGCACGCGCGAAATCGGCCTGCGCCTGGCCATCGGCGCAAAAACTAAAGACATTCTCACGCAGTTTCTGGTGGAGGCCGTTACGCTGGCGCTGCTGGGCGGAATTGTGGGCATCGTTCTGGGCGCAAGCGGGTCGTACGTCGTCTCCTACTTCGCCAAGTGGAACACCCTCATCAGTCCCGGCGCGATCCTGCTCGCTTTCGTATTTTCTGCGTTGATCGGTATTTTTTTTGGATACTACCCTGCGAGGAAAGCGGCGCTACTCGATCCGATTGACGCGCTGCGATATGAATAGGGCTTTCTGGCCAACGGAGGCGCCGTGCCGCTCCTCTCCGCGTCGCCCCGTCCGCAATGCGAAGTATTGCCCGCGCGCAAGCGCGGCTCACCCGATCGGGTACCCGTGAATCAGCATGAACGTCCTGCGCCAGCGGGTCTTCGTGAAAAAGTGTTGCACGAGGTCGACGAAGTGCCCGACGGTGAAGCCCACCAGATCCTCGGTGTCGGCTTCGTACGACCAGTACACCAGCAGGGGCTTGCCCTTGATGTTCTCGCGCGGCACGAATCCCCAGAAGCGGCTGTCGTCTGAATTGTCGCGGTTATCACCCATGGCAAAGTACTGTCCCGCCGGCACAACCAACTCGCCGTCCACCACGTGATGCTCCAGCATGTCGATCGCCGATGGCCGCATTCCGTGCCGCGGCGTGCCAGGAAAACTGTCACGGGCCGCAAGAATGTAGGAGGTCTTGTGATACTTGTACGGCTCGTCCAGCTTCTTGCCGTTGAGATAGAGCTGTTTGTCCACAATGCGAATGTGGTCACCCGGAACGCCAATCACGCGCTTCACGTAGTCTTCCTTGATATTCAGCGGATACCGGAAGACGATGATGTCGCCACGCGTCAACGGTTCGTAAGGCAGCAGATGGCGCGTGAGCGGCCCTGCCGGCGCATACGCCATGCGATCGACGATGAGGTGATCGCCCACGAGCAGGTTATCTTCCATGGACGAGGTCGGTATGACGAACGGTTGAGCGATGGTGCTGGTGGCGAAGATGAGAATGACGAAGTTGAACATCCACTCCGCGATGCCGCGCGAGAAAGAATCAGGCGCCGCCTTGGGCTTAATGCCCGACGCTGGCGCGCGCACGGCCGGCGCCGCCGATTTTCTGGATTTTTTCCGGCTCATGGGGACTCCTCCTTTTATACCGCACCTCCGGAGCGGTCGCGCGATACAGTGTTAGACATGCGTGTCAGGGAATTGGCCGAGTGGCTCGGCGCGACATTCGAAGGCGACGGCGAAAGAGAAATCTCGGGCGTCAAATCGGTAGAAACCGCCGGGGAGCAGGACCTATCATTCGTCTCCAGCATGAAGGCAGCGGTGCAAGCCCAGGCATCAGCCGCGGGGTGCCTGATTGTGCCAGCCGAGTTTCCCCCGGGCAGGACGGTAATTCGCGCCAGCGCGCCGCGCACGGCTTTCGCGCGCGCAGTAAGCCGCCTGATCCCACCGGCTCCGCACCGGCCGGGCATCCATCCCACCGCGGCTATCAGTCCGCAAGCGGAAATCGGTGAGGGCGTGGAGGTGGGGCCGCACGTGAGCGTCAGCGAGGGCTCGCGCATCGAAGCCAACTGCCGCATCGGCGCGGGCTGCGCTATCGGGCGGCGTGTGCAGATCGGCCATGACAGCACGCTACACGCACATGTCACGATTTACGATGACGTAGACATCGGCAACCGAGTGATTCTGCACTCCGGCTGCGTCATCGGCGCCGATGGTTTCGGCTTTGTGCTGGACGGCGAGCGCTACCAGAAATTCCCCCAGATCGGCCGCGTGGAGATCGGCGACTCGGTCGAGATCGGTGCTAATTCGTGCATAGACCGTGCGGCTCTGGGGACCACGCACATCGGCGAGGGCAGCAAGCTCGATAACATGGTGCATGTGGGACACAACTGCCGAATTGGGCGGCATGTGGTGGTAGCGGCGCAAACCGGGCTCTCCGGAGGCGTGGTCGTGGACGATTACGCGGTAATCGGCGGGCAGGTGGGAATCGGCGATAAAGCGCGCATCGAATCGCACGCGGTCCTGGGCTCCGGCTGCGGTATCCTGACTTCCAAGATCGTGCGCGCCGGCCAGGTCATGTGGGGCACACCGGCGCGGCCGCTCAAGCAACACCTGGAGCAGCTCGCCAACCTGGCACGTCTGCCGGCTATGCGAGACGAGCTCGCCGAACTGAAGCGGCGGCTGGCCGAGCTAGAGAAAGCTAAGACCTGATGCTGGTGGTGGTCGGCGGGCACACGCGCAATATCGGGAAAACTTCGGTGGTGGCGGGTTTGATCGCCGCGCTGCCGGAGCTGAACTGGACGGCCATCAAGATCACGCAGTACGGCCACGGCGTTTGCTCGAGCGACGGGGAGTCGTGCCAGTGCGCGATCCCTGATCCTGAGCATCCATGCGCAATCTCAGAAGAAACGGACCGGACGAGCGGGACGGATAGCGGCCGCTATCTTGCCGCGGGCGCCCAACGGTCCTATTGGGTGCGGACGGCCGTGGGACAACTTGCCCACGCCGTGCCGGAGATTCGCAGCATTCTGGATGCCAGCCGGCACGCCATCATCGAATCCAACAGCATTCTGCAGTTTTTCAAACCGGATGTTTACTTGGCAGTGGTGGATTTCGCCGCCGAGGACTTCAAGCAGACCAGCCTAGTCTATCTGGACCGCGCGGACGCGTTGATCGCTGTCGATCGAGGCACGGAGGAACCCCGCTGGAGTGGTGTTGCCCGGCGGCTGTGGGAATCGAAGAAACGGTTCTGCGTCCAGCCGCCTCAGTACGTCACGGCCGCCATAGC
>JBGPKX010000232.1:0-9890 GCA_041486185.1 Bryobacteraceae bacterium | reverse complement strand
GCACCTTTCGTTCCACACCACGGTGCGATTTGGCTAAGCTGCCAGTTTGGAGGGGATAGAATCCGAAGTCCGGATCAGTGCACATAATGTGCAAAAGATTGTCTAAAAGTCTGCAATACTGGCTGGGACCAACATCAGGACCAAGCGCCAAGTGCGCCTGTTAATGGGGCACCACGATGGTATCGTCGGGAAACACCGGAATGTTCTGCTCCATGTGCTCACCCCTGATGACAGCATCATAATTGAACGGGATCTTGACTTGTTTCCCGTGTTCCGAGCGCAGAATGTAGATTTTGCCCCTTTTTGCGTAATCGCTGAGGCCGCCGGCTTCGGCCAGGACCTGCAAAACAGTCATGTTGGACATCAGCGCGACCGGGCCTACCTTGTTTACGGCACCGACCAGGTAAGCCTTCTTGCTACGGATCTGGCGCACCACCACGGTCACATCAGGGTTATTAATAAAGCCGCCACTGAGCTTGGCGACCAGGACCTTCTCTAATTCCGAGGGCGTCAGGTCAAGCACGTCCACCTCTTTGACCAAAGGCAGCGTAACCTTTCCATCCGGTCGGACCACCACACTTTGGACCGAAGCCTCGGGTTCCTTCCAGACATTGATCGACAGCTCGTCACCGGCGCCGATACGGTATCCCGGCGGCGTAGTGACGTTTTGCAGGGCCGTCTTCTCTGGCGTGGGAACGGCACCAGCGGGTGCGGTGGCGGCGCTTTGGGCGCCGGTCGTCTGAGCGGAGGAAACCAGCGCGAAGCCGGCCAACAGGAACAGGCTGAGCCGGAGCGCGCCTGCAAGGGGTGCTGCAACTCGGCACGAGATCGCACTTTCGCGCCGGGGTACGCGCATCCAATTCTTGCAGCTCATTTCTTGCAGCTCATTTTAGGAAAATCTCTTTCTTCGAGTATAAGATTTTGGGAAACCAGTTGCCAACTTCTTTGTCAAATAAGCGGTTCCGAGGGCATCGCACTCCGCCGCGCTGCTCTGGCATTGCTAAGTAGATCGTAATCTTCGATATAACAGCCCAAACCGAATCCGTCGCTCTGGCCCTCCACGCGTGTGACACGGACGCGGCATTGCAGACAGATGGGCGAATCGGAATAGCCAAAACTGCCGGCTGGAATAGAAATGATGCATTCGAGGCGTTCGCCGATATCAAAAGGCTCCCTGGATACACAGTAAAAGCCATTGCTTGTAAGGTTTTCCGTGGTACTTTCAACCGACGGATTACGATGCTCGCGGAACAAACGGATAGGCCAATGCAGTGCGATTCGTTTGCGCTTGCGGCGTTCTTCCGATACGGCCATTGGCGTCTCTTCCCCGAACGGTAAATAGGCTTACAGTTTGGCTACCAAACTCTTCTCCGTGAATTTCGCACTTGCCGACGCAACGTGCTGAGCCGTTTTGTTGGGAGGTTATACTCTGTCCCGACAGTTACTCATCGCAGCCGGCGCGTCGTTGCGAGTGCCACGATGCCGAGCAACTGCTCGCGCAACTGCTGTGCATTTTTAGAGCCAGTCGATTTTGGGCTAAAATCCCAAATCGCGGCTCTCTGTCAAACTATACTAAGGTCCTATATGGTCAGTGTTGTCCTATACACCTTAGGAGCGCAACTGACAGACCTGCCTCAGCTTGGGCGGACAAATCCAAAATTTTCGGAAAAATCCTGACGCTAGTAGGGGATTTACCGGACTTGAAGTTCAAGGGAATCCTGTTTATAGCTAGAGTAGTGGCAAGGGAAAAAGTTTGGAGTCCCGATTGGAAAAACTTGACAAAAATCAGGATTGCGCTATTCTGCTGTCATCTTAAGTTAAGTGTTTGCCATAGGTAACGCGCCGCATGCACATACAGTTAGTTTCCAAGGACAAGACGCTCAATAAGCTGTGTCGTGAGACGCTGGCGGGATTTCGCGGCAACGACTGGACGTTGAGCGTCGGCGCTGTTCCGGACGGTGATGTCGCTCCGGACCTGTGCATTTGGGACTGCGACTCGGATGTGCCGCTGCCGCGCGAACTGGACTTCGAGCAGGAGCGGAAGAACATCTTTCTGGTTTCGCGCAAGAAGATGGCTGCGTTGGTCGAGCTTTTGCCGATGGCCGCCATGGCGATATTGCTGAAACCGGTGAACAAGGCCACGCTGCGCGCATTTCTCGAGCATGCGGTGGCGCGCCACGAGCGGAACCGCTCCACCAACGTCGATTCGCTGCGCGCGGATCGCGACGAGATTCTGCAGTGCCTGCTACATGCCAATCTGAAGCTGCAGGAATACGACCAGGACCGCACCAATTTTCTGGCGCGCGCGGTGCACGACTTCCGCGCGCCGCTGACCGCGATCGACGGTTATTGCGGACTGATCCTGGGCCAGCAACTGGGACCGATCAGCGAAGAGCAGCAGGAAGTTCTGGAGCGGATGCAGCATTCCATCAAGCGCTTGTCGCGGATGGCGACCGCCATGTTCCAGTTGAGTGTGGGTCGGCAGATCGAGAAGCGGCCCGACCTGCAGAAGGGCGACATAGGCGCATGCATCGAGCAGGCCATGCACGAGATCGCGCCCTTCAGCGAAGCCAAGCATATTCGCCTAAGCCTGCACATGATGCACTCCGCCGAGGCATTGTATTTCGATCGGGAGCAGATCGAGCAGGTGCTGATCAACCTTCTGGATAATGCTTGTAAGTTCACGCCTAAACAGGGCACGATCGAAGTTAGAGGTTATCCTTTCTTCTGGGAGCGGCGGGCTAAGTTAAAAGCCACATTTTCCAGCGGTGAGCGCCGGACCTCCAGACTACAAGCGCCAAATTCGTTTCGCGTCGATATTTGCGATTCCGGGCCGGGCGTACCCTTGGAAAACCTGGAAAAGATATTTGAAGAATACACTTCGTATTCGGGCGGTCAGGACCGGTCGGGAGGAGGGCTGGGACTGGCGATTTGTAAGTTCGTCCTCAATGCACATCAAGGTCAAGTTTGGGCTGAATCCCGCGACGACGGCTCGACATTCTCATTTGTACTTCCGTACGTCCAGCAGGAAGCCCAACTGGCACTAATGGGCGAACCGCCTCATCAAGTACTGCAGGCGGGAGCCTAGTTTTGCGATATCTCGGGGGAGCGATGCAGACAGTGAAAAACGGCCGAACCATTCTGTTAGGAGAGGATGAACTCGAGGTCCGGAGTTATCTGGAGATGGCGCTGCGATGCCACGGATACTCGATCGAGTCGGCGCAAGACGGAGAAGAAGTGCTGACGTGCCTGGAGCGGGACCGGGACCGGATCTCGCTGGTGCTGCTCGATATCATGATGCCGCGCAAGGACGGTCTGGAAACCTTGCGGGATATTCGCAAGATGGACCGGGACCTTCCCATCATCATGCTCTCGGGGGCTTCTTCGCCGCTGAAAGTCGTGGAAGCCATGAAGAGCGGCGCCACTGATTTCATTCCCAAGCCGGTCAGCCATGAGGACCTGTGCAGCGCCATCGAAAAGGCTCTGGGCACCGGAGCGCTCAACGGGCACGGCAAGCCGCCGGTGATGGACCAGCCGGCGCTCAAGGCCAGCGGCAACGACACGGCGGTGGTGCGGGTAAAGGCTGTCGAACCACTGTTAAAGCAGATCGGCTCTTCCGAAGTGCCGGTACTGATTCAAGGCGAGACGGGCGCCGGCAAAGAAGTGGTCGCGCGCCAATTGTGCGCCCAGTCGCCGCGTGCCAGCAAGATTTTCCTGAAGCTCAATTGCGCCGCCCTGCCGTCTGAGCTGGTGGAGAGCGAGCTGTTTGGTTATGAACGCGGGGCGTTCACCGGCGCGTTTCAGAAGAAGCCAGGCATGTTCGAGATGGCCGACGGCGGAACTCTGTTGCTGGACGAAATTGGCGACATGGATTTCAAGCTGCAGGCGAAATTGCTGCAGGTCCTTCAAGACCAGGAATTCCAGCGCTTGGGCGGCAAGGAAACGATTCACGTGGACGTGCGCGTAATTGCCGCCACGCACTGCGATCTTGAAAAAGCCATCGCCGAGGGTAGGTTCCGGGAAGATTTGTACTACCGGTTGAATGTGGTGACGATTCCGGTGCCACCGTTGCGCGAACGCCAGGACGAAATCCTGGCCTTGGCCGAGTTCTTTCTGAAGAAGCACGCGCGGCCCGGCATGGCTCCGCTTGCTGTCACCCCCGCGCTGCACCAGGCGCTTCTTGCGCATCACTGGCCGGGCAACATTCGCGAACTGGAAAACGTCATGCGGAAGTACCTCGTGATTCGGGACGCGGACATGATCGCGGACGACCTGCGATCGAAGACGCTTCGCCGGGCGGCGCCGTCGATTACGCCGTCGCGTCTCAAAGTTGCCGCCGCCGGCACAACCGCCGTGATGGATTATGAGGAGCCGCCCGCCACGCCCATTTTGAGGCAGGTCAACAAGGCCAAAGAACAGGCCGAGACCGACGCCATCCTGGCGGCGTTGAATTCCACCCGCTGGAACCGCAAGCAAGCCGCGCAGATCCTGAACATCGACTACAAAGCGCTTCTGTATAAAATGAAGAAGCTCTCCATCGAGAACTGAAGGGCAGGAGCCGGAAAGTCACGAGTCAGGAGCCTCTGAGGGCGGGAATCCAAGAGCCGGTTTGCCTTCCAGTTCCAGGCGGGTATTTCATGATGGGATGCGAGCGGGGCCGCGATGAGGAGCGGCCGGTGCATCGCGTCTGGGTGGACGATTTCCGGCTTGCGATCTTTCCGCTGCGCAATCGCGATTACCGCGCGTTTCTCGAATCCACGGGCCACCCTGCGCCACCCTTCTGGGACCATCCGGACTTCAACCACCCCGACCAGCCGGTCGCGGCAGTGAGCTGGTTAGAAGCGGTAGAATATTGCGACTGGCTGAGCCATGCCACCGGCAAAACCTACCGGCTGCCAACGGAGGCCGAATGGGAGCGCGCCGCGCGCGCCGGATGCGAGGGCGCACTCTACACCTGGGGCGATCAGGCGCCTCACGAACATGCGGACTACATCCGCCGCTGGGGCGGGGAAGTCAAAGGCACGCTGCCGGCGGGCGGTGGTGCGCCCAATGCGTGGGGTTTTTACGAGCTGGGCGAGAATGTGCACGAGTGGTGCGCGGACTGGTTTCAGAAGGACTATTACGCGGTCTCACCGGAGCGCAATCCGCAAGGCCCCGCTACTGGCGAGAGACGCGCTTCGCGAGGCGGGTCGTGGAGGCACCAGATCAAAGTGAGCCGCTGCGCCGCGCGCTCGAGTATTCCTCCACACTTTCAATATGCGGATTACGGTTTCCGCGTGGCGTGTAACGGCAGTTGAATTCCGGCGCGCTCGAGGCGCGTTCGCTCGGCGTCGGTGAGCAGGCCGCAGCGGGAGAGGTAGGCAAGTTCAGGCTCTCGCGGCAGCATGGGTTCGGGAGCATCATAGCTCCACCAGGCCCACGGGCGCGAGCCCGGGTCGACCATGGGCATCAACTCCGCCGCGTGGTCTCGCCACGCGGTGCGCCTGGATTCGTCGGAATCGAACACCGACACCTCGTCCCTGGGCCCGAGCAGCAGCTCCAGGTATTGTTCCAGGTGACGCCGATCGTTCATTTTGGGTGATTCCGCAGGGGCTGACCCGGCTTGCGCGTCACGGATCACGAAAGTGTTCATTTTTCCGACTGCCATAAAATAGTGACGCAAAGCCGGCCGGCGTTTCAATCGCATCTCGCCGTGGGGGGGTATTTTTCAGTACAATCGTCGCCATGGCACAAGCTGTCACCTCCGCAAATCGCGAACTCGATCTGAAACACCTCTGGCACGGAAATCTGCAGCACCGCGGCCTCGAGGCCCGGCCGCCACTGGAGGTGGTCAGCGCCGAGGGCTGTTACGTCATTGATGCCGACGGCCGCCGCTATCTGGATGGCATGGCCGGCCTGTTCTGCGTGAACGTGGGATATGGGCGCCGCGAGATTGTAGACGCCGTGGCAGCACAGATGGCGCAACTTCCGTACTATCCACTCACTCAGTCGCACGGCCCCGCGGCGCGCCTGGCTGCGCGTCTGGCGGGCCTGCTGCCGCGCGGGATCGACCGTGTCTTCTTTTCGAATAGCGGCTCCGAGGCGGTGGAGACTGCGCTCAAGATGGCGCGGCAATGCGCGCGGCGCATGCACCCGGGCGAGAACCGCTACAAGATTATCGCGCGTCATCGCGGCTACCATGGCTTCACCATGGGCGCGCTATCGGCTACCGGTCAGAGCCCGCGGCGCGCGGCGTTTGAGCCGCTGGTGCCGGGCTTTCTGCACGTGGCGCCGCCGGACCCCTACCGCTGTTCCTTCTGTTCGTCACAGCCGGGCTGCACGCTGGGATGCGCCGACGAGATCGAGCGCGTGATCCGCATGGAGGGTCCGGAGACGGTGGCCGCCGTGATTGCCGAGCCGGTGATCGGCGGTGGCGGCATTTTTCCGCCTCCCGAAGGCTATCTGGAGCGGCTGCGGGCCATCTGCGACCGGTACGGCGTACTGCTCATCATCGATGAAGTGATCACCGGCTTCGGCCGCACGGGAAAACTCTTCGGCTTCGAGCTGGCAGGCATCCGGCCGGACATTCTGACATTCGCGAAAGGTCTAACGTCAGCGTACCTGCCGTTGGGCGCGACGGTGGCTTCCGAACACGTCTTCGAAGCCTTCCACGGCGCGCCGGAGAGCGACGCCAAATTCACGCAAGTGAGCACGTTCGGCGGGCATCCGAGCTCCTGCGCGGCAGGTTTGGCCAACCTGGACATCCTGACGCGCGAGCGGTTGTGGGAAAACTCGGCGGAGGTGGGCGCTTACCTGATTCAGAAGCTGCGCGAGATACGGTCACCCTCGGTAGGCGAGATTCGTGGATGCGGGCTGCTGATTGGCCTCGAGATCGTTACCGGCGCCGACAAGACGCCACTGCCCGAAGCCCGCATGGCACAATTGCAGCGCGAGATGCGCGAAGCCGGCGTGCTGGTAGGGCGCAACAACGATTCGGTTCCCGGCTACTGCAACGTGCTGATCCTGTCGCCGCCGCTAATCCTCAATCGCGAGCAGGCGGATACCATCGTGCAGACCATTGGCGTGGCGCTGGGGAAATTGTGATGCGCGGAGAGCCGGCTTGCGGAGATGGCTGGAACGCTCGCGGAACCATGGATCACAATAGGAATCACAATGACGACGACATCTCGGACGAGGCACGATGCTACGAAGGAGTGCGCACTGTGATGATCGGTCAATCTACTTACAAAGGATTCGGTATGTCTTCGGTGCAAAAACGGTATTCCAGACTCATGTTGTTCTTGGTTTGTGCAGTATTTGGATTGGCAGTGCGTGCCGGCGCGGAGTCGATCAAATATGAGCTCACGATACCCACCGCGCCCGTGCAAATCGGGTCTCAAACGTACGCCGACGATCAGGTGGTGTTCACGTTTACAGGCGACGATATCAATGTCGTGTCTGGATCAATTCCGGACGGACCTGGATCGATACTAACGTATTCGGCTATCTACCAGGGCGATGCGAGCGTAACTGTCAAGGGTCCCGGCGGAGTCCTGGCGAGCGCTGATTTCGCCGCGAATCAGATTGTCGTCAGCATAGATCATAGGAACCAAGGCGTCGGATTTGGTTTCGTTCCGGGGGGCATCGGGGCCTCCGGCTTCGACGTTACGCAGCTGCAGCCCCTATATCCGGCAGCTATCAGCAATTACAATGTCTTCCCTGGTTCTACCTCTGATTATTGGGCTGGGTATGATCTGACTTTGGCTTATGCTCAGGCGCAAGCGCCATTCGCTACTCCGTTCCACGCGGATGGCTCTGTAGATATTCTTGCAGCGGTCTATTCGTGCAATCTATTTGGTGGCTCGATATTTTTTGGGGCATGCGGAAGTCCAGCTCCGATCGATACCAACTTAGGCGCCTTTACTATCGACGCCATTTATGAGCCCACTACCGTCGGGTCAACACGACCTCTATACATAGGCGAATTCACCGCTACGGCAGCCGTCCCGGAGCCAGGGACGCTCTCACTGCTCTGCCTGGGCCTTGCCGGTTTGCGCCTCACGAAGCGGCGCAAGATCAAAAATTGACCTGACCCCTAGCCGGCAACGCGAGCGAAACCAATTTTCAATTCAGAAAATAGGTGCGGTACAGCGTATCGCGCTGTTTTGGGACGAATCCCGCATCGCGGATCATGCGCCGCAGCTCTTCTTCCGAAGCCCGGTGGTGGGCGCCGGCGGCGGAGACGACGTTTTCTTCAATCATGATGCTGCCGACGTCGTTGCCGCCGAAGCGCAGGCCGAGCTGGCAGGTCTTGAGCCCTGGCGTTACCCATGACGACTGGACGTTCTCGATGTTGTCGAGATAAATGCGCGAGAGCGCCAGCATCTGCAGGTATTCGACCGCCGTCGCCTCTTCTTTGACGAAGCGCCCGAGCGACGTGTTTTCGCGCTGAAAGGTCCAGGGGATGAAGGCCGTGAAACCGCCGGTATCTTCCTGGATCTGCCGCACGATCTCCAGATGGTTAATGCGCTGCTCGAAGGTCTCGCCGCAGCCGAACATCATGGTGGCGGTGGTGCGCATGCCGAGCGAGTGCCCGGCGCGGTGCACGTCGATCCAGTCTTGCGTCGAACACTTGAGCCGGCTGATGCGATGGCGCACGGCGTCGTCCAGGATCTCCGCGCCGCCGCCCGGAATGGAATCGAGCCCGGCGTCCCGCAGGCGCGCGATGGTATCGCGAATCGAGAGCCCGCTGACGTCGGCGATGTTGGTGATCTCGGGCGCCGAGAAACAGTGGCAGTGGATCTCGAAGCGCTGTTTGATGGACCGCAGCAGATCTTCGTACCACTCGATCTTGAGATCGGGATGTAGGCCGCCCTGCATCAGGATGCCCGTGCCGCCCAGGTCGATCGTCTCCTGAATTTTATCGAAGATAACCTCTTTGGGGAGCACGTAGCCTTCGGCGTGCCCCATGGGCCGGTAAAAAGCGCAGAAACTGCAATATTCCGTGCAGAAGTTGGTGTAGTTGATATTGCGGTCGATGATGTAGGAGACTACGCCTTCCGGGTGGAGCTTGCGCCGCACCGCGTCGGCCGCCATGCCGATGCCGATCAAATCGTCGGAGCGGAGCAGATCGAGGGCTTCGTCGCGCGAGATCATGTGAGCGAAACACCATCTTACAACAGCAGTCTCTGGCAACCGCTGCCGCGCTACCGTTCGTGTCTGCGGCACTCTCAGTTCCAGCGCGCGTTTGATTTGCTATTGATATTCAAGATCCTCAGGCATAGGATGTAGGTACAAGGACGGGAAATCAGATGAAACTGTCTTTTATTACGCCGTTGACGGCTCTGGCCGCGATCGCTCTGTACGCGCAACAGGCGATGCCGCGCATGACTGGCGTTGAACCGGACAGCGCCAAAGCGGGCGACGTTCTGACCGTGAGCGGGGAGCATCTGGATAAAGGTGAAGTGGTGGAGCTGTATCTGACGGACGGCAAGAAAGACACGAAAGTGCAGATGACCGAGCAGGGACCTACGGCTATCAAATTCAAAGTTCCGGACAAAGTCACGGCCGGCCGCTTCGCGCTGATGGTGCTGACGGGCGGTAAAGAGCCCAAGTTGATCGAACAGCCCGTGAAGGTAACCATCGAGTAACGCCCCGGGCGCCTCTGGGCACAGCGCGCTGATCCCGGCTCGCGTTGCTGCGCCGCTGGCATTGCGCCACAGTTTATAATCCAGGCTTGACTCGTACAATCCAACGGCGCTCGCTCCTAAAAGCCGCCGCTCTTACTATGCCTACTGCGTTCGCTTCGCCCAATCGACAATCTCACATAGCCGTCATCGGCGCCGGCGCATTCGGCGGCTGGACGGCTCTCCACCTGCTGCGCAGCGGCGCCAAAGTCACGCTGCTGGACG
>JBGPKX010000231.1:0-10017 GCA_041486185.1 Bryobacteraceae bacterium | reverse complement strand
GGGGAGTCGCCGGCGATCTGTCAGATCCGCCGGCATATCGAAAAGCTCGCGCATTCCCGATCCGCAGTGCTGCTGCTAGGCGAAAGCGGCACGGGCAAGGAGGTCATCGCGCGGGCTATCCACAATGGCGGCGGCATGGGTCACTTCATTCCCATCGACTGCGGCTCTTTGGTGGGTCCGCTCATGGAGAGCGAGTTGTTCGGGCACGTGCGCGGCGCGTTCACCGGGGCGGCGGATACCAAGCGCGGACTCATCGAGCTGGCGGACGGCGGCACGGCGTTCTTCGATGAGATTGGCGACCTGCCGGTCGAGATGCAGGTCAAACTGCTGCGCCTGCTGCAGGAACGCGAATTCCGCGCGGTGGGCTCGCTCTCGACGCGCAAGGTGGAAATCCGCGTGATCGCCGCCACCCATCGCGATCTGGTCCGCGAAATTGAGCAGAAAAACTTCCGTCACGATCTGTTCTACCGGCTCAACGTCGTGACTTTGCGTTTGCCGCCGTTGCGCGAGCGACGCGGGGATATTCCGCTGCTGATCGAGCGCTTCCTGGAGCGCCTGGGTTCCAAACGCACGCTCACCAACGAAGTCATGGAAACGCTTCTGTCCTACGACTGGCCGGGCAATGTCCGCGAACTGCAAAACTGCATCGAGCGCATGGTGGCCATGAACTCCGGGCCGCTGCTGCATATCCACGATCTGCCTTCGGCGTTGCAAACCCACCGGGAGGCCCAGGGCTCGCAAGCTCTCTCCGTGGCGGCCGTGGCCGCTTCCGGAGCCGAACCCGTTCGCGCGACGGCGCAATCAGGTATCATTCCTTTGACGGAGATGGAGAAACGCGCCATCCGCGACGCTCTCGAGTACACCAAGGGCGATCGCGTCATGGCCGCCTATCTGCTCGGCATCGGCCGCACCACTCTCTATCGAAAACTGAAAGAGTACCGCCTGGACAGTTGACAATCGCGCTCGATGCAACCTACAGCGTGGGAGAAAATCTCTCAGGAGTAGGGGTGTATTCGCGCGAGCTGCTGCGCGCGCTAGCCGCCGCTCATCCCGAGCAGCGCTTCGAATTCTGCTACCGGCCGCATCGCTACCGGCGCTCGTTCACCGCGCCTCTTCCGGCTAATTGCGACCGCGCGTTGCTCTGGGAACCGCTCTTTCCCCGGCGTCGCGAATTCTTCCACGGTTTGAACCAGCGGCTGCCGAAGATCCGGTTCCGGAGAGCGGTTTCCACCTTTCACGACTTGTTCGTGCTCACGGGCGATTATTCCACCCCCGAATTCCGCCGCCGTTTTGCCGAGCAAGCACGCCATGCCGCCGCCGAATCGGATGCCATCATCGCGGTTTCCGAATTCACCGCGCGCCAGGTGGAGCAGCTGCTGGGGGTCGAGCGGGCTCGGCTCCACGTGGTACATCACGGCGCGAACCGGACTCCACTCGCCATCCCGGCAGCTCGAGAAAACGTAGTACTGAACGTGGGTGCGCTCCAGCGCCGCAAAAACATCGCGCGGTTGGTACAGGCGTTCGAGCGGACGCCGCCCGGCTGGAAGCTGGTGCTGGCTGGATCCGCCGGCTATGGCGCCGAGGAGATTCTGGCGCGCATCGAGTGCAGCCCGAGGCGCACCGACATTCAGGTGCTCGGATATATTTCCGGCGAAGAGCTGGCCCGGTGGTACGCGCGCGCACGCATCTTCGCTTTTCCATCTCTCGATGAAGGCTTCGGTATGCCGGTTCTGGAAGCGATGGCAGCGGGAACGCCGGTAGTAGCCGCGAATCGTGCGGCATTGCCTGAAGTCTGTGGAGACGCGGCGCTGTTGGTGGACCCGGAGGACGTGGACGCCATGTATACGGCCTTGCTGCAGTTGATGCGCGACGCGGCGCTGGCGGCGGAACTAGCCCGACGAGGCCTCGAACGGGCAGGCGAATTCACTTGGGAGAAGGCGGCGGAACAGACTTGGAACGTGTATCAGCGATTGCTCGATTGAAGTTCCATCGGCCGAACCAGTTCTACTTCAAGTCTTCGTCGACAGCGATCTTGAGCGCACGCAGGAAACGTTGATCCTGGGAAGTGAACTTGATCTTTCCAGTGGATTCGAAGGTGCGTTTCACTTCAGGGCGGCTTTCTGAATCCACGGTATCGTCTGCATCGTCGCTGTCTTCACGTTTGTTAAAACCGATGGTAGCCTCGAGCACCAGGAACACGTCGTAACCGGCCTGCTTGATCTCGCCGATGGCTTCAGCGATGCGATCCGAGTCCGATAAGGAATCGTTAATCGCGTTGCCGAGTTCCTGCATTAACATCTTGAGACGCTCTTCCAAAATCAGCCCCTTTCTCCGAAGCTATTCAGCCCGGAGGACACCTCTACTCTCTCGATGCGCCAAGCCATCAAAACGTTGCCGATTCCTGCATAAAAGTCAGTGCGCCGGTAGCCCACTGCCCGTTTTAGATTGTAGTGGACCGGCGAACGCTCCACAAGTTCTTTATCGGCCAAAACTTGGCGGCACATTAATGGTCTGAGCACTTTACAGACCATACGCTTTCTGCCTCCGGCCGTTACGGGCACTCCGCACAACCCCTTTGCTACCATGGATAGGTGGCCAAACCCAGCATGATTCACCAAGGATATCAGTTGGCCCGTCATCTCTTGCCGGCGTTCATTCGGCCGGCCCGTACCCTGTGGCACGAAGTCATCGGCTTCCTTTTCCTGGTACTGGCCGTGTGGCCGATTCCCTCCGGCATCCGTACGCTCCGTGAACTGGACTCAGGCCAAGGGAGCATCCCGCGGCTTATCCTGACCGTGGCGTTCGTCGCCATCATGGCCGGATACGGTATTTCCTGCTTTCGCCGGGCGCGCAAAATTTCACGCTCGTGAGCCACGACCTGGGCAACCCCGGCGAGTTTCCGTACACTCGCGGCATCTATCCCGACATGTACCGCAGCCGCCTCTGGACCATGCGCCAGTACGCCGGCTTCGGCAGCGCCGAGGAAAGTAACAAGCGTTACCGGTACCTGCTCTCGCAAGGTACCACCGGTCTCTCGGTCGCCTTCGACCTCCCCACCCAGATGGGGATGGATTCGGACCATCCGCTGGCGGCTGGCGAGGTGGGCCGAACCGGCGTGGCCATTTCCTCGCTGGCCGACATGGAGCGCCTGTTCGACGCCATCCCGCTGGACAAAGTCTCGACGTCCATGACCATCAACTCGACGGCAGCTATCCTGCTCGCTTTCTACGTGCTGGTGGCGCGGCGCCAGGGCGCGGATGTGCGGAAACTTTCCGGCACCGTTCAGAACGACATCCTCAAGGAGTACATCGCGCGCGGCACGTATATCTATCCGCCCCGGGCATCCATGCGCATTGTGACCGACATGTTTGCCTGGGCAGGTCGCGAACTGCCGGAGTGGAACACCATCTCCATCAGCGGTTACCACATCCGCGAAGCCGGCTCGACGGCGGTCCAGGAAGTCGCCTTCACCTTTGCCAATGCCATCGCGTACATCGAAGCGGCGCTGCAGGCTGGTCTCGCCATCGATGATTTCGCGCCCCGGCTTTCGTTTTTCTTCAACGCCCACAGTAATTTTTTCGAAGAGATCGCCAAGTACAGGGCAGCCCGACGGCTCTATGCGCATCTGATGCGCGACCGCTTCGGCGCCAGGAACCCGAAATCCATGATGCTGCGCTTTCATGTGCAAACGGCCGGTTCGACACTGACCGCGCAGCAGCCCGATGTCAACGTGATCCGTACTTCGATCGAGGCGCTGGCGGCGGTGCTGGGCGGCGTTCAATCGCTGCACACCAACTCGCGCGACGAAGCCCTCTCGCTGCCCATGGAGGATTCGGCGCGCCTGGCGCTGCGCACGCAGCAAATCATGGCTTACGAGAGCGGCGTCACCAACACCGCCGATCCCGTGGGCGGCAGCGACTACATAGAAACTCTCACCGATTTGATCGAGCGCGGCGCGCGCCAGTATCTCGAGCGCATCGACGCCCTGGGGGGCACCCTGAAAGGCATCGAGACCGGCTTCATACAGGGCGAGATCCACAACGCAGCCTTCGAACACCAGAAAGGCGTTGAGCGCGGCGAAGCCATCGTCGTGGGCGTCAACCGCTTCCGCATGGAGGAAGAGCGAAAAATTCCCACGTTCCGGCTCGACCCGGCCATCGAGACGGCACAAACCGAACGTCTGCGCCAACTGCGCGCCGGACGCGACAACAAACTGGTAGCCGAGCACTTGGAAAGGCTGGAACTAGCGGCGCGAGGCCAGGAGAACCTGATGCCGCTGGTCCTCGCCGCCGCCGCCGGCTATGCCACGCTAGGCGAGATCTCCGGCCGGCTCAAATCTGTGTTCGGAGAGTACCGCGAGGCGGCGTAAGGCGCCGCGTGCCGCACGCGCGGCTTGCGCTCGCGCAATCCCAGTTTGTAGAGAAGACGGCCGACGTGATCGCGGTCGTAATGCACTCCAAACTGGCTCTCGATCACGGTAGCCATGCGCGCCGTAGTCCAGTGATCGTCCCCGAAACCGTACGCCATGGGCCGGTCGTGATAGATCTGCGCCACGCGATCCAGTTGCTCCCGCGACAGGCGGCTGGGCCTGCCGGTAGCCTTGCGGCGCTTGAGAGAATCCACCCCTTTGTTTGCCAGTGCGCGATACCACCTGGAAGCGGTGGTGCGGCTGACGGAATATTTGCGGGCAACCTTCGATTGAGAGAGGCCGTTGAGCAGCTCCTGCGCTGCCTCCAGACGTCTCTGTTCCATCTCCTCACGAGTCAAGGAGATCTGAGCGGCTATATCCATAGTCGCGCGGATTATTGATTGGCCAGAGCGTTAGTAGAATACCGCAAAACAATTAAACTGTAAATTGTTTTTTGTGGGAATCAATCAAAAGCGGTGGCTTTGATTGAGTTGCAGTTAAGAGGAGCGGAGTGTGAGCCGGTTTGGCGTCCGGCCGGCGGCGCTGGTGCGTGACTTGCAGTACCAGGTCGCCGAGGCAGTAGCAGCGTATTTCGATGAGGGCACAGATCCCCGCCGCATCCGGTTCCATTTCGTGAGCGATCCCATCCTGGTACCAGCGTGAAATTACCCCGCGACGTTTGCATCGATCACTCACGCCGGGAACCCTTCAAAGCGTCTTGAGGCAAGCAGGAACGGAACTCGCCGACTTCTTGCATGCTCTGCGATGATGTTCCGGCGGGCAGTGCTGCCCGCGGACGCCGAGGCGCTAGAATGAAACCGCCCCATGGACTTTTCCGCCGCATACTCCAATCTTCGCGTGGTCCTTGTTTCTCCGCGCAACCCGCTAAATATCGGAGCGGCGGCGCGAGCCATGTTCAACTTCGGCTTCTCGCGGTTGCGTTTGGTGAATCCTTACGAAGTCGCGTTCCGCGAGGCGCGGTCGGCGATTGGGGCGCGCGAAATTCTGGAGGCGGCCGAGGAATTCAAGTCGGTCGCGCAGGCGGTGACGGATTGCGCGCTGGTCGTGGGTACGACTTCGATCGGGCACCGGGGACTGGAGCACACGCTGCATCGGCTTGAGAAAGGCGCGCCGTTGATCCGGGAGCAAATGTTTTCGGCGCCGGTCGCGCTGCTGTTCGGCTCCGAGAAGTTCGGCCTGGGCAATGAAGATATGGCGCACTGTCACTGGTTGCTGCGCATCGCCACTGCCGACCGGCAGCACTCCATGAATCTGGGGCAGGCGGTGGCAGTCTGCTTGTACGAGCTTTCGCGTAACGAGCTGGATCCGCCGGCTGCTCCGCCGCGCGCGTCCAAGCCTGCTAAGGCGGCCCATACCGAGCAGATCACGCGGTTACTGCTGGATGTTCTGAGGAAGAGCGGATACATCAATCCGGTGACGGCCACCTCCGCGGAAAACAAAACGCGGCGTCTGGTGCGGCGGCTCGATCTGAATGCGCGCGATGCGCCGGTAATATTGGGCATGTTGCGGCATGTTTTGTGGAAGCTTAGCCAGTGATTTCGCAACGACGGCAGTTTGTAGCGCAGGGCTACAAAACCAAGAACCGTGGGCTTACTTAAACTGCAAGGTGACATCCACCACGTGGCTCGGCTCGTCCACCTTCACCGCCGCTTTAGTGTTGTGCAGATTTTCGAAATAGCCTTCCTCGCGCACGCGGCCGAGGAAGTAGTCGGGATAGTCGGCATCGAAGGGCTTACCTTCCTTGAGTCCCCATAGCTTCTTCATCGCGGCCTCGCCGTTCAGATCGAGGCCTTCGATCGTCAGGCGGCCGAAATTGAACTGCGGGCCTTCGTCGATGCGGATGGTCACGTTCACGGTCTTGTTTTTGTCGTTGAGGGCGCGCTCGATGGTGGTTCCCGCGTGCATGTAGCCCTGGCGGTTCAGGCGTTTCTTGATGCGCTCGACGCCTTGCGCGATTTCGTCGAAGTTGGCGACCTCTCCGGGCTTGAATTTTCCGATCTTGAGCAACTCGACGCTCTTCGCGGCGAAGTTGCCGGCCAGCACCACCTCGCCCAGCTTGAACTCCGGGCCTTCCGTAACCGCTACGGTCACGGCCAAGCCGTCTACATCTTTTGCTTTGTCCACTGTGATCTTCGGAAATGCCGCGCTGGCTCGGCCACGCGCGTCGTATAGCGGCCGGATGGCGTGATCCAGCAGCGTGCGGAATCCGGCTTCGGTGTAGGGAAAGCCGATGGCCACCTCCGAAATTTTGTTCTGCAATAACGTGGAGGGCAGCACCTGGTTGCCGGTGAACGTGACCTGGGCGATCGTTGGCAGCGGCTTGGCTGAGCGGAAAACGATGGCGAACTGGTTCGGTCCGGTGGGCAGAAGCTTGCCCGCCACCTTTTCGGTGGCATTCTTCCCCGTCACGAACTCCTGCACCAGCTTGGTGTACCGGTCAAGCAGCTCGGCCGTCGCGGGAAGCTGCGGGCCATAGAGCGGATCTTTCGATCTAAGCCAGGCATCGATCTCCGCCGTTTTCACTGGTAATCCGGCGAACTGCACCAGATACAGCGGGGTGACCTCCACCACCTGAAAAGACGCCTCGTAGCCCGTCGAATCCTTGTTGGGTGCGAAGCGGTATCCAACGGTTTCGAATCGCCCCGTAGCCACCAGGCGGTCGCGCGCCGCTTCGAAATCGCTCTTCCCCGCAAGCTGTCCTGTCTTGAGGCCGGCCACTGAAAGAATTTGTTCTTTGGTGTAGTTCTTGTTCCCTTCCACCGCCAAGCTTTCGATGGGCCATTGCGTGACCTCGGCCTTGGCTTTCTTGGCGGAAGCTTTCCGGCCGGCCTTCGGAGCGGGCGTTTGTGCGACGCTTTGCACGGGCAGAAGCAGGAGAAGAACCGCGAGGAAGCGCACCATCATCTAATTGTAGGGGACGTTTCAAACGCCGCGCGGTTGCGGATACGTGTATGTAGAATGGAAAAAGTGCCTTACGATCTGATTGTTATCGGTAGCGGTCCCGGCGGCTACTCCGCGGCAGTGCGCGCCGGGCAATACGGACTGAAGACCGCGATCATCGAAAAGGACCCGAAATTGGGGGGAACGTGCCTGCACGTGGGCTGCATTCCTACCAAAGCGCTGCTGCATACGGCGGACGTCTGGGAGCGCTTCGTGCACGCGGACGAAGAGGGCATTCTGTGCGAGAAGCCGCGCATCGACTATCCCAAGGTCATCGACCGCAAGAACAAAATCGTCGCCAAGCACGCCAAGGGCGTCGAATTCCTCATGAAGAAGAACAAGGTCGAGTGGATCAAGGGCTATGGCGTGCTCAAGGGCAACGGCCGGGTGGAGGTTCGCGGCGAGCAGGGGGCTCAGACGCTCGAGGCCAAGAACATTCTGCTGGCCACGGGCTCGGAAGCGCGCATGCTGCCGGGTTTGAAGGCCGACGGCAATCGCATTCTGACCAACATCGAGATTCTGAACCTGACTACGATTCCTAAGACGCTGGCCATTATCGGGGCGGGCGCAGTGGGGGTGGAATTCGCTTCCATCTTCAACCGGTTCGACACCGAGGTAACGATTCTCGAGATGCTGCCGCGCATTGTGCCGGTGGAGGACGAAGAGATCTCGAAGGAGCTGGAGCGCGTTTTTCGCAAGAACAAGATTCGGATCGAGACCAGCTCGAAAGTTGAAAGCGTGCAAGTACTGGCCGACTCCTGCAAGATCAGCGTTACGCTGAGCAACGGCAAGAAGGAGGAGATCTCGGCGGAGAAACTGCTGGTGGCGGTGGGCCGCAAGCCGAACACGGAAAATGTCGGCGTCGAGAATACCAAGATCGAGCTGGACCGCGGCTTTGTGAAAGTCGACCAGTGGCAGCAGACGGCTGAGCCGGGTGTTTATGCCATCGGCGACATCGTGGCGGGCACGCCGCAACTGGCGCACGTGGCGTCGATGCAGGGCATGGTGGCGGTAGGCCACATGGCGGGCAAGCCCATGCCGCCGCTCAACCGCAACCGCATTCCGGGCGCGACGTACACCGAGCCTGGCATCGGCAGCGTGGGTTTGACCGAAGCACAGGCGCGCGCCCAGGGCTATCGCGTGAAGGTCGGCAAGTTCCCGTTCGCGGCCAACAGCAAGGCCTCCATTCTCGGCAGCCACGATGGCTTCGTCAAAGTGGTGGCGGACGAGCGGTACGGCGAGATTCTCGGCGTGCACATCATCGGCCCCGAAGCGTTCGAGTTGCTGGGTGAAGCCGTCACGGCGATCGCGTCGGAGGCCACGGTCGAGACCCTGATGCACACCATCCACGCGCATCCCACGCTGTACGAAGCCCTGGGCGAGGCGTTCAATAACGTTTACGGTCTGGCCATCAATGCGTAGAGCGATGTTCGCGTGGCACTGGCGTTCCTGCCTGTGCGTAATCGACAAAAAAAGGCGCACAGGCAAGAATGCCCGTGCCACGGTGCGTCATGCGTAGCTGCTCCTGGCACGACCTGGGCCGCATGGACTACGGCCAAGCCTGCGAGACACAGCGCGCGCTGGTCGATCAGTGCAAGCGCAGCGAAATCCCGGACCAGCTCCTCATCGTGGAACACCCGCATACCATCACGCTAGGGCGCAACGGCCGCATGGAACACCTGCTGGCGCGCGAAGATGTGCTGGCGCAGGCGGGCGTGGCTTTCCATCACACCGATCGCGGCGGCGACATCACCTACCATGGCCCGGGTCAGATCGTGGGCTATCCGATTCTCGATCTGCGCGCGTGGAAGCGCGATGTCGTCGCCTATGTCCGCGCCATCGAGCAGACGATCATCGACGCGCTGGCGGATTTCGGGCTGGCGGTCGGCCGCGTTCCGGGGATGACCGGCGTGTGGGTGAACGGCGCCAAGATCGCCGCCATCGGCGTGCATGTCAGCCGCTGGGTCACATCGCACGGCTTCGCGCTGAACTTGACCACCGACCTGAGTTATTTCCAGTACATCGTGCCCTGCGGCCTGGTGAAGCCGGTGACCTCCATGGCCGCGCAAGGAGTGGCTGCGCCGCGCGAAAATGTAATCGAACGGCTCGTCTTTCATTTTGGGTGCGTGTTTGATCGCGAGATGATGCCTGCCATCGCCCACGCGGATGGACCTCGCTTCCGCGCACGTGAAGATGAGAAGGCTGCTTGCCTGACGGAGACCGGAGAATTCATTTATGACTGACGTCGTAATGCCCCAGATGGGCGAAAGCATTGTAGAGGGGACGCTGACTAAGTGGCTCAAAAAGCCCGGCGATCACGTGGACCGGGACGAGCCGCTATTCGAGATTTCGACCGATAAAGTCGATACCGAAATTCCGTCTCCCGCCGCAGGTACGCTGGCCGAGGTGCTGGTCGAGGAAGGGAAGACCGTCGGTATCAACACCGTAGTTGCGCGGATCGATGATGGCGCCGGCAATGGCGCGCGGCCCGCGGCGCCCGCGAAACCTGCAGCCGCGCCTCCACCACCGCCACCGCCTCGCGTTCAGGCTCCGGCTCAGGTTCCGGCGTCCCCGCCGCCGCAGCCGGTTCGTCAGGCACCGGCTCCGGTTGTTGCCGAAGCCACCGGGCCCGCCGAAGCCACCGGGCC
>JBGPKX010000230.1:0-10058 GCA_041486185.1 Bryobacteraceae bacterium | reverse complement strand
GGCTGGATGGCGAATAATGGTCATTGGCTTATGTCTTTCGCTCTCGAAGGGAGGACGGCGGTGAGCACCACGCGGTCTTTATCTGCGACGCGCGCGGAGAATCGCTTGCCAGTTGTCAGATTGCGTATGGGAATGGCGTCGCCTCGGCGGCCGGAGGCTTGCGCGCGTCCTTCGAGCAGCAAGCGCGCGGCCCCGCTGCGCACTTCAACCTGGACCACGTCGCCACGCTCCACCTCATTGGGCACATCGAGAAGACTGGCGGCCAGGACTGCGCCGGATGTAATGGAACGGCGGGGGACGAGGCCCAACACCTGATCCAGTGACAGGGTGGGCTGATTCACGGGAAATATTTCGCACTCTTCGACACGGAGCTGCGCAGCTTCGATGCGATGCCCGGCGGGAAGATTCTTCGTGGCGACGATCCGGGTGGAGCGTACGGTGATCTTCACGCGTGCCCAGATGGCAAAGCGGCTCTGGCTGCCGTAGCGGATGAAGCCGCGCCATAATGCGGGCGTGGCGCCACGGGCGAGTAACGTCGCACGCGCGAACTGGATTTCTCCGCGAGGGACGGGGTAACGGCTCAGTTCCACGATTTCGATGCGAGCTTCGGGATTGCCGAGCGCTGTGCGCATGGCATCGATCACTCGTTGCGGCGCGAGCGGCTCCATGGCCCGCTCGATGCAGATTTCGCCCGCCGCGTTCAAGACGAGGTTGTAACGCATGGCCAGGCGGTGCAACTCGGGTGCGTGATAAAAGCGCCGGGTGCCAGGGACGGGCGCATAGCCGACTTCGGTATCCGCCGGCAGAGACGAAAGCGCGGGCAGAATCGGGGCGAGATCGCCCGCGGTGACGCGTTCGCCTTCCACGGCAAGGCAACCCTGTGCGCCGGCCGCCCGTGCGCGGAGAGCGCCGAAGGCCAGCACGAGCAATATCGGGAGGGCGCGCATCATCTTGAAAGTGTCGCTTGAGGCTATCGCGTGAGATTGTTGATCTGCGAATACATGTCGTCGGCGGCTTTCACCACTTTCGAATTGGCCTCGTAGCCGCGCTGGGCGACGATCAGGTTGATGAACTCGTCCACCACGCTGACGTTGGACTGTTCGGTGTAGCCTTGCAACAGCGAGCCGATGCCTTCCTGACCGCCGGGATTGCCCACGATGGGGTCGCCCGAAGCATCAGTCGGAAGAAAGAGGCTACGGCCGATGCTGTTCAAGCCGGCGGGATTCTGGAACACGGCAAGCTGCATTTGCCCCGCGAGCTGCGCGGCGCTCTGGCCGGGCTGGATGTAGCTGACGGTCCCATCCTGCGCGATGTTGACGCTTTGCGCGTTGGGCGGGATGGTGATCTGTGGCTCGAGCGGGTCGCCGTCGGAGGTTACGAGGTTCCCATCGCGATCGAGGTGGAAGGATCCGGCGCGAGTGTAGGCGATCTCGCCGGTGGGCCGGCGAATCTGGAAGAAGCCAGTGCCTTGAATGACCACGTCCAGCGGGTTATTGGTTGAGACGAACTCGCCCTGGGTGAAAATGATCTCGTTCGAGGACGTGCGCGTTCCCAGGCCCAGTTGCAGGCCCGTCGGCACCACGGTCTGCTGGCCCGCCGATGTGCCGGGCTGCACCATGCTCTGATAGAGCAGGTCCTGGAATTGCGCTTTGCGTGTTTTGAAACCGGTGGTACTGGCGTTGGCCAGGTTATTGGCGATGTTGTCGACGTTGAGCTGCTGCGCCGTCATTCCGCTGGCGGCGCTGTACAAAGCACGGATCATGGGATCTCCTGAAATCTAGAGTTAGGACCGGTCATGGCAATTACGAGCCTACCCGCGCCACTTCTTCAATCGCTCGTTTGTTCATGTCGGCGCCCAGTGCGACGGCCCGATTCAGCATTTCGAATTGGCGCATGACGCTTACCAGACGAACCGCAGATTCGGCCGGCGAGACGTTGGAACTCTCAATTTTCCCCTGCTCCACCTGAGCGGCAGAGGGCGCGAGCTTGACCTTGGGATCAGCGGGCCGAAAGTAGTTGTTCCCCTCTTTGACGATCCCGGCGTCTGCGGGAAAGTCGACTAGTTGCAGCTTGCCGAGAGTCTGGCCATTCTGGCGCACTTCGCCATCGGGCAAGATCTGAAGCGGGCTGGCGGATTGCGACTGAATGAACTTGAGGTTCTGCGCTTGAACGGGGTAGCCTTCGGCGGTCACCAGGACGCCCTTGGGCGAGAGGCGAAAGCTCCCATTGCGCGTATAAAGGACTCCAGAAGTAGCGGAGGCGGCGAAGAAGCCTTTACCGGAAAGGGCCAGATCGAGCGAGTTGCCGGTGGGGGTCATGAGCCCTTGCGAAAAGTCGGTCCAATGCTTCTCGATCAGCGGAACCGTAGTGGGCATGCTTTGGGAGCCTTCCGCATCCGGGGAAACATAGAGACTGTAGAATTCACGGTCGAGCTTGAAGCCGCCAGTGGAGGCGTTGGCCAGGTTGTTGGCCAGCATGTCGAGGGTTTCCATGCGGGCGCGCAGGCCGCTTGCCGCGGAGATGGTTAAGGCATCCATAGAATTCGTTCCGGGGCCGAGAGGTGCAAGTTGGAGTCCGAACGGCGGGCGGGGAAAAATACCCTAGAGAATCAATCGAGTTCTGCCGATGAGTAGATCAGGCGAGCCATGGCCAGCCGTCAAGATTTTGCCAATCGGCGGCAAAAGTCACGATTTTGACGGGTGTCCTAGGTCTAAATCGCTGAAAAACTAAGGTATCTGCCTGGGCATTCACCTGCACTTCGCCCGGCGTGCTTATTTCCAGTTCCTTGCTCTCGACGGCTGCCTGGCACACGGAACAGGTCAACCTCTCCGCCAACCTTGCCACCAAACTTCTGCCGAACACGGCGCACGATGCGAAGCGCCCGGCCGAGCAGCAGAACACCGAACGCCAAACCCAGACCGCCAATGATTTGAGCCGGCGCCACGCTTCCAACGGGCATGACAAGCGTGCAGCCTCGGATAAGGCAGATAGAGAGGCCGCTGCCCGTGCGGAGCGGCATTCGGAGGCACAGCGCCGGCACGCGCGGCGCGCGCACAAAGCATCGGCGGATGAAGCGCAGCGCGCGGGTAATGAATCGCCAAATGAAAAATCCGCGGCCACCACAACGCAAGATACGGAGGCGTCACAGTTCCAAGCAATCCTAGGCGATGTACTGCCGCTGGACAGGCAATCTGGTGCGGACGGTAACCCAGACGATGTGCATTCGGGGATTGCCCAGCTTTCTGAGAATCAGAAGGCTGCTTCGCTGCCGCAAATAGGACTCGGTACGGGTTTGGCGGGTGGAATGGCGTCGGCGAATCTCAATGTAACGACTCCGGTTGCCGGTAAGGCTGGATTTGCAGATGGGGCTTCGGATGCAGGCGCTGCGGGCTCAGCGGACAGCGCCGCCGGCCGCACTCAGACGCAGTTTAACGGCCAAATGGATGCCTCGTTTGAAATCAAGAAGGAGGCCGCTGCAACTGAGACGCGGACAGGCCAAGCTCAAGAACCAGCCGAAGTAGCCTTCGCGGCGCGCATTGCAGAGCGCACAGCAACGGGCACAACACTCGCGCTGCATGACGCGCAGGCCACGATTGCAGCCTCGCGGTTCGACGCCGCAACCGCGGGTGGACAGTCCGGGCCCCACGACCACGGAGCGCCAAATCCCGGCGAACGGAATCAGGCTGTTCAGCCCGATCCATCTGTCGAAACGGCTTCCGGCCAGCCAGCGGCGTCCGCCAACGACCAGCTCTCACAACAACGCGATGCGCCCCGGACGGCCAGCACGCAGAATGGCACCGCGCGGTCCGTCGGCACGCAAACCAGCACGCAGCCGGGGGGAATTGCCTCTGCACCGGCAACCCAGGCTGCTGCCGCTTCGCAGAACGTCATTTCCGGGATGCCGGTCACGGCAGCTTCGTCTACGACGACATTGGGTTCGCGAAGCTCCGACACGGCCAAATCTGCGGGTGACGATCGAGCGCCACAGTTTCTTGAGGCGAAAAACGAATCTACCGAGCGTCCGAGCGAAAGCGTGCGCGACATTTCGCTCAAGCTGACGAGCCAAGATCAATCCAGTGTTCAGGTCCGTTTGAGCGAAAGAGCCGGCGAGCTGCATGTATCGGTGCGCACGCCCGATGCGGGGCTGACGCGCGGCCTGCGCGAGGGCCTCACCGATCTGGTGGGCCGCCTGGAACATAGCGGCTACCGCACCGAAACCTGGCAGCCGGCCGACCACGCCTCCACCGGGCAGGATCAAAGGCGCGACTCTCCATCGCAACGCAATTCCTCCCAGCAGCAATCGAGCGGCGGCTCGGGAAGCGACGACCGCCGGCAACAAAATTCACGGGACCACCAGGAGCCCGAAGCGCAAACCCCGCAGTGGGTTGGCGAACTGGAATCCAGCCCTCAAAGGAGTAATCGCTCATGGCTACCATCAGCAACCCGTTAACATCGAATCCCAGCCCGGCTCCGGCGCCGCCACCACCGGCGAGCGCGCCGCTGGGCGATCAGACGGTGAACCAGCAGACTTTTCTGCAGCTGCTGGTCACCCAGATCAAGAATCAAGACCCGCTGAACCCGACCGATGGCACTCAGTTCCTCTCGCAACTGGCGCAGTTCAGCGAACTCGAGCAGATGATCAACGTGAATACTAACCTGCAGACGATCAAGCAGGACTTACAGAACGGCGGGCAGGCGGGGAGCAATCCACCGAGCACGCCGGCGCAGCCATAGGGAACGACAACATAGGAGGAACAGAATGTTCACTTCATTTTCAGCAGCTTTGACGGGACTTGCGGCCAACGAGGTCGGCGTGGACGCGGTGGGAACCAACCTGGCCAACCTCAACACGACCGGCTACAAAGCCAGCGTGGTTTCTTTCTACGACCTGGTGGCGCAAAACCTGGGTCTGGGGAACGGCTCGTCAGTGGGACTCGGCACGGGAAAGCCCCGCGTCATCCACGAGTTCACGCAGGGCGCAATTCAAACCACCTCCGGGGCACTGGACGGGGCCATTCAGGGCGACGGCTTTTTTGTGGTTCGCGATCCGTCGTCGGGGGCCGTGGAATACACGCGCGCCGGGAATTTTCAGGTAGACGCGAACGGCAACATGGTCACGTCGACCGGCGAGAGGGTGCAAGGCTGGGTGATCACCAACGGCGTCCTCGATACCAATGGCAGCATCTCCGACATTGTGGTCCCCTCAGGCTCGCTGCGCGCGCCGCAGCCAACAGCCAACGTTTCGCTCGATCTCAATCTCGATGCCTCGGCCGCCATTGGCTCGCCGGACGGTACCTTCTCCACACCCATCGAGGTTGTGGATTCGCTCGGCGTTTCACACGTACTGACCGTGACTTTCACCAAGAGCGCCGCCAACAAATGGGGCTACGCGGTAACGATTCCCGGCGCGGAAGTCGGCGCGGGCACGGCTGGAACGCCATTTCCTATCCCGAATGCGTCCGGCACCTTGACCTTCGGCAACAACGGCGTGCTGACCGACCCTCCAGCGCCGCCGCCAGCCACCAACGGAGTGGTACCGGTCGCGATCGCCGGGTTTACTGACGGCGCGGCTGATCTCAACGCCACGTGGTCGCTCTATACGCCCGATCTGGCGGGCCGCATCACGCAGTACGCCCAGCAATCGGCCGTGTCGGCGGAAGCGCAAGACGGCATCACTGCGGCACAGTTGACGCACATCTCTTTGTCCGATGGGGGCCAGATTCTCGCGCAGTTTTCCAACGGCAAGCAGGTGGCCGTGGCGCAGCTAGCGCTGGCTTCGATTCGCAATCCGGACTCGCTGACTTCAGTTGGCAATAACAACTTTCAAGTCAGCGCAAACACCGCGATTCCGGCCGTGGGCACGGCGAACACCGGCGGGCGCGGGAACGTGCTCTCGGGCGCGCTCGAATCGTCGACAGTGGATATCGCGCATGAATTTACGAGCCTGATTGTTTATCAGCGCGGATACGAGGCCGCCGCCAAGGTCATTACGACCACCGACACACTCACGCAAGACACCATGAATCTGAAGCAGTAGGAAGATGACACCCCATTCAGCCCTGGAAGTAGTGGCGCCGTTTGCCGATGTGCCGGTGGAAGTCGTGATCGAACTGGACCGACGTACCATGCCGCTGCGCGACATTCTCGATCTCAGCGTCGGCAGCATCATCCCCATGACCAAGACCGCCGGCGATTATCTCGACCTTTACGTGGCGGGAGCAGCCGTATGTCGCGGTGAAGTGGTGGCGCTCGAGAAGAACGCAGGGGTACGCATTACGGTGTTCGAGCCAAGAACGTAAATGTTCCAACAAATCTTAGCCGTGTTGCTGGTGCTGGGACTCCTTGCGGCCGCCCTGTGGCTGCTGAGAAGCCGCGGTCTGGCGCAATTCCGCGGGCCAATGCGCAGCAAGTCCGGCCGGCATCTGGAGTCCATTGCGCGCTTACCCCTCACGCCACAGCATTCTGTACACCTCATTCGCGTTTCGGATCATGCGATATTGCTCGCGCTCTCGCCATCCAGTTGCACGCTGGTGGAGAGCGTGCCGTGGAACCAGGCGGAAGAGTTGAATATCGCACAGCCGCACGCGGGAGCGGCACAATGATTTATCGCAGGATGGCAGGCTGGTTACTGCGCTTATGGGCGGTCACCGCCGCTTTGGGCATCGCGCAAGCAGCGCCTCTGCCCGCACCGTCGCTATTCGGCGTCACGGCTTCAAATGGAGCCACCGGCACGTCGTTGAGCGTGCCGATGCAAATCGTCATTCTGCTGACGCTGCTGACGCTGCTGCCGGCCGTGGTGATGTCGATCACGCCGTTTCTGCGCATCGCGGTGGTGCTGCATTTTCTGCGTCAGGCGCTGGGCACGCAGTCCACTCCCTCCAACCAGGTACTCATCGGTCTCTCGATGTTTCTGACCATCCTGATCATGAATCCCGTGGCCACGGAGATCTACCACAAAGGCTGGGAGCCAATGGAAAAGAACCAGCTCAGCTACGAACAGGCGTTCGATGCAGGGGCCAAGCCGCTCAAGAGTTTTCTGGTGAAGTTTGCCCGCGAGAAAGACATCGCACTGTTTCTGGAGGTCACGAAAACTCCTTCGCCGCGCACGCCCGCGGATCTCGATCTCAAGGTCCTCATCCCAGCCTACATTCTCTCGGAGCTGAAAGCCGGATTTCAGATCGGGGCGGTGTTGTTTCTGCCGTTCATGGTCATCGATCTGGTGGTGGCGTCGGTGACGCTTTCGATCGGCATGATCCAATTGCCGCCGGTGATGATTTCAGCGCCATTCAAGATTCTGCTTTTCGTGCTGGTGGATGGCTGGAACCTGGTGCTGGGATCGCTGATGAAGAGCTTCTATACGTGAGAAGAAAATGACTCCCGAATTCGTAGTCGAGATCCTTCGCCAGGCGCTGATGATGACGCTTTGGCTTGGCGCGCCGTTGCTGATCATCGGTTTTTTAGCCGGCATCGTGATCAGCTTGATCCAGATCGTCACCTCTATTCAGGACACGGGATTCAGCACGATTCCGCGCCTGGTGGCATTTCTGTTCGCGACGGTGTTGCTGATGCCGTGGATGCTTCGGAAAATAACCGGCTACACGATCCTCATTCTGAGCGATCTGGGCCGGTACGCCCGATAAACGCGTGCCCACTCAATTCACACTTCCGCTATCGACGGTTTTCGGATTCGTGCTGGTGCTGGCGCGCGTTTCCGGCGCGTTTATCTTCGTACCGCTTCCAGGTATTGGCGCAGGCCCGGAGATGGCGCGCGCCGTGCTGGCGTTCAGTATTACGCTGGCGCTGTTTCCGCGATGGCCGCATGTGAATTTGACCGAGCCGTACATCGGCGGGCTCGTGGTTGCGTTGATTGCGGAGTTGGCTCTAGGGCTGACGATCGGCGTGGCGGTGGCGGTGCTGAATGAATCCTTCCTGCTGGCCGGGCAAATAGTCGGACTGCAGGCGGGGTACGGATACGCTTCCATGGTCGATCCTGCGACTCAAGCCGATTCCGGAATTCTGGTGGTCTTCGCGCAATTGACGGCCGGCCTTTTGTTTTTCGCACTCGGCCTGGATCGTCAGATCATCCGCGCGTTCGCCCACAGCCTCGATGCGTTCCCGGCGGGGTCATTTACGCTGGCTCCGGCGGGCGCGGAGCAGATTTTGCGGCTGGCTTCGGGAATGTTTTCGGTTGGGCTGCGGCTGGCCATGCCGGCGCTGGCCATGCTTCTGCTAGTGGATCTCGCACTGGCATTGCTCGGCAGATTGAACGCGCAATTGCAACTGCTGACGCTGGCGTTTCCCGTGAAGATGATGGCGGCAATGGGTCTGTTGGCCACGATGGCGGTGTTGTTCCCGCGCGTTTATCGTGGGTACGCCGACCAGGTGCTTGGGCGCGTGGCCGCGATTGCTGGGTTTTGAGATGGAGCCTGATCGGCTGCCCGCTCACGCGCGTGGCTCGGCAAGTTGATGCGCACATACAGCCGGTATCGGACCTGCGACCGTGAGGGAGTGGATAGCGAGATTAGATGAGCGATAGGGGCCAAAAAACCGAACAGGCAACCGCGCGGCGGATGCAGCGCGCGCGCCGTGAGGGGCAGTTTCCCACGGCAAAACAGTTCGTGGCCGCGGCTCAATTTGTGGCCTTCACTGCGATTGTGGTCCGCTTCGGAGGCGCCTGGGTGGAGCAGGCGCGGCAAACCACACGCTTTTTGATCGGACGGGCGTTCGCCTCCGATCTGCAGTTATCGGATTTCGTCCGCATGACGGGCGACCTGCTCTTCCGGATGTTCATGCCGCTGGCCGTCGCCGGCGGCGTGCTCCTGGTACTGACATTTGCGGCGCAAATGGTGGTGACGCGATTTGGATTGAGCACGAAAAAGCTGGCTCCCGATTTCAAACGGCTGAGCCCGCTCGACCGCCTTCGCGAATTGCCGCGCCAGAACCTCCCGGCGTTGCTACAGGCCTTGGTTCTCCTTCCCTTGTTTGGGGCGGCCGTGTACGTCATCTGCCGCGACCGCTTCGCCGAATTCTTCATGCTGCCGCTCGCGGGCGTCGAAACCGGCGCGAAGTTGGTGGGCGACTCGCTGACCGAACTGCTCTGGAGGGGAGCGGGCCTCTTCATGCTGTTCGGGTCGATCGACCTGATCCGGCAGCGGCGCCGTTATGGCCGCGATCTGCGCATGAGCCGCCAGGACATCAAAGAAGAATTCAAGGAAACCGAAGGCAATCCGCAGATGAAAATGCGGATCCGCCGGCTGATGCGCGACCGTATCCGGCGGAACATGATGAAACAAGTTCCGACGGCCACGGCGGTGATCGTCAATCCGACGCATTATGCCGTGGCGATCCGCTATCAATTGGATTGGGCCTCGGCGCCCAAAGTCGTGGCCAAGGGCAAGAACTATCTGGCGCTGCGCATCAAGCAGCGTGCGCTCGAGCACCAGGTGCCGCTGATCGAGAATCCACCGCTGGCCCAGGCGCTCTACAAATCGGCGGAAATCGGACAGGAAATTCCCACGCATCTGTACCGCGCGGTGGCGGAAATCCTAGCCTACGTCTACCGCCTGATGAACGGGCGGCTACCGGCATAAACATAGGAGCTATCGGAAATTGGCGCAGACCAAAGCCATCGCGGCACCGGCGATCTGGAAAGGGTTCGGAGGGATCGATCTCTCCGGCGCGAGCGATCTCGGTGTGCCGATTGCCGTACTGGCCATCGTCATCGCCCTGATCACGCCCCTGCCCGGCTTCGCGCTGGACATCCTGATCGTGACCGACATCATGATGTCGGTGATCGTGATGATGGTCGCGATGTATATCACGAGGCCGGTGGAGTTCAGCGTATTTCCCACCACACTTCTGCTGCTCACGCTGTTCCGGTTGGCGCTGAACATCTCGTCGGCGCGCCTGATTCTGCTCAATGGCAATACGGGCACCGCCGCCGCGGGCGACGTGATTCAGGCTTTCGGCAACTTCGTGGTCGGAGGAAACTACATCATCGGCGCCGTGATCTTCCTGGTGCTGATTGCCATCCAGTACGTGGTCATCAATCATGGCGC
>JBGPKX010000229.1:0-10079 GCA_041486185.1 Bryobacteraceae bacterium | reverse complement strand
CTATCCGCAGCTCATCGGGAGCGCGTCGTCGTTCAATCCCGGGCCAGAATTTTACGTGGGCGATAAGGGACGCCGCGCGCTCTGGAGGCCCAAGGACCACGTCGAAGACCATACGCATACGATGGTCCGGTTGATCCGCGCCAGCGGCGACTACATCAGCCAGTATCACGAGGAGACGCGCGACGCCTACGCGCGGGCGCACGACGTGGATTTCGAGTACCGGCGCGACGAATATCACCGGCACTGGGCGACGTCGATCGGCGAGACGTTCGACTTCCACATGCGCGCCTTCGGGAACTCGGCCCTGGATAACACGCCGGCGACGTGGAACCACGATGATCCTTACCGCACGTTCGAAGTTTGGGGCTACAAAGTGGAAGCCGCGGGGAACGATCCGGGCTTCACCTGCCTGCACGATGTTTCGCAGACCGGCATGCGCGTAACGACGCGCCGATGGGCGCCGGACGGACCTGCGATGGCGGACCGCCGCATCACCATCGCCACCGCGCCGGTCTACAGTCCCGGCGCACGTTATCAGTGGATCGATTACAACCTCTCGACCGGCGCCGCGCGGCGCGAAACGATCGGCGCGGATGCACAGGGCAGAATCGTGATCACGATGGATGGGGCCGGCCACCAGATGAGCTTCACCGGTCCCGGCGCGGGGGCGCAGACGCCGGTGCTGCTGCCGGTCACGACGAAAGACAATCTGCGCCTGGAGCCCGCGAGCGAGCTCACGCTGCCCATTCGCATCTACAATCCGCGCGCGGCGCCGATGACCGGCGTGCGCCTGACGCTTGCCAGCGCGTATCCGACGGTCGAGGTTCTGTCCGGCGCGGTCGAGATTCCGAAGATCGAGTCCGGTTCCGCGTACGACGCCAGCCGCGAGATGCGCGTGCGTTTCACCGCGGGCTCGGGCTATTTCGCTCCGGCGCGTTTACAGCTCACGATCACCTACGACGGCTACCACACTCTCGCGGAAAACATCGATGTGCTCGTTGCCCCGGAGGTGCTGGAAGCGCCCGCGGCGGTGGAAGTCGTGGACGGCCGGACGGTCACGCTGCCGGTTTTCCGGCAGAAGGGCAACCAGGGCGGCGGCGGATCGCTCGAGCGCAAGATCACCGAGGGTAAAGGCAACGGCGACGGCGCGCTCCAGCCCGGCGAAGAAGGCACCATCTGGGTGAAGATGCCGCAGGGCATGGACCCGTTCGACAAGAACAACTGGTACCGCGCGAAGGTCTACACCGATTCGCCCTGGGTGGCCGAGATTGCGGATCTCGAAGAGCAAAAACAGCTCGAATGGACCAGCGGGAAGGAGCGCACGAGTGTCATCCGGTTATCGCCCGCCACACCGCACGGAACGGTGATTCCTCTGCTGCTCGATAACGAGAGCTGGAGTTACCACTACACGCCCGACGTGCGTTACGGCAAAGAGGACCTGTACCAGGCGTTCCAGTTGCACACGCATCATCTGCATCGGTGGGAGTTGAAAGTTCAATAAGACGCACTGCCGCGAATGAGGGCGGGCACGGCCCACGGAGCACGCAGTCATTTCTTCATGTCAATAATTGCGATGCAATGCCTCTTGAGTTCACACCGAGACAACTTCTCAAACATCACAGTGAAGGCACATAGCACGTCAACATGTGGTTTGACAATACATTCCATATATGTTATATTACAGCTATGGAATGGCGGGCCGAATTCACTGACGAGTTTGGCCAGTGGTGGGAAGACCTGACCGCTGAGGAGCAGGAGAGTATCGAAGCGTCGGTCAGCCTGCTTGAAAAGTATGGGCCGACCTTACCATTTCCGCACAGCTCAGGCGTAAAACAGTCCAGGCATTCACATATGGGGGAACTTCGGATTCAACACCACGGCAACCCGTATCGGGTGTTGTACGCATTCGATCGGTTGCGCGTCGTGATTTTGCTGATCGGCGGCGGTAAGACTGGCAACGAGCGATGGTACGAAGAGCATGTGCCCATCGCGGACCGGCTCTACGATAAGCACGTTGAGCAAATCGAGCGAGAACGAAAGGCTAAGTAAGGTAGGAGCGGGAGTACTTCGGATAGTTATTCAGATAACAACATGGAGATATATTTATATGGCAAGGAATTTCAACGAACTGCGGGCAAAAATGAGTCCGGAGTCACGCGCGCGTGCAGAGGAGAAGTTTAAGCAGCTTGTAAGAGAGATGCCACTTGAGGAGTTGCGCGCTGCGCGAGAACTAACCCAGGAGCAACTTGCGGAGACCCTGGGCACGAGTCAGGCGGCTGTCTCAAAGCTCGAGCGACGGGCAGATATGTATGTCAGCACACTGGCTCAGTTCGTAAAGGCAATGGGTGGCGATCTCCAAATCCGCGCTATCTTTCCGGACGGAGAGGTTTCCATTGCACGCTTAGGTGATCTGAAGCGAACCCGTGCGACCGGGCGCTGAGGCTGAACCAGGGCTCTCTGGATCAGGGCGTTACACCTGCACGTCTTCCCATTTCCCCGACTTCGCCGCTCGGACCACGGCTTCGATCACCGCCATGTTGCAGATGCTGGATTCGAGCGGCACCGGTACTTCGCCGCCATCGCGCACGGCGCGCGAGAACAGATCGCCCTGAATGGTGTACTGATCGCAGGTCGCGATCTCGTGTGTCTCGATGCCGGAGCCGAAGAAGTCGCGGCCATCGTCGAGAAAAACGCGGCATGGGCGGTCAGGCGGGGCGTTGAACGGGATCTCGATTTCGATGCGGCCGAGCGTACCGAAAATCTGCATGCGCTGGTAAGGGACGAGCTGCGTGGCGCAGGTGAAGACCGACTGGCCGGCGGGAAAATCCAGGATAGCGGACGTGAGGCGGTCGATCTTCATCTGCGGGTCGCGCTCGATCACGGCCGCCACGCGCCGCGGCTCGGCGCCGAACATCAAGCGTGAGGTGAAAATCGGATAACAGCCGATGTCCATCAAGCCGCCGCCGCCGTAAGCCAGAATGTTGCGGATATTCCCCGGGTCGGTGTGCGAATAGCTGAAGAAGCCCATGATGGAGCGCAGATCGCCGATGCGGCCGCCGCGAGCCAACTCCAGCGCCTTTATCCACTGCGGGTGCGTGCGCACCATGAACGCTTCGCCC
Source organism: Bryobacteraceae bacterium (assembly GCA_041486185.1). GTDB lineage: Bacteria > Acidobacteriota > Terriglobia > Bryobacterales > Bryobacteraceae > QHXW01. The sequence continues at coordinate 6,960 of JBGPKX010000229.1, read as the reverse complement.
ATCTTGACGCCAGTGCGGTCGCGCGCGTCGCGCAGCTTTTTGGCCTCGTCCACGGAGAGCCCGATCGGTTTTTCGCACAGGACGTGCTTGCCGGCTTCCGCGGCCTTGATCGACCACGGAACGTGCAGGTGATTGGGCAGCGGATTGTAGATGATTTCGATTTCGCGGTCGGCCAGCAGCTCTTCGTAAGAGCCGTACGCTTTGGGAATCCCCAGCTCGCGCGCGGCACGCTGGGCTTTGGCGAGATCGCGCGAGGCGATGGCCATGATCTCGGTGTCCGAGCCGCGCTGCATGGCGGGGATGACTTTATTGACGGCAATTCCGGCCACACCGAGAACGCCCCAGCGAAGTTTAGGCATGTGAAATAGGCTTTCCAGCCTGCACAGAACGCGCAGGCAGAAATGCCCATTCTACACGGTGTATGATTTGGTCATGACCGCCGAGGTCCTTGCGCTCGGGTTCCTGCTCGCCTCCGTCGCTCCCACGCCGACCTTCAACAAAGACGTGGCGCCCATTTTCTTCCGGCGCTGCGTGGCGTGTCATCGTCCCAACGACATTGCGCCCATGTCGCTGCTGGATTACAAATCCACGCGGCCGTGGGCGAAAGCCATCCGCGAAGCCGTGCTTGCGCGCAAGATGCCGCCGTGGTTCGCCGACCCGCATTGGGGGAGCTTCGCCAACGACGCGCGCCTATCGACCGGCGAGATCGAGACCATCAAAGCCTGGGTGGAGGGCGGCGCCACGGAAGGCGAAGCGCACCATCTGCCGGCGGCTCCAGTGTTCATCGAAGGCTGGCGGCTGGGTAAGCCCGACGTGGTCATCGATATCGGCCAAGACTTCGAGGTGAAGGCCGGTAAGGACGCGTACGAGCACTTCACGGTGCCCACCAACTTCACCGAGGGCAAATGGATTCGCGCGGCCGAGATCCGGCCCGGCAATCGCCGCGTAGTGCATCACGTTCACGTGAGCGTGGTTGCGGACGCGTCCCAGGCCGGCTCGACTTCCATCGAATCCATGACCGCGCTGAGCCAGTTTCTGATCCGTGACGGCACGCTCACGCACGTTCGCGCCGACGCGCCCGTGGTGGACAACGCCTGTGCCGCCAATGTGCCGGATCTCCCCTACCTGCGCGGATTCCAGGAAGGTGCGCTGGCGTCCTTCCTGCCGGGGCGCGCGCCGGACGTGTTTCCCGATGGCTCGGCCAAGTGGGTTGCGCCGGGCTCGAAACTCGAATTCGTGATTCACTACGCCAAGACATCGAAGGAAGCGCAGACCGACCGCACCAGCGTAGGCCTCTATCTGGCGCCCGCGCCGCCTGCTCGCGTACTGCGGCGCATGGACCTGCGAAACTTCTTTTTCCGTATTCCGCCCGGCGACGCCCGTCATGAAGTGAAGCGCTGCTACACCTTCGAGCGCGACAAGCTGCTGCTTTCCATCACGCCGCACATGCATTACCGCGGCCACGATGTGGTCTACGAACTGGTGCGTCCGGATGGCGGCCGCGAAATTCTGCTCTCCGTGCCCGAATACAACTTCAACTGGCAGCTTGTGTATCGTCTCAAAGAACCTGTCCAAGTGGAGAAGGGAAGCCAGTTGATCGTGACCGCGCATTACGACAACAGCCCGAACAATCCCGCCAACCCCGATCCGGCGCTGGCCATTCGCTGGGGGGACAAGAGCGAAGAAGAGATGATGACGAGCTGGATCGAGTACTTCGACGCCGCCGGTAGCGCCGAATCCGCGCGGAAGTAGTGGCCGGGTACGTCCGGCGAACCGTTCGAAACTGAGTCGCGCCTTCCCGGAACCGGACAGCCTCGGGCTGCTGTCACCCAAACCATTCCATGGAAACACGCGAGATGGTCGCTCTCTGGCCGTGGTCAGACAGTTGCTCTAAAGCCCGCCTATGGGCTTGATCTGGAAAGACGTTCGCTACGCCGCGCGAGTACTGGCCAAGAACCCGGGCTTCTCGCTGGTGATCGTGCTCTCGCTGGCGCTAGGAATCGGCGCCAACACCGCCATCTTCTCGGTGGTCAACGCATACCTGCTGCGTCCCATGCCGGTCGAGCAGCCGGATCGGCTGGTGGCAGTCTACCTCACCTCGCCGAAATGGGGTAGCGACACCGCCAACTTTTCCTATCCCGACTTGCTGGATTACCGCAAAGCCGACACCGGCCTCGCGGAACTCATGGGTTCCACCGGCATCGCCCTCAGCATGACCGACGGCGAAAAGCCCGAACTGATCTGGGGCGAGATCGTGACCGGGAACTACTTCTCCGGCCTCGCTATTCGACCCGTTCTCGGCCGCGGATTTCTGCCGGAAGAGGATCGCGCGCCGGGTGAAAAACCGGTTTGCGTCATGAGTTACAACTTCTGGCGCCAGCGCTTCCAGGGCGACCCGAACATCGCCGGCAAGACCATCAAGATCAACGGTCATCCTTTCACCGTGGTCGGTGTGGCGCCACGCGGTTTCATTGGCACCACGCTATTGAAGTTCGTTCCCGACGTCTGGGTACCGGTGATGATGCATCAGACCATCGCGCCCAACGAAGGGAATTACCTCGAGGGCCGCGGCTACAGGTGGGTCGATCTGCGCGCCCGTCTCAAACCCGGCGTGACCCAGGAGCAGGCAGTGGCGACCATGAACGTGGTGGCGCGCCGGCTCGCCAGCGAGTACCCGCAAACGAACAAGGATCTTCGCGTTAACCTCATCCCTGGCGGGACCCGCGTGCTGCCCTGGGCGGTGGCGAATCACATCGTCTCAGCTACCACAGCGATCCTGTTTGGCGTGGTGGCATTGGTTTTGCTGATCGCCTGCACCAACGTGGCTAACCTGATGCTCGCCCGGGCCGGCAGCCGCTCGCGGGAAATGGCTATTCGCGTTGCTGTGGGCGCCAGCCGCATCCGCCTGATTCGCCAGTTGCTCACGGAAAGCGTTCTGCTTTCGCTCGCGGGTGGCACCGTTGGAATTGTGCTGGCGTCGCTGTTCAGCGATCTGCTGAAGGGCCTCTATCCCACGCTCGACTTTCAAACCGCGGACCTGGAATATGAAATGCACCCCGACCCGCGCGTCTTTCTCTTTTGCTTTCTCCTGTCACTGGTGACGGCGGTGCTCTTCGGCCTGATACCCGCTCTGCGCGCTTCTAAAGTGGACCAGGCGGCGGTCATGAAAGGGGCAAGCGCCAGGCCACTCGCCCGACTGCGCGGCCTTTCCCAGGGAAACGCTTTAGTGATGACGCAGGTGGCGCTCTCCTGTGTGCTGCTCATTACCGGAGGCCTGTTCCTGCGAAGCATGCAGTTTTCGCGCAACGTCAACCTGGGTTTCGACCGGACCGGCGTGCAAATGTTTTCCGTCGACCTGGGCCTGCAAGGTTACAACGAACCGCGCGGGCGGCTGTTTCAAAAAGAAATCGTCCAGCGCCTGAAATCCGCGCCGGGCGTCGAAGCCGTCAGCCTGGCGTTCCCACTGCCCCTTGACGCTTATGGCGAGACTGCCGGCATCCGCGTGGAGGGCTACGTTCCCAGGTCGGACAATGAAGACACCTACGCCGGCCTGATCCGCGTGGGCGCGCGCTATTTCGAAACCATGGGCACGCGTGTGGTTGCCGGGCGAGCGATCGATGAGCGCGACACGGAATCCTCGCGGCGAGTGGCGGTCATCAATGAAACCATGGCGCGCCGCTACTGGCAAACGCCTGAGAAAGCGCTGGGAAGACGCGTCGCAACGGGCAAGGACGAACCCTGGATCGAAGTGGCGGGCGTCGCCAAAGATGGTAAGTACTTCCTGTTGGGCGAGAGTCCCATGCCGTATCTCTTCCTGCCGTTAGCGCAGAATTATACGGGGCGCGTGACGGTTTTGCTGCGTTCCAGGGAAAATCCGGAGGCGCTCGTATCCGCGATCCGGCGCGCAGTGAAGGGACTGGATGCCGGTCTTCCTATCTTTGGCGTGCGCACGATGCCGCAATTTCTGAACCGGATCCTCGCTATCTACAAAACGAGCGCTTCGCTGGTGGTCACCTTCGCGCTCACGGCCCTGGTGCTGGCCGCGGTCGGGATCTACGGTGTGCTCTATTTCGCGGTCGCACGGCGAACGCGCGAGATCGGCATCCGCATGGCTTTGGGAGCGTCACGCGGCGACGTGCTGCGGCTGGTGCTGGCGCGATCCATGGCATTCGCCGGTGCAGGTCTGGTGTTAGGAATCGCAGGAGCGAGGGCGGCAAGCGGACTCACGGGCACCATCCTGGCCGGTGTCAGCCCAACCGATCCGCTGACCTTCGCGGCGATCGCTCTTCTGTTCGGCCTGGTGGCGCTCGCGGCCAGCGCCATCCCCGCGCGGCGGGCCTCGCGCGTCGATCCCATGGAAGCCGTACGCTACGAGTAAAGCGTGGTCCTTTCAGGCCCAAAACAAACGAAATTATCTGTTGGGCGGAAGGCAAGCGCTGGGCGCCGGGCTCTTTCACGTTCCGAATTCCGTGCAGAGCACGCTCGTTTTCTTCTTTCCAATCTTTCTCCTGCGCGCGATTCTGAGAAAATAATGGCTTGCTGTCGCCGCCTTTACCCTGATTTTCACGGCTGTGAAATTCCTGAACGCCACCTATCCAATCGTCGACGTGCCGGTCCAGTTCGTGGTCTACGCGGTGGCCGCCGTGGTTGTGGTGCGCTTTGGGCTGATCGCATTAGCCGTCGGCATTTTCACCGCTAATATTTTGCTCAGTGCGCCGCTGACGACCAATTTTTCCATGTGGTACTCGGGCAGTACTCTGGTCGCCATGCTGTTTGTCGCGGCGCTCGCGATCTGGAGCTTTCACACCGCACTGGCGGGCCGGCCGCTTTTCAAGCAGGACCTGTTCGAGTAGGGCGCGGCGTCCATGTTAAGCTGTCACCGTGCAGCGCGAGCATCCCCTGCTGGAGTTTGGCCGCCGGCGCCTGGGTCCTCTGGTGGAAGAGGAAACTTTTGCGCGCCTTTGCCGCTCGCGCGATTTTCTGGCCGCCAGCCTTGACCAGCCGGTTCGTTTAGCAGACGCCGCCGGTGAAGCGTGCCTCTCACCGTTCCACTACCACCGGATGTTTGCGCGCGCCTTTGGTGAGACACCGCACGACTTCGTCCAGCGCCTGCGCCTCGACCGCGCCCGGCAGCTGCTCGCCAGTCATCACATGCCGGTTACGGAAGTCTGTCTCGCGGTTGGTTACGAAAGCCTGGGATCGTTCAGCATGCTGTTCCGATCGCGCGTGGGCTGTTCGCCAGTCGAATACCGGCGCTCTATCCGACGCATTTTTCCTGTGCCCGAGATGGCGATCTACCGCTTTGTCCCGAGCTGCTACCTGGTCACCCACGGCATCCAGCCTTTCTAAGAACCGCAAGATTCAAGAAGCGCTTGCGGGGCGGATTGTGGGAATCTGATTCCCGGAGGATAGATTTATGATTCAACGCCTTTCCCACGCGACCATCTACGTTTTGGACCAGGATGCTGCCAAGGACTTCTACGTCAACAAGCTGGGCTTCGAGCTCAAAATGGATGCGTCCATGGACAACGGCTTCCGCTGGCTGACGGTTTCGCCCAAAGGCCAGCCCGACCTGGAGATCATCCTGATGCCCACCACCAACCCCAAGATCGATCCGGAAGCCGCCGAGCTGCTGCGCACCCTGGTCCGCAAGGGAGTGCTGGGCAGTGGCGTGCTGGAAACCGCCGACTGCCGGAAAACCTACGAGGAGCTGAAAGCCAAGGGCGTCGAGTTCATGCAACCGCCGGTCGAGCGCTTCTATGGCATTGAAGCGCTGCTTAAAGACAACTCGGGAAACTGGTTCAGCATGACGCAGCGGACGGGGATGCGGGAACCCACTAAGGGAGATCTGGATTCCCTGGCGAAAGACATGGACGGGCCACGCAAGAAGGAAGCCGGGGCAAAGCGGGCGAGTTGAGCGGTGGGGGCAGCGTTGCCCTACACGTCCAGGTTCCGCGCTTCGAGCGCGTTCTCTTCGATGAACTTCCGCCGGCTCTCCACGTCCTCGCCCATCAAGGTCGAGAAGATCTCTTCGCTCTCGACGGCGTCTTCCAGGCGCACTTTCAGCAGCGTGCGCTTCTCCGGATTCATGGTCGTTTCGGCGAGCTGCTCGGCGTTCATCTCGCCCAAACCTTTGTAGCGCTGGACTGACGAGTCCTTTTTGCCTTCGCTCTTCACGTAGGCCAGCAGGTCGCGCCAGTTGGTGCGGGTCTCGCGGTTCTCGTTCTTCACCACGGTGAACGGCGGCTCGTTGTAGCGGCCGATCTGCTTGGCCAGCACGCGCAGGCGCTTGTATTCCGGGCGCGCCGCCAGCTCGATGCCGATGGCACGCTCGGCGTTGGTCGAATCGTGATAGGTGATGGTCCACGTCGAGTGCTCTTCGTCCTGCTTCAGCTCGGGCTTCACCTGCACGGCTTTCAGTTCAGCCATTACCTCTTCCAGATTGGCGCGTTCGGCGAAATCGGCCCGGGTATCGATGTGCAGGCTGGGCTTCGAGAGCACGTCCACTACGCGCGCGTCGCGCAGCTTGCGCTCTACTTTGCTCGAGATCTGGTCGTACTCGTCGAGGCTCATGAGGAAATTGCGCAGTTCGCCGGCTTCGATGCTGCTCTTCGGGCCTTTGCCGTTCTTGCCGATCTCGAGCGTCAGGTTTTCAGTGGCGCGGCGCATGATCTCGCGCGTGAATTCCTTTTCGTCCTTGATGTACTTCTCGCTTTTGCCCTTCTTGATGCGGTAGAGCGGCGGCTGCGCGATGAACACGTTGCCGCGCAAGATCAACTCCTGCATGTGGCGGAAGAAGAACGTCAGCAGCAGCGTGCGGATGTGCGAGCCGTCCACGTCGGCGTCGGTCATGATGATGATCTTGCCGTAGCGCAGCTTGGCGGCGTCGAAATCGTCCTTGCCGATGCCCGTGCCGATGGCGGTGATCAGGCACCGAATCTCCTCGTGGCCGAGCATTTT
>JBGPKX010000228.1:0-10084 GCA_041486185.1 Bryobacteraceae bacterium | reverse complement strand
TCGTGATAACTCTCGAGCATGTTCTTGCTGCTGAGCGAGCGGTAGGTCTCCTGCAAGTCGATGAGCGGCTGCTCGGGCTCGGCTGGCAGCTCGCGCACTTCGTCGTCGCCATACCCCGACACGCCCAGCGCATTGAACACCAGCACGCTGTGGTAAGCGGTGATGGCGCGGCCGCTTTCGCTGACGATGGTGGGATGGGCCACACCGGATTCATCGCACACGTTCTGGATGTGGTACACGACGTCGTTGGCGTATTCCTGCAGCGTGTAATTGACGCTGGACTCGAAATCGGTCTGCGAACCGTCGTAGTCGATGCCCAGGCCGCCGCCCACGTCCAGGTACTTCAACCCGGCGCCCGCTCTCGCCAGTTCGGCATACATGCGCGCAGCCTCATTCACCGCGGCCTTGAGGTGACGGATGTTGGTGATCTGGCTGCCCAGATGGAAATGGAGCAGGTGCAGGCAATCGGCCATGCCCCGATCCTTTAACTCCTGAAGCGCGCGCACGGCTTCGCTGGTGGTCAAACCGAATTTGGAGCGATAGCCGGCCGACGACTTCCAGCGCCCGGCGCCGCGGCTGGCAAGCTTGACCCGCAGCCCGATGGTGGGCCGCACGCCCACGCGCTCCGAGTACTTGGCGATCGAATCCAACTCGGTGTACTTTTCGACCACCGGGATGATGTGCCGGCCTACCTTCTGCGCCAGCATGGCCATCTCGATGTATTCGTCGTCTTTGAATCCGTTGCAGATGATCGGCGTCTCGTTATCGGCCAGCGCCATGACCGCCAGCAACTCGGGTTTGGAGCCGGCCTCGAGCCCGAAGTGATAGGGCCGTCCGTACTCCAGCACCTCCTCAACCACCTGCCGCTGCTGATTGACCTTGATGGGATAGACGCAGAAATAGTTGCCCTGATAGCGGTGCTCGGCGATGGCGGTTTGAAAAGCGGAGGCGATCTCGCCCATGCGGTGCTTGAGGATGTCGGCGAACCGGATCAAGATGGGCAGCGAGATGCCGCGCAGCACCAGCGTATCGACCAGTTCCTTCAGATCGATTGAGCGCGCCGGGTCCTTTTCCGGATGAACGCGCAGGTGCCCGTTGGCGGCCACCGAAAAGTAGCCCTTGCCCCAGCTCGTTACGTCGTACAGGTCGCTGGCGTCTTGTGAAGACCAGCGCTCGGCAGGTTCCAGCACCACCGAGGTCTTCCGGCCGTTTCGCTCCAACTTGCCTCCCGCAATCTCAGTGTCCTGCGAAACCGCGGATTGAGCAAGCAGTTTTTGCGCGAAATGGGGCCGGTTGTCCGGCTTGTGAACGCGCAGCGGCGCGACTCGGGCGGGAAAATTCGCCGCTTCGCTCCCGAAACCGGCTACCAGAGTTTGATCCCCTCGTCTTTCAGAGCCTCCTCACCCGGCTCGCCTGGGTGCGCAAGGAATCGGAAGGCCAGGCGGTACGGCTCGAGTACCGGACCCGCGGCGGCGGTTCGGAAGATCTGGTTATCGCGCCAGTTCCACATACGCTCATGGTGTTGGTTGGCGGCTTTCGGCAGCGCGTCCCAATGCCCGTTCGGATAACAAAAAGCTCCGATTCCCTGCACCGTGATCGAGAGGCAGAGCGCGCAGCCGAAGGCCAGTTTCCAGGGGCGTGAGCGTTCGACCAGGCGCATGGCCGGCAGGATCAGAATGACGAAGCAGGGGACAACATCGGTCAGCAGCCGGGGGCCATAACTGAACCCACCGCTCCACCCGCGCCACCTGCTGACCATCAGGAAATGGGCGGCAGCCGTCAGCGTGCAGATCGCGTAGATCTCCGGATGAAGAGTCCTGTTCCCGCGAAACCACAGATAAACCCCGATGGCGGCAAAAGCGAAGACGGGAGAAAATATCAACAATCCACGGCTCGGACTAATCAACAGGCCCGCCAGCCCGACTAGCATATTCCCCTGAAACCTATCCATGGCGATAAATGCGCCGAGCGGACGGCCAAACTGGTACAGGTTGTAAGCCAGGCAGGCCGCCGGAAGCACGACCGCCGATATCGCAAACGCCGCTTTGCGCGGCACGCTCCACCGCGAGAGGAGCACGTAGCTCGCCAGGAATACGAAGAAAACGACGTTGCTCGGGCGCTCCGCCACGCCGAGGCCGGCGGACAACCCAGCGAGCACCACGGGGAGAAGACGGTCCGGGCGATCCGCTGCCCACATCACGCATAGCAGGCCCAAAATAACCGACAACTCGCTCGTGCCTTGCTGCCAGAGCGCCTGGCTCGAAATGCTCCACGTCGCGGAACCAAAAGCATAGACAATCGTCAGGATCAAGGCCGTGCGCGCGGCGGCCAGCTTCTCGGCGAGCGCTAAGAAAGCTGCGACGGATAATGCCGCAATCAACGATGCGCTCACCTTCTCCAACACTCTGGCTAACAGCACCACACGTTCCGCGGGCATGTGCCGGATGTCGAGCCAGGCGGCTAATGGCGTGTAGAACGGTGTCAGCGCGAGCGGCAACGTGATTGGATATCTCGAGTAATAGTGTCCATCGTCGAGCTTTACGAACCAGACCGGCCGCATGTGCCGCGACTCCGCATACCACGACGCAAACCGGTCAAACGTGATGGTATGTTCGCCCAGAATGGCGAATGGGAGCAGAGCTGCCGGAGCGGTGTCGCCCGCCGGAATGGGGCGCAGATTCAGGTTGTAAATGAAGAAAGCGGCGAGAAACAGGAAGATGGACCGGCGCACGCAGTCATTGTACCCGCCGCGCGCGCCAGTCCCGACGTCCGCGCGAACCTATTTCTCGACGCGCAGATTGTTGGTCACCGAAAACACACCGGAAACGCCGTTGGCCCGGATGCCGGCGACGTTTTTATCCGCCTCCGTGGCCACTACGCCCTCCAAAGTTACGTTCCCGTTCTTGACGATGATGTGGATCGGCGGCACGGCTTGCAGCGCGTAGCGGTTCAAGACCGTATCGCCATAAATAGCCCGGTATTCGGCGCGCCGGATGCGGCCGTCATTGGGTGAGACCGGAAGCACCTCGATCTCGTTCTTGACGTGCTCCACGCCTTCGATCTTCTTCACCACGTTTTCGGCATCGGACTTCAGCGTGGGCCGCGTCACTTGGCCCAGCAGGGTCACGGTGTAGCCATCCACCTTGTAAGCCAGATTGTCGAAGACGCCGTAGTAGGGCAGCATGACCAGCTCATGCCGCACTTCGCGGGTAATCCTTTCGGTGCCGCGAGAGGAAGGGCGCTGGTCCGCACACAGGACGGCGATGGCGGTAACCAGGGCAACCAAGGGCACTCGTAGCACTACTGTTCGCATCATATGGCCTCCTTTCATGTGGCCTTCTGCAAGCCGCGGGACGCCGAACGCCGGATTAGTCGTTGCCTGAAATCCGGATTAGTCGTTGCCTGAAATATGAACCAGCGCTGTTTGTTGTGAGGCGATCAGGACAGCGTCGGCGTCCTCCGCGGTGAAACTTTCGATTTTGGCCGAAATGTTCATGGAGCAGAATTTCGGCCCGCACATCGAACAAAAATGCGCGTCTTTGAACCCTTCTTCCGGCAGCGTCTCGTCGTGCATGGAGCGAGCCGTCTCCGGATCGAGCGAAAGCTCGAACTGGCGGTTCCAGTCGAACTTGTAGCGGGCGCGTGAAAGCTCATCATCGCGGTCGCGAACACCAGGGCGATGACGCGCGATATCCGCCGCATGCGCGGCAATCTTGTACGCCATGATGCCGGCCTTCACGTCCTCGCGGTTGGGCAGGCCCAGGTGTTCCTTGGGCGTCACGTAGCACAGCATGGACGCACCGTGCCAGCCGATCATAGCCGCGCCGATGGCAGAGGTGATGTGATCGTAGCCCGGCGCGAAATCCGTAACCAGCGGGCCCAGGGTGTAAAACGGAGCTTCGTAGCATAGCTCTTTTTCTTTTTCGACCTGAAGCTGGATCTGATCCATGGGGACGTGGCCCGGGCCTTCGATCATCACCTGTACGTCGTATTCCCACGCCTTCTTCGTCAGCTCGCCCAGCGTCTTCAATTCCGCGAACTGCGCTTCGTCGCTGGCATCGGCTATCGAGCCGGGCCGCAAGCCATCGCCCAGCGAGAAGCTGACGTCGTACTTCTGGAAAATTTTGCAGATCTCGTCGAAATGCTCGTAGAGCATATTCTGCTTGTGGTTCTTCACCATCCATTCGGCCAGAATGGAGCCGCCGCGGCTCACGATGCCGGTAATACGCTTGGTGGTGAGCGGAATGTATTGCACCAGCACGCCGGCGTGAATGGTCATATAATCCACGCCCTGTTGCGCCTGCTCTTCGATGACTTCGAGCATCACGCTGGCGGTAAGATCCTCGACCCGGCGCACGCGGTTCAGCGCCTCGTAAATCGGCACCGTGCCGATGGGGACCGGCGAGGCGTCGATGATGGCCTGGCGGATGCGCGGGATGTCGCCGCCGGTGGAAAGGTCCATGACGGTATCGGCGCCGTACTTGACCGAGGTCCGCAATTTCTCGACTTCCTCGCCGATGTTCGAGGTAACCGCCGAGTTTCCGATGTTGGAATTAATTTTGCATTTGGACGCCACCCCGATGCACATCGGCTCGAGGTTGGCGTGGTTGATGTTGGCGGGAATGATCATGCGCCCGCGCGCCACTTCAGACCGGATCAACTCCGGCGTTACATTCTCGCGGCGCGCCACGTACTCCATCTCACCGGTCACGATACCCTGCCGGGCGTAGTGCATCTGCGTGCGGACTTTATCGTGGCTGCGTTGTGCAATCCAATTGGAACGAATCATAAGTCCTCCGGCGCGCAGGCATTGGTGGCCACGAGCGGCTTAGCCAATGCCTGCGCCACCCGGTTTCTACTTCGCCTTCTTTTTCGGCTTTTTGGCCTCCTTGCGGCCACGGTCCATAGACTTCGCCATAAACGATTCTCCCTTCGCTTTCAAATTATACTCGCGATGACGCCAGGCTGGACGAACAATTACGCGTGAGCTCGGGAGGTGCGTATCAAATCGCGCCGTTTGCCGCGCTCTTCGACGGTGCGGGTGAAGACCGAGGAGACCAGCACCCAAAGCCATACCCACGTCGCCAGCGGCACCCACAGCGAGTGCACCCAGGCATGGCGGCGGAACCACGCATCGTGATCGGGAAGCTCGGCTTTAGCCAGCGTGGAGCGGTTGATTCCCTTCAGCATCCCCAGTCCGAGTTGCACGACGAGCGCCCATTCCGCCCCTCGCGAACCGAGCACCGATGCGGTAATAGCCGCCGCCATTCCGCCGCAGTAAAAGATGTGCGTGACCAGCGCGCCCCACCATAGCCGTGGAAAAAAGCCGCGGGCCATGGCCATCTGGCGTCTCGCCCCGCCAACGAATTCCAGTGCGCCAGCGTGGCCCGTCGAAGCCATCATGGCGCCCGGTGAAAACGCGATCTTGCGGTCCGCCTTGTGAACAGCGCGAGTCAGCGCACAATCCTCGCCCAGCGTGCCACGCCAGGCGTCGGGGACGCGCAGTTCGAAAAACGTCTCCTTGCGAATAGCCACCGAGCCGCACCAAAGGAACGGATTGTCGCCGGGCCCGAGCAGGCCCGCGATAGGCGCGCTCCACACGCTGCGCATGAGCGACCAGAAGTTGGGAGGCTGGGGTACGTACCAGGGGTAACCCGTACTGGCGCCGACACTCGGCTCGGCGAGCGAAGAGGCCAGCGCACGCAGCCAGTTTTTGGAAGCGCGGCTGCCGCTGTCGGCGAATGCAAGAATTTCAGATCGTTTCCGGGAAGCGTGTACGCCGGCCATCAGGTTTTGGATTCTGGCGCTCGTGTTTTCGTCTTTGGCTCCGGCGAGGACCACGTTAACGCGCGACGGCAGGCTATCCGGCGGTATATCGGAGGCCGTGCGCGCCGCCACCATCAGCTCGTAGTTGGGATAGTCGAGTGAAGCCAGCGCCGCCAGATTTTCGCGCAAGCCTTCTTCCGGACCGTGTAGTGTGACGATGACCGTAGCCGGCGGCGTGGGACCGTTCGAATCGGCCGCCAGCCGCTCCGCCACAAAGCGCGCGCGCTTCCGCTCTCCCCGGAGCGCGAACACCGCGAGCGCCAGCGCCGGCCCGACGAAGAACCAAAACCAGAACACTCCGAAAAGTCTAACAGGAACGGCCCGCTACGCACGCTTCCGGCCCGCGGCTTCCGTCAATTCAGGAGACGCTCATCCCAGGAATGGGCGCTAGTGGAGTGTCGCAGCGGCAACGTGAGCATGACTCCTTTACGGTCGCGGCCCAGCAAGGCACATTCCGAGCCGCGCGCGTGAGCAAGCGTTTTTCCGATGCTGACGAATTCATGGCGACGCTCCACTAGCCGGCGCGGAGAGCGGCGGGTTTTCTTCGAACCTATGCAACGAGAAACGCTGGTGTGACGGTGGGCTTTGTAACGCTTAACCGGCCGCCTGCTTGCCTCGGCCGATAACGGCATCGGCAAACGCGCGGAACAGCTTCAATTGCGTTTCATCCGTTCGCACCTGATCTTCCGGATGCCACTGCACGGCCACGGCAAATTCCTTGTCGGCGCGCTCCATGCCCTCCACGATGCCATCCTTTACCGCCGTGGCGGAGACGAGCAGACGTGCGCCCAACTTATCGACCGCCTGGTGATGGCGCGAATTGACCGGGTGCTTGCCCGCGCCGAGTATAGCGGCCAGCTTCGTGTCCGGCGCCACGCTGACTTCATGCATGGGCTTTGCAGGATCGCGCGGCCTCGGCAGCGTGCGGTGCGGATCGCCCGGCAAGTGCTGCATCAACGTGCCGCCGTGATAGACGTTGAACAACTGAAAGCCGCGGCAAATCGCCAGCACAGGCAGGTCGCGGTCGAGCGCCTCGCCCAGCAGTCCGATCTCCATGCGGTCGCGCGAGGGATTCGGCTGCTGCGCTTCGGGAACAGGCTCCTGCCCATAACGTTTGGGATCGATGTCGCGGCCACCCGAGAGCAGCAGGCCATCGAGACCCTTGAGCGACCATGGCTCGTCAGCCGAGACCAGCACCGGCTCGAGGCCCACCAACCGCAGCGCGTCGGCATAGGGCTCGGCCTTCTTCCCGTCCTCGTAGGTCACCGCGACTCTCAAGGCCACTCTTGTTATTCTGGGTGTCCGGACCGAAAATCTCAAGAGAAACCATGGTTTCCTACGGTTACGCCCCCGGGCGCTTGGCGTACCACTTCTGGATATAATCGAATGGAACCAAAAGGGTGAAACATCCGCGCTGGCCAGTTCGCCGCGCCAACGTAACTGGCTTAGCACTGGTTTAGCAATCTGCCTGCATGAAAATTTCGAGCGTCCGTTCATTCCTGCTCTCGTACCCGTTCCGCGAGCCTTTAAAGCTGCCGTTCTATGGCGGAGAGCGCACCATCCTGAAACGGGACGCCATGCTGATCCGCATCGACACGGATAACGGCCTCACCGGTTATGCGCCGGGCCCGGGTAGCGAACGCGCGCACTCCGTGATCAAGAACACCATCGCGCCGTTTCTGGCTGGACGCACGCTTGCCGATCCCGACGCCTTGCGCGTGCAGTTTCTCGATGGCCCCGGTCAGAATCCCGATTTTGCGAAAGTTTACTGCGCGGTAGAAATCGCGCTGTACGACCTGGTGGCAAAGGCTCTCGGCGTGCCGCTTTCGGAAACCGTCGGCGGCCGCGTGCGCGATCGCATCCGGCTCTATGGCAGCGCGGGCATGTACATGCCTCCGGAGAGATACGCCGAGGAAGCCGCCGCCGTCGCCGACCTGGGATTTCGCGCTTACAAAATGCGCCCCGCGCTCGGTCCGGAGAAGGATCTGGAAACCGTGCGGCTCATGCGCAAGGCCGTGGGTCCGGATTTCGATCTCATGGTGGACGCGCACTCCTGGTGGCGCATGGGCGACCGCAGTTATGACTACGCAACCGTCGAGCGCCTCGCCCGCGAGATGGCCGCCTATCGCGTGGCATGGCTCGAGGAGCCGATGCCGCCCGACGATCACGAATCCTACCGCCGTCTGAAAGAGGAAGATATTCTGCCGCTCGCCAGCGGTGAGCATGAGCCCAATGAGCTGCGCTTTCTCGATTTGATCCTCACGCAAAGCGTGGATTACGTGCAGATGGATGTCTGTTGCCAGGGCGGTTTCGCCATGGCGCGCCGGTTGTTCAGCGAGATCGCCCATGAAGGCATCAAGTTCGCGTTCCATAGCTGGGGCACGGCGCTCGAGGTGCTCGCCGCGGCGCATCTCGGCATCTGCTGGCCGGAGATGGTGGTCGAGTGGCTGGAGTATCCCTGCTATTCGAACGAGGTCCGCGCGGGCATGTACCCGTTCCCGCTGGCCGAAGAAATGTTCAAGGAACCGCTCGAAATCTCGCATGGCGATCTGATCGTGCCGCGTAAGCCAGGGCTTGGCATCGAGATCAATGAATCGGTCATCGAGCGTTATCCCTGGATTCCCGGCCCCTGGTCCTACTTCCGCATCGATTCGCCGCCCGAGACCCTCGCCGTCACTTCCGATCACAGCGTGAAATGGGAAGGTAAAGCGGCTGGATGAAAGCCCGCCAGTTTCGCTACTACGACCTCCTGGTCCACGTCTTCGTCGTCGTTCTGCTGGTCTCGAACCTGGTGGGCCAGAAAATCACCGCCATCGGTCCGTTCCGCATTAGCGGCGCGCAGTTGCTGTTCCCCATCACCTACATTTTTGGCGACGTCTTCACCGAAGTGTACGGCTACGGCGCATCGCGGCGCGCCATATGGATCGGCTTCGGGGCCTCGGCGCTGCTGGCCGTTATGGGTATGTTCACGGTGTGGCTGCCGGCGGCGCCGGGCTGGCACAATCAGGAAGCGTTTCAGACGGTGTTCAACTTCGTGCCCCGGCTGGTGGCGGCCAGCCTGATCGCATTCTGGTGCGGCGAATTCGCCAATTCATATGTGATGGCGAAGATGAAGTTGTGGACCGGCGGCAAGTACCTTTGGACGCGCACCGTGGGATCGACCGTGGTGGGCCAGGCCGTCGACACCGCAGTGGTGATGACGCTGGCATTCGGCGGATCGCTCACGCCGTCGCTAATCGCCAACCTGATCCTGTCGGGCTATCTCGGCAAGGTTGCGTATGAAGTGCTCGCCACGCCCCTGACTTACGCCATTGTGAATTTTCTCAAACGCAGCGAAGGTGTGGACACCTTCGACCGCCGTACCCGCTTCAATCCGTTCCAGAGCGCGCTCGAGGAGCCGGGCATAGAATAGAGGCATGTCGGACAACCTGGTGATTGCTGGGCGCGAATTTCGTTCGCGTCTGATCGTAGGTACGGGAAAGTACCGCAGTTTTCAAGAAATGGCCCGGTGCCACGCCGCATCCGGCGCCGAGATGGTGACGGTCGCGGTGCGCCGCGTCAACCTCACCGATAAATCCAAAGAGTCGCTGCTCGATTACATCGATCGCACGAAGTTCTTCATCCTGCCGAACACCGCCGCCTGTTACACCGCTGACGATGCCATCCGCACGGCGCGCCTTGGCCGGGAAGTCGGCCTCTCCAACTGGGTCAAGCTGGAAGTGATCGGCGACCAGAAAACGCTGTTCCCCGATAACGAGGGCCTGCTCGAAGCCACGCGCGTGCTGGTGAAGGAAGGCTTCGTGGTGCTGCCTTATACCAATGACGATGTCGTGAACGCGCGCAAGCTGGTGGACGCCGGCGCCGCCGCCGTGATGCCCTTGGCCGCACCCATCGGCTCGGGACTGGGTGTGCAGAACGCGACCAACCTGCGCATCATTCGCGAGAGCGTCACCACCGTGCCGCTGATCGTGGACGCCGGCGTGGGCACCGCTTCCGATGCCGCGATCGCCATGGAACTCGGCGCCGATGGCGTGCTCATGAATACGGCCATCGCCGAAGCCGAGGATGCCGAAAAGATGGCGCTGGCCATGAAGCTGGGAGTGGAGGCAGGACGCCTGGCCTTCGAAGCCGGACGCATGCCCAAGCGCCTCTACGCCAGCGCGAGCAGTCCCATGGCGGGCGTGGTGGGAAGATAGTCACTTGACTTCAAATTTCGCTTCTTGCGTGATGGTCTGATTGGATACGTTGTCGATCACCG
>JBGPKX010000227.1:0-10089 GCA_041486185.1 Bryobacteraceae bacterium | reverse complement strand
ATACCCTTCCTGCTCCAGCCAGCCGAGCAAGCGCCATTCGCCGGGGGCCTGACCGCACTGCACGCGGCCCTGCACGGGGTCGGCGACTTCTCCCGAATCCAGAAAGTGATTGTGCGGTTCCGGCCGCTCGAACGATAGTGGCGCGTATTCCTCATCCCGGAACCGCCATGTGCCAAAAGCCACGGGCTGCTGATAGCGCTCGAGCTCGAGCCTTGCGTTCACTACCGGCTCGTCGGGGAGCCGGTCGGCATTGATGTAATTGCTGCGACCGCCAAAATTGTTGTAGGCGTTCCAGGTGTTGGTGCAGGCCAGGACGGCAATTTTGGCCCTCTGATTCGCTGGGGCCACCACCCACGGGAATGAAAACGCGCGTCCCGACGGCGTCTTCGCCCAGAGGTAATAAAGGCCGGTCCGGTCCGGCGCATTCACAAACTGCGTAAGCGACGGTGTGCCCCAACCGAGCTTGTTCCACTGCACGCCGGTCCGGGTGTAATCGCCGTCCGGCGTTAGCTGCATCATGGCGCGCGGCCCGTGCTCATCGTACCAGCCGATCACGCCGATCAACTCTTTCCGCAACCCGTACCGCCACAGGCTGAGCTGATACTGCTCCACCGAATGCACGCGAATTTCCGAACGCTCACCCGAGCGCGTCCACTTCGGCCACATGTAGCCCAGCAGTCCGTCCGAGAGCAGGCGGAACTGGTGCGGTTTTCCGCCGAGATGAACAGTGACGATCTTGGATCCGAAGCCCTGTTTGCTCAGCGTAACGCGGTAATCGCCGTCCGAGAGATCGCCATAAAACGCACCTCGCGGGGACGACCGCAGCATGCTAACCGCGCCGGTGGGCGATTCGAACTCGGCGAGCACATCCGGTATGGCGACGTACATTTCGTCGCTGACGTATCCGATAGTTTTCATGAAGTTTTTCGCTGGCGCAGATATTTTTTCGGGAAGATGCAGCGCATCGAGTAGTGCGAGACTTGCGCCTGGCCGGGGCGTGCGTCGCCCACGCAGCCAATCAGCATATAGGCCTCGTGCTTGCTCATGCCGGTCCGTTCTTCGAGCCAGAAGATCATTTCACGAAGGCTTTGCCGCATGGCCTCTTCAAGTGGCGTGCCCACCGCCACCGTGACGAGCGTCTCCTCGGTTTCGATGCGTGGCCAGCTCATGTTCGGGCTGCGTCCTTTGATCACCTCGCAACTCAATCTGATCTCACTGCGCATTTCCACGCTGCCGATCTCGCCATCGCTCTGAATGGCGTGGCAATCGCCTAAGCAGAGCAGTGCGCCTTCCACAAAGACCGGCAGGTAAACGGTTGAGCCGGCACAGATCTCCTGAACATCGACGTTACCGCAATGACGCCCCATACCGCCCGAAAGAACGGCTTCCATTGCCGGCGCCACGCCGATCGTGCCGATCACGGGACGGATGGGGATCTCGATATCCGCGCCGAACACGACATTGCCGTCGCGAATCTCGCAAAGCGTCGTGCTTGGCTTGTCGAAAAAATCTTCCAAGTGAAACAGGAATGGCCAGTAACCCATATAGCCCAGACTGTCGCACTTCTGTTCCAGGATGTGTACGGCGAGGGTATCGCCGGCCTCGGCGCCTTCCACAAAAATCGGGCCTGTGACCGGATTGCCATGGTATCCGCGCTTCCGCATGGCCAGCAGATATTCGGCCGTGGTGTGCTCGGGAACTCGGGTGCGCCCGCCGCGCGAGTCCTCCGTCTCCACCCAGAAAATTTCGCCCGGTTTTATGCGAGCAACTGGAGGTACGCGGCGGTCGAAGACTGGGGTGAGCTGGTTGCGGCTGATCCGCTGCATACGAAGACGGTAACGAGATATCATACTCCGGACGCACAATGCCTGTGGTGATCGAACAAGTCGAGGTGATTCCCATTCGCGCTCCGCGCAAGGAGCCCGTGAAATCGGGGAGCAATGCCGGCGACCCGGTTACCGCTTCTGAGTTCGGAATCGTCCGCATCGTGACGCGGGACGGTCTCGAAGGGCTGGGGGAGATCTCGATAACTTTTCCGCGGATCGCGCATTCGCTCTGTCACGCCGCGCGCCGTTTGATCGCCCCGGCGCTCGTGGGACGCGATGTGCTCGAGAGGCCGAAGATCCTCGCTGAAATTGATCGGTTACTGGCGGGCGAGTTGAGTGCGCCCTATCTCCGGGCCGCGTTCGAAATGGCGCTGCTCGATCTGGCCGGCCGGTACTTCTCCGTTCCCGTTTTCGAGTTCCTCGGCGGGCGCATGCGTGAGCGCATCCCACTTGCCTGGGGTATTTATCAAAAATCGCCGGAGGAAATGGCAGTCGACGCGGCGCGAGGAAAGCAGCACGGTTATCACGCGATCAAACTGAAGGTGGGGCGCGAACTGGATGACGATCTTGCGGCTGTCGAGGCCGTGACGGAAGCCGTAGGACCCGACATGCCCTTGAGATTGGATGCGAATGGCGCGTGGAAGTCCGTTGCCGAAGCCGCTCACGCCATGAAGGCGTTCGCCGCCATTGCGCCCATCGCCTGGATTGAGCAGCCTCTGCCACGGCACAACCTTGACGGTCTGCGCGCGTTGCGCCAGATGACGGCGCTGCCAGTGATGGCGGATGAAAGCTGCCAGACGCTGCGCGACGCCTACGAACTTGCGCGCTCTGAAGCCGCGGACGTTCTCAATGTTTACGTAGTGGAGGCGGGCGGTCTGCTGGCTGCTGCGCACACTTTTGCATTTGCCGGCGCACTCGAAATCCCCTGCATCATCGGCAGCCAGGCCGAAATGGGAATCGGCACGGCTGCTTGCGCGCACCTGGGAGTCGCCGTTCCCAATCTGCCTTACGCGTGCGAATGTTTCGGGCCCGTTCGGTATTTAAGAGACATTGTCCAGAATCCGATTCCCATTGCGGGAGGCTACCTCACACCACCAGATGGCCCTGGGTTGGGTGTGAAGCTGAACTGGGATGTTGTCCGGGAATACGCTTGCGAAATCTAACACTATGAAACCGAGTCGACTGCTGTTTGCGGAAATGACGCGCCAGGAGCTTCGCGCCATTGCCGCCGAAACCACTGTGGTGCTGCCCCTCGGCGCAACCGAGCAACATGGTCCACACTTGCCGGCGGGAACCGATTTTCTTACTATTGATCGCCTGGCGCAGGCCGCCGCTGAACGGGCCGCCGCGGAAATCGCCATCACCGTGACCCCGGCGCTTCCATTCGGCTCGTCGGATCACCACTTGATCTTCGGCGCTACTTTATCGCTCCGGACCGAAACTTATTACCGCGTGCTCAACGATCTTCTGCGCTCTCTGGTGACTGACGGCTTCCGCCGGATCTTTCTGCTGAACGGGCATGGCGGCAATCATGAGCTGGCCCAACTGGCCGCGCGCGATGTGGCGCTGGAGTTGCCTGCCCGCATCGCTGCCGCTTCCTATTGGACTATCGCCTGGGACGCACTGATTGAGCAGCGGGCGCACCTCGGTTGCCGGCTGCCCGGCCACGCCGGCGTGTTCGAGACATCGATGATGCTCGCGCTGCGCCCGGAGCTTATCGCCCCAGAGCGTCCGCATCGGGAAAATGTATCCGACACGGATCCACGGAGTTTCCACTCGCCTTATCGCCACGAGATCCATAATTTCTGGAAGCAGATTGATGGTTACTCCGATAGTCCCGATCAAGGGTCGGTTGAAAAGGGACGCCGGTACTGGGAAGCGGTCGTGGGCGCGGTGGCACGCACCTTTGTGGAGTTTGCGAAAGTGGACTAGTCCTCTACGGGGTCACTACCGGAATCGACGCCGAGCCGTAGAGCTTCCCGGACCTGACGGTGGCGACCGGTACCAGTTTCTGGCGCCCGTTGCGCCGCGCCCCAAGGGCATCGACGAACTCAAAGTTACCCTCCTCCAGCGAAAAGACGGCGAGGTCGGCTTCGGCGCCCGGACGCAAGGTTCCCAGCCCCTGCGGAAAAGCGAATAGCCGCGCGGCGTTCACCGTCGCCCGTTCGATCACCTGCGGCAAGGTTAAGCCAAGATACAAAAACTTGGACAGCGTGGTGGCGAGATCGAAGACCGGGCCGTTCACGTTGTATTGATGCAGGTCGCTCGAGATGGTCCCCTGCAGCAGATCCTGGCGGAACGCTTTTTCGGCCGTGTCAAAGGAAAAACTTCCGGCCCCGTGGCCGACGTCGAGATGCACACCGCGATCTACGGCGGCCCGCACCTCCGGCAACACGTGGTCTTTGTCATCGAGGATGCCGCCGTCACGCCCCCGAAAGCTGTGCGTGATCACATCCCCGGGCTTGAGCATCGCCAGAATTTCTTTGAGTGGAGAGTAGGTGCCCCCGATGTGAACCATGAGCGGCAACTTTACGGCATCCGCGGCCTCACGGGCAAGGGCCAACGCGCGCAGATCGTGGTCGCCCGCCAAATTTCGAGTCAGGCGGATCTTCACACCCACAATGGTGTCGCGATTCTGCTCGATGGTCTTGATGGTGAGCCGCGGATTCGCGTAACGCAGGTCCAGCAGTTCACCGAACGGATTGTCGGGCGAGTACGTCGATTGTCCGACTACCGAAATGTTTAGCAAGGCATAGACCCGTGTATCGGCCGTTTTGATTACATATTTCCGGAGCCCCGGGAATGTGTGCGCTCCGGCTGAGCCCGCATCGACAACAGTCGTTACTCCCTTGGCCACACAGTTCGGATCGGCGGGGATGCCGAGCGGGGCCACTCCGTCGTATACATGGACGTGAACGTCAATCAGTCCGGGAGTAACGATCTTCCCCTTCGCGTTCAGAACCTGGCGGGCTTCGCTTTCGGGAATACCGGCGCTCACGTCCGCGATACGCCCCGCAGCGATGGCAACGTCCCGATCGTCGAACAGGTTTTGCGACGGATCGACGACCCGCCCGCCCCTGACCAGAAGATCGTAGCGGGGCGCGCGCGCGTTGGCTTGAGCCGAGAGCATTCCTTCGCCTGCGGCGGTGACGCCGAATAGTAAGCGGCCGGCGAGAGAGGCGCGCCAGAAAAAGCCGCGGCGCGAGTCGGCATCTGGATTTTTCATAACGAGCTCATCATTTCGTGATCGAAATCATGGTACGTCAGCCGCCAAATTTGTCAAAGCGGAGGTTATCTCTTTGCGTGGCACGCGGCTACTGGGCCATCGACGAATTGGCCGGCGCAGGCGGTTCTTCTTGCGCCAGCCGATAGTCGGCCTGGAAGTAACGGCGGATGCCATAGATCGTCCAGAGCCCGGCGACGATGAAAAGCGCTGCCGTGAAGGTCATCAATCGGTCGACGCCGATGGTTCGGCGGCTCAGCCCGCCGAGAAATGGCGCGAAACCCGACACGCTCGCACCCACCAGGTTCAACGCTCCCGCGGCAGATGCGCGAAGAGACGCCGGTACTACATCGAAAGCGCAAGCGGCTTGATTCCCGATCACAAAGCCTATGAAAAAGCCAAAGCCGACCGAAGCCGCTCGCGTCCACGCGATTGTGGCGGCGGCGCCCAGGCAGAAGATGCAGGGAGCGCCTAGCAGAAAGCCCACGCTGGCAACCCAAAACCTGCTTGCCTTGGTGCGCCGGCTGCCGCGGTCTGCGAGGGCGCCGCCCAATAAAAGCCCCAGCGCGGTGCCGATTTGGGGAAACACGCTGGCCTCGAAACCGGCTCGCGCCAGTCCAAGCGAGAATTTGTCGTACAGAAACGTGGGAAGCCAGGTGTAGACGAGAAACAGCCCAAAGGTTCCGATCGCAACGAAAATTGTCACAACGCGCAGGCTGGGAATCCGAAACAAGCCAAAGAAGCTGCTCAGGCTTGCTCTCTCGCTCACCTTACCGACCGTTATCCGATTCGGCAGGCTCCCGAGAAAGACCCACATCGGCCAGGCGAACAGTATGCCGACCAGTCCTAAGATCACGAACGACGCTCGCCAGTGGAACCTCTCCGCGATATAGCCGCTCAACGATCCACCGAGCGCGACCCCGAAAAGCTGGCTCGTACCAAAGATGCTAATGGCCCTGGATCGCGTTTCGGGGCCGTGTGCGTTGGCCATCAGCGCGTACGCTGCGGGCATGAACATCGACTCGGAAACACCAAGCAGAGCCCGGCAGACGAGCAGGGAAGCACCGTTGGGCGAAAGGCCCGAAAGCACCGTAAAGATGCTCCAAATGCCCAAGCTTGCGGTTACCAGCACTCGCTTGGAATAGCGATCGCCAAGGACACCCGCCAGCGGAGAACACACTCCGTAAACCCAAAGGAACAAAGCGCCCGTCAGGCCCACCACGGCATCGCGGTATCCAAATTCCTTTTGCAGGGCAGGGAAGAGCGTATAGACCACCTGCCGATCCGCGTGGTTGAGCAGATACGAGAACCATAGAAAGGCGATGAGCGTCCAGGCCGGGTTGAACCGTTTGAGGCGAATCATGGATACGCGCATGCGCCCTCAACGGGAAGGCGGGGAGCCGTTTTTCAACTGCCGGAAACGCTCAAATTGCTGCCTGGCCAGTTCTGGCTTTTCAGTCTCGCGGTAGAGCTGGCCGAGCAGATAGTGCCCGTCCGCGAACTTCGGGTCGAGTTCGACGCAGCGCTCGGCCGCGGCCACCGCTTTGAGGGTCTGACCGTCGGCCTTGTAAGCTTTCGCCAAACCGTATTGGATCGCCGGCATTTGTGGCGCCTGCTTCGCGGCGATGAGGAACTGCTCCGCGGCTTTGTGGTACTGATTCAGCCGCAAGAGCGTCTCCCCCAGCTCGAGGCGTGCCTGAGTATTCCCGGGATAAAATCCGATTTCCGTATTCAGCTCCTCGAGCGCTTTGGACTGCTCCCCGGTATTGATGTAAACCAGCGCAAGGTGGTGGTGAACCGCGGGAAAGCGCGGATCTTTCTTCACGATGTAGTTCAACTGCTCGAGCGTGAGCTCGACGAAATTGGGGATCTGCAGCTCGTGATAGGCGAACACGTAGCTGCGTGCGAGCATGAAGCGGGCGGTGAGGTTCTCCGGATCGAGTTCGACGGCACGCTTCAGAATCGGTTGCGCCTCGGCATACTTTCTTTCCTGATGGAGAAGATATCCGAGGTCGTATTGAAAAGCTGCCTGATCGGGCGACAGCGCGGCGGCTTTCCGCAGGTTCTCTTCGGCGCCATCCAACCGCTGGAGCGCGGCCAAAATCAATCCATACAGGTGGAGGTGAGCGGCGTTATTTCCGTTCTCACGGACTGCGTCTTCCGCTGCCGCCAGGGCCTCCTGATATTGTTTGCTCTGGTATTTTTCGAACGCTTGCTCATACCGGCTCTTCTGTTCGAAAGCCGGGGAGGGCCGCACCGAGAACCCGGTGATGGCTGAAGCCAGAACGCAGGAGAGCAGGGTTCGCATCGTTGGCGGTTGTCCTATCTTCTCACCGCTTCAAGTCAGTTAACGCGGTAGCGTTTCAGCTTGGCTTCGTCCAGCTCCACTCCCAATCCGGGCCGTTCGAAGGGCGCCGCCCTGCCAGCCTGGATGGGCAATGGTTCGGCCAGGAGATCGTCTTCATAGAAGAAGGGGCTGAGGATGTCGCAAGGGAACTCTTCGGCGGCGATAGCCGGTGTTGCCATTGCGAGATGGATCATGGCGGCGCTGGCAATACCCATCTCGAGGTTGCTGCCGACGGTGCAGACCAGGCCGGCGGCTTCGGCGACGGCAGCCACCTTTCTCGCCATACCCAGGCCCCCGCCCTTCCCAACGTAGATCGAAAGGACGTCAGCCGCTCCCGCGCGGGCCAAGTTCATCGCGTCCTGCACCGTGTTGACGCTTTCATCGGCCATGATCGGGACATTGACATGGTTTCTGACGTCAGCCATCCAGGTCACGTCCACTGGTGGAACAGGCTGCTCGGCGAAATAAATGCCGAACTCGTACATACGGCGGATCGTCTGCATGGCCACTCGCGGCGACCAGCCTCCGTTGGCGTCCACTCCCAGCCTCACCTTGGGACCAATGGCCTCGCGGACAGCCCGCACACGGGCCACGTCGCCGTCAGGATCGATCCCCACTTTCACCTTCATGGTCTGGAATCCCTGGCTAACGGCCCAGGCGGCTAGTTCGGCTGCCTGTTCCGGCTCGAGTCCGGACACGGAAAACTTCGTAGGGACAAACTCCCGAACCGGACCTCCAAACAGGCGGTACAAGGGCAGTCCGGCGACCTTCCCCAGTATGTCCCATAACGCCATCTCGACACCCGCTTTAGTGAAGGGGTTCGCGGCAACCGTGCGGCGTAGTTTTGAGGTAAGTCGCTCGACGTGAGTAGGATTCTCGCCCCGCAGCATGGGCGCAATAAAATCTCTGATGAAGTGATCGGCGGTAACTTGATCTTCGCCGCTCCAGATCGGAGTACAGGAAACCTCGCCCAAGCCGGCTATACCCTCATCCGTAAGGATTTTGAGAATGAGAAAGGGCGACGTGGTATGAGCGCCGAGCGATCCTCTGACGGCCCGCTTCGGATGGATCGGAATCTGAACGGGTATGGTCTCGATTTGAGTGATCTTCACGAATAGGTTAGATTGTGGCGTGAAATTAGAGGCTTGTCCACAGGGTCAGGACTATGGACAAGCCTCGTCAAACCGGACTGCGGAGTTTCAGAAAACTAATTTGAGTGCGACTTGCATCACGCGGGCGTCTCCGGCGCTGAAAATCTTTCCCGTTGAGCCTTGGCCGATAGTCGTGTTGGGGTTATTAAGGTTCACGTGGTTGAGCGCGTTGAAGGCCTCCCAGCGGAACTGAAGATACCGGCTCTCCATGAAGACGAACTTCTTCATCAGAGCGAGGTTGACCACATGCGAGCTGGGTGAATCCAGTATACCGATGCCCGAATTGCCAAACAAATACGGCCCCGGAGTAGCGAAGGCATTCGGATTGAACCAGAGATTCGCGCTCGGATTAGAAAGGGATGGGTCACCGATCAAATTTGGACGGGTGCTATAGCCATTGCCCAGCGTCGCGCCCGGAGAGCTGAAAGTCAGCGGGTCTCCGGAATTGTACAGATAGATGCCGGAGAATTCCCATCCCCCAATCACGGTGTTGGCCACGGGATTCATACTTCCGCCCAGCCTGCGCCCACGCCCAAAGGGAACCTCCCACACAACATTAGTGGCCGCAATATGCGTGTGATCGTAGCTGGCGCGGCCGCGGTTGTAGCCCGCTGGAGCAAACGGCACCGGCGTCGACCAGATGCTATCGCCTCCACCGTCGGATATGTTCTTCGAAAACGCATAGGAGAACATGAAGGAGAGGCCCTTGTCGAACCTCCGTTCCACCTTCAGCTGCCCTGAGTTGTAGTGATTGCTGCCGGTGTTCTTATACAGATCGATACTGCCAAATACGGGATAAGGCTTAGCCGCCTGGAGGTTCGTGTACAAGCCCGGCGCAACATTGTTGAGCGAGTTGTCCACGACCAGGCCATCGGCCTTGCTTCCCACGTATGACACAGTGACCGCGGTCTTGAATGGCAACGTCTTCTGTACCGAAATATTCCATTCATGGTCCTTCATCGGCTTTACGTCAAAAGCGGCGCCGCCGATTGACGATGCCACAAACGAGTCCGAACTTACCGGCCACGCGGTTTCCCAGCGCTGGAGTTGCGCAGGGCTCCAGCTCTGGGCCTCGTATGTCCAATACGGGGGCGCAATAATCTGGGACGCGGTGATGTTCCCACGGTAGCTGCTGGTAAAGATCCCGTACCCTGCCCGGATTACCAGGTCCCCTCTCTTTAGCGGCCGCCAGGCAACCCCGAGACGAGGGGAAACATAGCCTGAGGGCTTGAAGAGGCCGCCTGGAATATGCAAATCCGACGCGGGAACCCATTGCCCCGCAGTCGCCTTGGCAAGGAACTGGGAAACCGGCTGTGCGGTCAAATCCACTTGACCCTTGTCGTTGAGCCCTGCCACGGCTTTGCCGGACTTTTCATCAAACGTTCCACCCGCGCCACGGATGAGCGATTTCGCAAACCAATAGTCCCAGCGGAGGCCGAGTTCCACGGTGACTTGGGAACTGACCTTGAAGGAATCGTTGATGAAGAACGCGCCATAGGGATTGGACTTCATCCCAAACGTGTGAATCGGGTAATCCCTGTT
>JBGPKX010000226.1:0-10107 GCA_041486185.1 Bryobacteraceae bacterium | reverse complement strand
CACGCGCCGGAAAAAACATGATGCCGCGCTGGTGGCTGGCCCCGGCCTACGACCCCGTGGCCGTGGACGAGGAGAGCCTGGCGTTCGAGCTGCGCGTGGCGGGCGGCAAAATCACCGGGCATCAGAAGCGGGCCGATGGGGTGGAAGGTGAGATCGCCGGTGTGCCTGCGCCCCTGCTGAAGCGCAAGGCTCCGGCCGCCTGGTCGAAACCGGAGCCTCTGTTCAATGGCAAAGATCTCGCCGGATGGGAGCCCGACGAGCCATCGCAAAACCACTGGAAGGCGGAGAACGGAGAACTCGTCAATGAGAAAGCGGGCGCGAATATCCGGACCACGCGGAAGTTCGACGATTTCAAGCTGCACATTGAGTACAACTGCCCGAAGGACGGCAACAGCGGCGTGTATCTGCGTGGCCGCTACGAAATTCAGGTCGAGTACGAACCTCCGGGGACGGATGACAAGTTTCACAGTATGGGTTCGATCTATGGGTTTCTGGCTCCCGCCGTCAACGTGCCGCCGCGGCCGGGGCAATGGGAGAGCTATGACGTGACGCTCGTGGGGCGCAACGTGACTGTCGTGCGCGATGGCGTGACCATCATCGACAACCAGGAGATCCCGGGGATCACAGGTGGCGCGCTCAACAGTCATGAGGGCGAGCCCGGACTGTTGTACATCCAAGGCGATCACACCGGCGGGATGAAGTACCGGAACATCACGATTTCAGTGCCGCAGCGGTAACCACGCTATTCGTGCGGCCGCACACTTGGGGGTTTCGTACGAATCCCGGCAAATGAATTTGGCGGCTCGGCGGAAGCAAGTGAGCCGGAAGCACCTCCGCGGGAAGGGCCGCGGCGGGCTGCGTCCGCCGAGATGACTTAAGCGGTCTTGCTCGTTCGAATCAGTTCTGGGTAGTAGTTTCGGTAGGTTTCGAGGGCCCGGATCAAAGCTTCCACTGCGGAAAGCTGCGCATAAAGGTGCTCCAGTTCCTTTGCGATTACCGGGTCTCCATTGTGGGCGCGCTGTGCCTTTTTTAACATACTTGCCACACTGCGACAGATTCCTTTGTTCGGAAATCCCCACCTTTGGGATGGGTGCGCCGGATAGGAGAGGTGGTGGCGATCCTGCGAATGTGGGGAATACACTTGCCTGATGCGTGGTTATAGTAGCGCGGCAATTTTTTCGGGATCGTTCGGAACAACTATGGGACGGTTGCCGAAGGTCGGATGGATGTGAACGCCGCCGGGCGTCTCCAGCTGGCCGGTATGGTAGCGGTAGATGTAATCGGGATCCTTGAGCAGATTGCCAGTGAGGACCGCAACCACGTCGGCATCGCGACGCATAATGCCCGCCGCTGTGAGCTTGCGGATCCCGGCCAGGGTCGCCGCCGATGCCGGCTCGCAGCCGATGCCGGACCTGCCGATCACAGCTTTGGCGTCGGCAATTTCCTGCTCGCTGACTTTCTCGACAGCGCCGTGCGACTCGCTCACCTCTTTGAGGGCTTTGGGCCACGAAACCGGATCCCCGATTTTGATCGCCGTGGCGAGTGTCTCGGGATGGGCGACGGCGTTGAGATGCTCCCGCCGGCTGGCATGGAAGAGTTCGTAGAAGGGCGCCGCGCCCTCAGCCTGGATCACGGCCAGCTTCGGTATGGTTTGGATGAAGCCCCATTCCTTCAGCTCCCGCAGCGCTTTGCCAAAGGCCGATGTGTTGCCCAGGTTCCCGCCGGGCAGCACAATCCAGTCCGGCACGGACCAATCGCGCTGGTCGAGCATCTCGACGATGATGGTCTTCTGCCCTTCGATGCGAAACGGATTGATCGAATTCAGCAGGTAAATGCCCTGGCGTTCGGCCAGGACGCGCACCAGCGCCAGGATCTGGTCAAAGTTGGCTTCCACCTGAAATGTGCGCGCACCATACTCCAGAGCCTGCGCCAGTTTTCCATAGGAGATGTTGCCGTGGGGAATGAAGATGAGGGGCTCGAGTCCTCCGGCGCTGGCGTAAGCCGCCATGGAAGCGGAAGTGTTGCCGGTGGAGACGCAGGCCACGCGCCGCATGCCGAGCCGCCGCGCCTGCGCGACTCCGCAGGTCATCCCGTTGTCTTTGAACGATCCGGTCGGATTGAAGCCCTGGTGCTTGAAAACCAGCCGGTCGAGCCCGCCATATTCCGCCGCTTGGGGCGCGGCGAGCAGGGGCGTGTTCCCTTCCCTGAGCGAGACCACCGCGTCGAGATTCTCGAGAAACGGGATCATCTCGCGATAGCGCCAGACACCGCTTTGATCGAGAGGCAGATTACAGGCGCGGCGCGTGCGCCAGACGGATTTCACCTGCGCGGGATCGAGTGTCCAATGCGGATAGCTCGCTTCGAGCAGGCCGCCGCATTTCGGGCAGTTGTAGAGGACCTCGGTCACCGCGAATTGCGCGCGGCAGTTCGGCTCGAAGCACACCAGTTCGGCGGACATGGATTTCCCATTGTAACGGGCCGACGCTTATACTGAACCACGATGCTCGCGGTGCATCTGGAGAATAAGCATGTGGCGATCAAGCGTGTTCCACGGCCGCGCCGGCCTCGGGGCTTCGCGCTGATCCGTCTGTTGTGCGGCGGCATCTGCAATACCGATCTGGAATTGCAGCGCGGCTACTACGGTTTCAGCGGCATTCCAGGGCACGAATTTGTAGGCGAAGTGGTGGAGGCGAGCCAGCGCGATTTGATCGGGCGGCGCGTGGTGGGCGAGATCAATCTGTGTTGCGGAGCGTGCGATTGGTGCCGCAGGAGCCTCGGCCGGCATTGTCCCAGGCGCACCGTGCTGGGCATTGTGAAACACCCGGGCGCGTTTCGCGAGTTTCTCACTCTGCCCGAACGCAATTTGCACCTGGTGCCCGATTCCATTCCCACCGAGGAAGCTGTGTTCATCGAACCACTGGCCGCGGCTTGCGAGATTCTGGATCAAGTCAGCATTCCTTGCAGCTCGCAAGTAGCGGTGTTAGGCGATGGCAAACTGGGGTTGCTGGTGGCGCAGGCCCTGCGCGCCTATGGCTACCGCGTCCACCAGTTTGGACGGCACAAGGAAAAGCTACGAATTGCGGCGCGCGCGGGAGTCGAGACAGAGATAGTGCGCGAGCGATTGCCCGCGGGCGCGTACAACTGGGTGGTTGACGCCACCGGATCACTCAAAGGGCTGATGGACGCGGTCCGCATGACGCAGCCAAGGGGAACGGTGATTATGAAATCCACCCTGCACGGGCTGGTTGGGATCGACACAGCGCCGGTGATCGTCAATGAGATCACGCTGGTGGGCTCGCGCTGCGGCCGGTTCGAGCCGGCGATCGAGCTATTGAAGAGCGGGGCTATCAACGTGAGCGACATGATTTCTGAGAGAATGCCACTGGATCGTGCGCCCCTTGCATTTCGCCGCGCCGCGCAACCCGGCGCCCTGAAAGTGCTTTTGACATGAAGACGCTCCTGTTCGCCATCGCGTCGGCTGTTATCGCCCAAGCCCAGCAGCCGGAGCGCCCCCGCATCCTGGGAATCGCGCACGCCGCATTCAGCGTCAGCGACATAGAAAAGTCGCGCGCATTTTACAAAGATTTCCTGGGCTTCGAAGAGCCCTTCAAGCTGAACAACGCTGACGGCTCGCTCGCGCTCACCTTCATCAAGATCAATGACCAGCAGTATATCGAGCTGTTTCCCGGCCTGGACCCTGGCGCCGACCGGCTGCATCATCTGGCGCTTCAGACCGACGACGCGGAGCGCATGCGCGTGTATCTGGCGGCACGCGGCGTGAAGGTACCGGACCATGTGCCCAAGGGTCGCATCGGGAATTTGAATTTCAATATCACGGATCCCGACGGCCACACCATCGAAATCGTCGAATACGCACCCGATGGCTGGAGTATGCGCGAGAAAGGCAAGTTCATGCCGGCCGAGCGGATCTCGCAACATTTGCTGCATGCAGGGATTCTGGTAGGCAATGTGGAAGCAGCCATGCGGTTCTATGGCGAGATCCTCGGCTTTCGTGAAATCTGGCGCGGATCAAGCGATGGCAAGACGCTTTCGTGGGTGAATTTGCGGGTGCCGGACGGCGGCGACTACATCGAATTCATGCTGTACCGCAATTTGCCGCCGCCCGAAACGCGAGGCGTCGAGCATCACATTTGTCTAGAAACGCCGGATGTGGCGGCCGCGCTCGCAAAACTGGACGCCCGCCCATTTCGAAAGAGCTATGCACGGCCGCTCGATCCCCTTACAGGGATCAATCGCCGCCGCCAGCTTAATCTTTTTGATCCGGATGGCACGCGAGCCGAACTGATGGAGCCGCTTACCGTGGACGGCGTACCTCCGCCGCCTTCGCAAGCGCCATTTCCCCGATGAAATAACAGGTTAGTAAACGAAGGTTAACATCGATTTCCCAGGGCGAGCCGCTTCTCTGGTAAACCGATATACGATGTTAATTGCGGTGATTTTCAGTACCTCTGAGGCAATCGCCCGACTATAAAAAGCGACAGGCTGTCCGCTATAATGAGGTACCATTTCGCTTCGACTCGCCGGTATGGCAACCTCCAAGGAACACGCCTCCGAACAGTCCGCCGCGGTCCCGGAATTTTACACTTGGACCTTTCCCGGCGCACCGGTCAAGATCCATTTGAATTTGAGCGTGGTCGGGCGGCTGGCCCCTGAAGTCAGGCGGGCCTTCGATGACGTTCCCGAGCACAGCGTCGAAATCGGCGGGCTGCTGCTCGGCACAGCGGATTTCCGAAGCAGCCCCATTGTCGAAATCAAAGACTTCGTGCCATTCCTGACCGAGTACCGCGCAGACCACAGATTCATTCTTTCGGACGCCGACCAGCGAAAGCTTGAGAAAACTCTCGCAGAGCGGAGGGCCGAGCGGGGAGACGGGCTGTCTGTCGTTGGTTATTATCGCAGCCATATCGGGGCAGGACTCAACCTCAACGAGCACGATCTCGCCGTCGCCGAGGCGCACTTTTACGATCCAGGCGATGTTTTCCTTCTGGTGAAACCTTCTGCCGACGGTTCTTCAACGGCGGGGTTTTTCTTTTGGGATAACGGTCGTGTCGACTCCGAGTTTACGTTTCTGGAGTTTCCATTCGATCCGCGGCTGCTGACCGGTCTGCGGGTGAAACCCACGATACTCGACAGCACACCGGAGTTCACCGAACTCGAAGCGCCTGATCAACCGCAGCACTTTGACGTGCCGGAAATAGCGGAGTCTAAACCCGAAGCGCCGCTGGTTCGGGAGAGACCCGCCACGCCCAGCATGCCCTGGTTGTGGTATCCGCTCTTTACGATATTGATGATTGCCCTGGGAGCGGTAGGCTATCAGGCGTTGCTCAAGTGGACAGGGCCCGCGCCCGCCGCGGCGCCCATGGCATCCGACGCACCCGCGCTGTCACTGCGCGTCGAGCGCAAGGACAACGACCTCCGCGTGAGTTGGAGCCGCCAGGCAACGGCGGTGACCCAGGCCAAGGATGCCTCACTCTCCATTCGCGACGGCGATACCCAGCAGCAGGAACTGCACCTCACGCTCGACCAGCTTCGGACTGGCAGCGTGCTTTACACGCCGGCCAACACCAGTGTTCAGTTCAGGCTCGAGGTCACAGCGCCCGACAACACCAAGACCAGCGAGACGGTCCTGGCGCTCACCGCGGCAAGGAACGATGCCACCAGGACACCGGCTATGGCGCCGGCGAAGCCTGCAAATATCCCGCGGCGTTCATCGGCCAGCCAGCCGCCGACCAGTGCTCCGGCTCACGATCGAAAAGGATTCACGCCGCCCACTCCCGATCGCGATTTTGGCGAGCCCGTTCGTGTCGTCATGGTCGATCCGCCGGCGCAACAGCCCGGCGCTGCGGCGCGGAACCAGGCTTTGGTGCGCGACCTGGCGCCTGCGCCTCAAAAGCCGGGCGTGCCCGGTCAAGCAGCTTCTGGACAGCCATCCGCCCCGCCGCCAGTATCTTCGGCGCCCTATATTGCAGCGCGCCCCATTCGGGAGTCGCAGCCAGTCCTTCCAGCTAGTGTCCGGAGCCTGATTGCTTCAGAGGTCGAGGTGGATGTCAAAATACGGATCGATGAATCCGGACGCGTAGTGAGAGCGGAACCATTGCCCAGCAAGGAACCCGTGAGCAGTTCGCTGGTTGGCGCCGCCCGAAGCGCCGCTATGCTGTGGCGGTTTGAGCCCGCCAAACGCGGCACCCAGCCTGTGCGCAGCGATCTGGTCCTGAGATTTCAGTATCGGCCTGCCGTGCCGCAGACGCCGTAAAGACCCACTCTAGGGTTTCTTAGCGGCGGGCATGGCATTGCGCGGGTCGGGCACGTATTTCGCGCCGGGCTTCCAGGTAAAATCCCAGATCTGCATGTTCAGCTTCCCCGGCGTGTTCTCGACTACCGCATATTCGCCGGGTTCGAGCGGCTTCTGGGGCCAGATCTTGTACAGGCCGTTGTCGAGTTGTTTGCGGAAAATCTCGACCTCCTCCGGCTCCTCCACTAGGTCCTTAGTTATGGGGACGATGGTGACCTTCTCCGCGATGCGCACATTGTCATGCGGCGTCAGCCGGATGATGCCGAAATGCTGCTCGGCGGAAAGCTGGATGTAAAATTCCGGCGTGTCCAACTCGACGTTGTAATTCGACTGCGGGTTATCTACCTCGACAGTCGCCTTGCCGCTCACCATGGGAAGCGGTGAAATCGCCTTCAGCACCGAGCGCCTTTTGTTGGTATGAACCTTCGACTCGGCCAATTGCAAAATGCGCAGCTCCTTGCCGTCAATCAGTTGGTAAACGCCAGGATCCTGCGGAATTCTTGAAGTCTCCCGCGCCATCTCGCGCTCGACTTTCTCTTCCGCCGCGACCATCTTACTTTCTTCCGCGATCGCCGATTTGCGCTCGGCAATCTCCGCTTCAGTGCGTTTCAAATCCACGAGGCCCAGCGGAATGTCCTCCCAATCGCTGCGCTCAATGCTGTAATAGTGCACGCGGTCCTGCTGGACGGAGTACTCGCGCACAATCTGATACGTGCCGTCTTTGAGATAGAGGCGGACGTTGGCAGCAAACGCGGAAACGGCGAAGAGGAAAAGCGCGGCCAGGATTCTCCGCATACATTCTTTGACTAGTTTATCGTGGGGCGCGTTTCTTTTATTCCGGCGCCACGACGCGCTCGGATTCGGCCATGGACAGCGCTTCGGCGACCGAAACTCCCTGATGCACCAGCGCGTTAACGCCGGCCAGCACAGCCTCGGGCTGCGGCTCAATGACGACTCCCTGCCCGCCGGCCTCCAGACAGTCGTTCACAAAGCGCAGGAGACTGTCGACCGATCCGTGTTGTCCCGCGGAAGCCAGAATGGGACGGCCAGCCGTGCGCACGGTGTGGCGGAAATCGGCCATCTCCCCGATGATTTGCGTCTGAATGGCGTCGGCGCCGTATTCGGCGGCAATGGTGACCACAGCAGGCAGGTCCTCGCCCATAATCTCAGCGATGACCGGCATGCCCAGACGGCGCGCATCTTCGGTGACCCGGCCGAGCCGCTCGAGATCGCGCGCATCGTGGGCATCCACTCTGAGGAGCACGGCCTCGGCGCCCAGTTCGAGCGCGCCTTGTACGCTCACCAGTTGCGGCGTGCGCTTGGATCCGTTCAGACGCAGGACCACGGCCAGCCCGGCAAGATCCTCAATGACTCGTTCGAGCACGCCTGGCGATAACGCAACCGCATCCACGCCCGAGCGCGCCACGCTTCGGACCAGGGGAACCGGATCTTCCGTGCGGTGGTCGAGCGGCACAATCAGCGCGCGGCCATTGGCAAAAATCCGGCGCAATCGCAGCGATTTGCCCAGAGTCATATCTCTATAATAGTGGGTCATGCGCTACCGGAGGCTGGGTAAAACAGGATTCCAAGTCAGCGAGGTGGGTTATGGGGCGTGGGGCATCGGCGGAGCCTTGTGGCTGGGGGGTGAGGACCGCGAATCGCTCCTGGCCCTGCGCGAAGCCATTAAGCTCGGCCTGAACTTCATCGACACCGCGCTGGCGTATGGCGACGGGCATAGCGAGCAACTGGTCGGACAGGTGGTTCGCGAGACCGGGCACAAGATCTATGTCGCCTCGAAAGTGCCGCCCAAGAATCAACTTTGGCCTGCGCGGCCGGGCATCCCCATCTCCGATGTTTTTCCCTACGACTACGTTATGCAGTCGACCGAACGCAGCCTGAAAAACCTCGGTCTCGACACCATCGACGTGCAACAGTTGCACGTCTGGAACCCGGAATGGATCGGCGGCGATGAGTGGAAGCGCGCGTTCGAAGATCTCAAGCGGTCTGGGAAAGTACAGGCCGTGGGCATCTCGATCAACAACCATCAGCCCGACAGCGCACTTGAGATCATCCAAACCGGCCTGATCGACACGGTGCAGGTGATCTACAACATTTTCGACCAGACGCCGGAGAAGCACCTGTTCGCGCTGGCGATAGATCGCGATATCGGCGTGATCGCGCGCGTGCCCCTGGACGAGGGAGCCCTCACCGGCCGGATCAACCAGTACACGCAATTCGAGCCGGGGGAGTTTCGCGCCCGTTATTTCAAGGGCGACCGCAAAAAGCAAGTGGCCGAGCGCGTGGCAGCCATCGAGAGCGACCTGGGCATTAAGGACGGCGTCATGCCGGAGGTGGCGCTGCGCTTCTGCCTGTCGCATCCGGCGGTTTCGACCGTGATTCCAGGCATGCGCACGCGCGCGAACGTGGAGTTCAACTGCGCCATACCCGGCAGAGGGCCGCTGCCCGAGAAAGTGCTGGCGATTCTAACGAAGCACGCCTGGGAGAAGAATTTCTACGGTGCGTGAGGGGTAGCGCCTACATTCTTGCCGCTGTGATTAACTTGTAGTGTGGGGCTACGGCGGAGTTGCGGACGCTCTCGGATTTCGAGCGTACACGGGCAAAGTGCCGCAGGTCTTCCGCTTAAGGCTCGGCAGCCCTGCGCTACGGTTCTACCTTCACGTCGAGGCGCAGCTCTTTCATGAAGCGCTCGCGCATGTCGCCCAGCCAGCTATCCAGATAGCGGCGGTTGAGGTCGATGGTGGCCGTCGCCACCGTGCCCTGTTCCCGCGCGATGGCGAGGAGTTCGCCGTCGGGGTCCAGGATCGAGGTGGGATAGTCGTAGCCGGAGCTGACCAGGAATACCCGGTTCTCGATGGCGCGCGCCTTGGCCAGGGTCTCATTGCCACCCCAGATGGGCATCAGGATTATCTCCGCGCCGTGCAAGGCGAGAGCTCGGGCTGGATCGGCGTACTGTAAATCCCAGCAAATCATCAGGCCCACTTTGCCGAAATCCGTACGGAATACGGGATAATCGTTGCCCGGCGTCAGGCCGCCTTCGATCTCTTCACGCGGCAGGTATACCTTTCGATACTTTCCGATGAGACGGCCGCCGCGGTCGATCAGAACGGCGGTGTTGTAGATCGCGGCGCCGTCGCGCTCATAAATGCCGGCCGCGATATACGAGTGTTTCTCACGCGCGACCGGCGCCAACCGTTCCGTGGTCGGGCCTGGAATGGATTCCGCCACGTCGGGGTAATGTTTGCCGGTGCCGACCACGGTGATGCCTTCGGGCAGCAGAATCACGTCCGCGCTCGGAACCGATTTGCGGACCATGTCCAGAAATTCACTCACGCTTTGCTCGGCAGAGTGCGTGTCGCGCGGCCGCAGATTGATGGAAGCCACACGCACGGGACGCGCCCCAGGCGCGGCAATCTCCTCGAGCGAAATGTCATCCCACCAGATGGTGGCGTAGGGCGCGTTCTGCAAGTAAAGTTGCAGCCTGACAGAAGCAGCGGCATCGGGGGCGGGCGCGTCCACTGAAACACGCGTCCACTCGCCTGCGCGTTCGCCGGCGTAAACGTAATCCGGTTGCCCGGCGCGCGTTCCGTCGGCCTTCGCCCAATCCAGACGCGAGACCACCTGCCTCCGCTCGTCCTGTAAACCTTCGGCGCGGTAGTGAGCGGAGAAGCGATACCATTTGCCCGGCTGGACACCAGGAACCGCGTATTCCCATCCACCGTATTCCGCAGCGTTAGTGTTGCCGGCTATAGCGAGCGATCCGGGGGCATGCCGGT
>JBGPKX010000225.1:0-10144 GCA_041486185.1 Bryobacteraceae bacterium | reverse complement strand
GGCCTGACGATTCCAGCCGCTCCAATCTTCGCCCGGCGGCATTCCAGCAGCGTGCCGAAGAATGGCTCGGCTGGACTGCTTCCTCACGGTCGCGGCTCTGTAAGGTGGTGCAAATCGGTAAGGTCGTGCGCATTCGTGGACGCGATTCCGAGCCGCGCGCCTAAGCAAGCGCTTTTCGGTCTTTTTCGGCATCCTGCCAGTGTCACCCGCCCTGGCCCGGCCGCCATCAACGTCAACGCCTGGCCGCCCGACACTAAGCAATCCGTATTCATCACCTGCAAATTGGCCCAGGAGGCAACGCAGTGAATCATCCCAGACGCGGCGGCGTCATTTTTCTGCTGGTGTTGCTGAGCATCATGACGTACATCGATCGCATCATCATCACCATTGCGGGGCCGGGCATCATGCAGCAGTTTTCCATTTCGGAAACTCAAATGGGCACGGTCTATTCGGCCTACCTGCTGAGCTATTCGATCACGATGATTCCCGGCGGCTGGTTCACGGACCTCGCCGGGCCGCGCCTGTCGCTCGCCGTGATGGCGTTCGGGTCCGCGCTGTTTACGGGCATGACGGCGCTCGGCGGACGGCCGGGCCTCGGCGCCCTCATCGGTATTGTCCCGGCGTTCCTGACATTGCGGCTGCTGATGGGAATTTTCGCCGCGCCCATGTATCCCGCTGCCGGAAGAATGAGTGCCAACTGGAACCCGCCGCATGCGCGGGCGCGCGCCTGGGGCTGGATCGCTTCCGGCGCGGGCATTGGCGGAGCGGTCACGCCCGTACTGTTCTCCTGGATGTACGCGTCCTATGGCTGGCGCGGATCATTCATCCTGGCGGCGGCCGGTACCGCCGTTCTGGCGGTGATCTGGTTCTGGTATGTGCGCGACTATCCACCCGACCAGGCGCGGCCAAGCGGCGCCAGGCACACCAGCACTCCCTCGCCGTGGAAGGAGCTGTTCACCAATCGCGACCTGATGCTGCTTACCGCGGGCTACTTCACCGCAAATTATTTTGAATACATCTTCTTCTTCTGGCTGTATTACTACTTCGGGCACATCCGCAAAATGGGCATGGAAGAGAGCGCCGTTTACACGACGCTGATGTGGATCGCGTGGATGGTGATGACACCTATCGGCGGATGGGCGTCGGACCGGCTCACGGCCAAGTTCGGATTGCGGAGCGGGCGGCGCATCGTGGTGGTTACCGGCATGACCATTAGCGCCATCCTGGTCTATATCGGGACGAACGTGGCGGACACGCTGCCTACCGTGCTGCTGCTGTGCCTCTCGCTCGGCTTCGCGGCTGCCACGGACGGGCCTTATTGGGCGGCCGCCATCGACGCCAGCGGCAAGCACGCGGGCACGGGCGGCGCGATCTTCAACACCGGGGGGAATCTGGGTGGCATGCTGGCCCCAACCGTCACACCACTGCTCGCCCAGTGGTTTGGCTGGTCGTGGGGATTGTACGCGGGCGGCGCCGTGGTCCTCGCGGGAGTGATGGTGTGGTTCTTTCTCGAGTCTGATTCCAAGGTTCACGAGCGGGCGGAACTGGCCGAGGAGCGCGCGCCATAAAGCGGGGCTTCGTGGCTCAGCTTCATGGCTAACTGCAGCCTGTTCCAGGCGCAGCTAAGATGGCTGTAGATCGGTGAGTTAGAATTGCAAATGCTCCCCAAAGGCGCGGCCAAGAAAGTAACCATCTACGTCAACGAAGACACGCGCCATCACTTCGGCCCGCTCTATGAGGCCATCCTTACTTTTCTGATGCACAAGGGCGTGGCCGGCGCTACCGCATCGCGAAGCCTGGCGAGCTTCGGCGCGCACCATGTGATGCACACCACCAAGGTGGAATTGCTGACGGAACACCTGCCCGTGCGCATCGAGTTCATCGAGACCGCCGGGAAAGTGGACGAACTGCTGCCTACGCTCTACGACATGGTGGATGACGGTCTCATCGAGGTTCAGGACACCACGGTCATCAAAGCCGCGGGCCGGCAAGCCCAGCCGGAGGCCAGGCAGGCGCACGAAATCCGCCGGGGCAAGGCCAGGCTCATGCGCGTTTTTCTGGGTGAAGCCGATCAGTGGCACGGCGAGCCCCTTTATGAAGCGATGGTCAAGCGGCTGCGCATGATGGAAATTGCCGGCGCCACGGTCTATCGCGGCATCCTCGGCTACGGCGCCAAGGGTCGCACCCACAAGGAAAGCTTTCTGCACCTCTCGCGCGACCTCCCGGTGATGATTGCGGTCGTTGACACCGAAGAGAAGCTGGCCGAAGCCGGCCGGGCGGTCGAGGAAATGATGGAGGATGGGCTCATCGTGTTTTCGGACGTGGATATTGTCCGGCTGGTGCACAGCCATTCGCTCGCGGAAGCGGGTGAGGCCGGTTCGTGAGCGCCAACCCCGTTTTTCGCGATAACCTGCTGCGCGGTAAAGTCGCCTTCGCGACGGGCGGCACGAGCGGCATCGGCTTGCGCATCGCCGAGCGGTTTGCGGAGCAGGGCGCCAAGGTGGCGCTCGTGGGCCGTTCGCAGGAAAAGCTCGACCACGCTGTAGCGGGCATCCATGAAGCGGGCGGCGAAGCCTCCGGGTTCCCAGCCGACGTGCGCGATTACGCTGCGCTGTCAGGCGCGCTCCAGAAGACGCGCGCGCAGTACGGCGAGATCGACATCCTGCTTTGCGGCGCGGCCGGAAATTTTCCCGCGCCCGCGCTTGGTATGTCCGCCAACGGTTTCAAGTCGGTGATCGATATCGACCTGCTGGGCACATTCAACACCTGCCGGGCGGCCTATGAGCATCTGCGCAAACCCGGCGCTTCGGTGATTGCCATTTCCGCTACGCACGCCTTCCGGCCCATGCCGCTGCAGTCGCATGTGTGCGCGGGGAAGGCGGGGGTGGATATTTTGATGAAGACGCTGGCCGTCGAATGGGGCGGCGCCGGTGTGCGCGTGAATGTAGTGACGCCCGGGCCAGTCGAGGATACCGAAGGTATGCGCCGGCTTGCGCCTACAGAGCAAATTCGCGAGCGCGTTGCCGCAGCCATCCCGCTCGGCCGTTTCGCGACCAAAGATGAGATCGCCGGCCTGGCTCTGTTTCTGTGCTCGGATGCCGCGGCGTACATCACCGGAGCGGTGTTCGTGTGCGATGGCGGCCAGTCGCTTACGGGATCGAGTTTCGCGATGGTGCTGGCTGCCGACAAATGATCATGGATTCTGTAGCGCTGGGCTACCGCGGGTTTGCGGGAGGCCTGCGGCTTTTTGCTCAGGACGGCAAACAGCCGCAGGTCCCCGCCAAAAGCGGCGTGGCGCTGCACTACAGTGCCGGAGGTGGTGTACCGAATTGATCGCAAGAATCGGATAGTTTCCTTCCGGCTTGCAGCTTTATTCTGTATGGCATGGGACTGAGCTCTCAAGTAGTGATCGACGAAGCGCGCTGGCAAGTGGTGCTGGCGCGCGAGGTTTGCCGCAACGAGCGGTTTGTGTACGCCGTGCGCTCGACGGGCGTCTATTGCCGGCCGGGCTGCCCGTCGCGCCGCCCGCGCCGCGAGAACGTCGTATTCTTTCAAGTTTCCGATGCAGCGGAACGCGCCGGTTTCCGCCCCTGCCGCCGGTGCCGCCCGGAGAATCCGCATAGCGCGCCGCCGGAGATCGACATCATCAGCCGCGCCTGCCGGTTGATCGAACAGCGTCTGGAAGACACGCCGCTCACCCTGGACGCGCTGGGTCAGGAGCTGCAGTCCAGCCCGTTCCAATTGGAGCGCGCCTTTAAGCGGTTCCTCGGCATCACGCCGCGCCAGTACGCGGACGCTCTCCGGCTGGACCGCTTGAAATCCAGCCTGCGCGCCGACCACGACGTGACATCAGCCCTCTACGAAGCCGGTTACGGATCGAGCCGCGGCCTGTATGAGCGCGCGCCCGAGCAGCTTGGGATGACGCCCGCGACTTACCGGCGCGGCGG
Organism: Bryobacteraceae bacterium; assembly: GCA_041486185.1. Taxonomy (GTDB): domain Bacteria; phylum Acidobacteriota; class Terriglobia; order Bryobacterales; family Bryobacteraceae; genus QHXW01. The sequence goes on along the minus strand of JBGPKX010000225.1, from coordinate 6,197 downwards.
CCGCGGCATGGAGATCGCGTATGCCACCGTAGCTTCGCCGCTCGGCCGGCTGCTGGTGGCGGGAACCGAGCGCGGCATCTGCGCCGTCAGCCTGGGCGATACCGATGAAGCGCTGTCACAAGGGCTGGCCGCGGAATATCCCGAGGCCAAGATTCGCCGTGACACCTCGCGGCTCAGGCTCTGGATTTCGGCGCTGGTCGCGCATTTGTGCGGGAAGATGCCGCACCTCGAGCTTCCGCTAGACGTGCGCGCGACGGCCTTTCAATGGCGCGTCTGGCAGGAACTGCGCAAAATTCCTTATGGCGAGACCCGCAGCTATTCACAAATCGCGCAAGCGCTGGGCCGTCCGAAAGCCGTTCGTGCAGTAGCCAATGCGTGCGCGGCCAATCCCGCGGCCATCGTGATTCCCTGCCACCGCATCGTGCGCGAGAATGGCGAGCCCGGCGGCTACCGCTGGGGCGCGGAACGCAAGCGCGTGTTGCTGTCGCGCGAGAGCCTCGCCAAGGTATGAACGAGCCGGAATCGGACAGTTTGAGTGCCTGCGCGGCAGAAGCTTCATCGCCACATTGCTTCCACTCTCAGACAGGCTGTCGAAAAGTCACCAGTTTCCACCACCGGGCTAAGGTGGATGGGCTAAGCTTCAATTCTCCACGCCAAAAATTGTGTGACTCCGGTTGCTAAGCATCACGATGGTATAAACTTACAAGGTCACCGGGCGCGAGTGCTGAAAGCATGTGCAATCTGTTACGAAAGCGTTATCATGCGGGCCATTTATGCGCTTTGGGGTCAAAAATCCACAGGTTTTTCAACAGACCGGTTGAAAACTCCACCAAAGGATCGCACTGGTGAAACTCACTTACGTCGATTGGGCGGTTGTCGCCGCGTATTTTCTCTTCAACCTGGCGATCGGTTTTTATTACAAGGCGCGTGCCGGAAAGAACATCAGCGAGTTTTTCCTGTCGGGCCGCAACGTGCCCTGGTGGCTCGCCGGGACATCCATGGTCGCGACTACGTTCGCGGCCGATACACCGCTGGTGGTCACCGGCCTGGTGGCGCGCAACGGGATCGCGGGCAACTGGCTTTGGTGGAACTTCGTGGCCAGCGGCATGCTGACCGTGTTCCTGTTCGCCCGGCTTTGGCGCCGATCGGGCGTCATGACCGACGTGGAATTCGCCGAGATCCGCTACTCGGGTAAACCGGCGGCCTTCCTGCGCGGTTTCCGCGCGCTCTATCTCGGGATCCCCATCAATTGCATCATCCTGGGCTGGGTGAACTTGGCCATGGTCAAGATCCTGACGCTGATTCTGGGCGTGAGCAAGAACGAAGCGCTCATCATTGTGCTCGGGATCATCGCGCTGACCTCGTTCATCTCGACACTCTCGGGTTTGTGGGGAGTGCTGGTCACAGACCTGTTCCAGTTTGTTCTGAAGATGTCCATGGTCATCGTGCTGGCCGTCTTCGCCGTCCAGGCCGTGGGAGGCATCGACCAACTGAAGGAGAAGCTGGGCGCGGTGGATCGCGCCAAGGCGGTGGCCGGCGGCCCGGTGGGATCGGCGCTGAGTTTCGTGCCGGATCTCAATTCGGCCTGGATGCCCATGATCACGTTCCTGGTCTATATCTCCGTGATCTGGTGGTCGACATGGTACCCTGGGTCCGAACCGGGCGGGGGTGGCTTCGTCGCGCAGCGCATGTTCTCCGCCAAGGACGAGAAGAATTCTCTGCTGGCCACGCTCTGGTTCAACATCGCGCATTACGCGATTCGCCCCTGGCCCTGGATCCTGACGGCGCTGGCTTCGGTGATTCTCTATCCGGGCCTGAAGGATCCCGAGACCGGCTACATCCACGTGATGATCGATTACCTGCCGCCGTGGATGCGCGGCCTGATGGTGGCGGCGTTCGCCGCGGCGTTCATGTCGACCATCGGGACGAATCTAAACTGGGGCGCCAGCTACCTGGTGAATGATTTCTATCGCCGTTTTGTGCATAAAGACGCCAGCGAGCGGCACTACGTCTCGATGTCGCAGGTGGCTACGGTATTCCTGACCATCGTGTCGGCGATCCTGACCTACTTCATGGACTCGATCGCGGGCGCATGGAAGCTGCTGATCGTGACCGGAGCGGGCACGGGCACGGTGCTGATCCTGCGCTGGTACTGGTGGCGCATCAACGCCTGGAGCGAAGTATCGGCCATGGTGGCGGCCTTCGTGGTTTCAGTTACGCTGCAACTGGGATTCGGCCTCAACAGCGACGATCCCTACGGTTTCGCCTACATCATGCTCATTACGGTTGGCATCACCACCGTCGTGTGGCTGGCGGTGACGTTCCTGACCGAGCCCGAGCCGATGGAAACCCTGCTGGCGTTCTACCGGAGAGTGCACCCCTGGACAGCCGGGTGGGGGCCGGTAGCGCGGAAAGCGCCCGAAATTCCGGTTACGCGTGATATGGCGTACAACCTGCTCGACTGGATTTCGGGCTGCGTCCTGATCTACGGCTCACTCTTCGGCATTGGCAAGATTCTCCTAAAGGATTACGCGACCGGGGTTCTGTTTCTCCTCGTCGGTCTGGCCGCGGGCGCGGTCATTTATAGGGACTTGTCGCGGCGTGGCTGGAGTTCGGTCCTCGAGTAGCGCTACACTGCCTTTATGCGGGGTCGTCATCGGCTCTTCTTATTGGCACTCGTTTTCTGCGGCGCAAGTGTCGCGCAGGAAGCTGAAAAGCTGGCGCCCTACTATCCAACGCCGCTCACCATCGTCGAGAAGATGCTGGATTTAGGCGGTCTCAAAACCGGGGAAAAGATGTTCGATCTCGGCTCGGGTGACGGGCGCATCGTCATCATGGCGGCGCAGAAGTATCGCGCCGATGCCACTGGTATCGAGATGGTGGACGACCTCTACCGCCAGAGCATGCAGAAAATCCGCTCCCTGGGCTTGGACAAGAGCGCGCGCATCATTCGCGGCGATATTTTCAAGCAGGATTACAGCTCAGCCAACCTGCTGACCATCTATTTGCTGCCGGTCTCAAACGACAAGGTGCGGCCGCTGCTGGAGAAGCAGCTCAAGAAGGGAACGCGCGTGGTTTCCCACGACTTTCCGTTTCGCGACTGGACCCCTGAAAAGGAAGTCACCATCGAGGATGATGGCGAGGGCCGCAGCCACACGCTGTATCTCTACCGCCGGTAGATCCTCTCCGACTCCCTTACGGTCGCGGCTCAGTAAAGTCCAGCCAGCAACCCGCCGTTTTCGGGCCGCGAGCGTGAGCGGTCGCCGCGGGTTGAGCCCGGATCTACACCCAGACCTTCTCGACCTTCACACCGCGCCGGCACAGATCGCAGTGTGCGGCATCGGCGTAATAGCGGGCGTCCAGCTTGGCTAAGTAATAAAGGGGGAGTGACCCGAAATTCCAAGTGTCGGGCGTCGGTTGATAAATGATGACCGCCAGCCCCACTACCGTCGCTCCACGCGATTCGAGCAGCGTCTTCATCTCGGCGAGCTTGCGGCCCGAGCGCAGAATATCGTCCACCAGCACCACCTGTTCACCGGGATGCTGCTCCAGATACTGGCGGAACCGCATGGGCTGGTTTTCGTCCTCCCGCTCCGCCCAGTAAACCTGTTTAGCGCGCAGCGCTTCGCACACGCCATAGGCCACCGGCAAACCACCGGTAGCGGGCGCCACAATGGAAAGCTCGGGGATGATGGCGCGGATCTCGGGGTTGGCGCGCAGCAGGCGGCTCAGCCCGACGCTCAGCATGCGCGCGTGCTGGTAGTAGCGCATGGCCAGCGGCACCTGCAAATATTCGTTCGAATGCAGTCCGCTGGGATATTCGAAATGCCCGTCGCGCAATGCGCCCGTATCGCGCAACACACGCACAACTTCTTCTTGCGTAGGTAACAGATGCATGGCGGGCTCAGTGCGCTCCTTTTCCAGAGAGTACCTTGGGGATCGTCAGCAGCAGAATTTTCCAATCGAGTCCCAGCGACCAGTTATCGATGTATTGCATGTCCATTCTCATCCAGGATTCGAAATCCACCGTGTCCCGCCCGGCCAGCGCCCACAGGCAGGTGAGACCCGGCCGCATGCGCAGCCGCCGCCGCTGCCAGCGCTCATACTGTTCCACTTCTTGCGGGATGGCCGGCCGCGGCCCCACCAGCGACATATCGCCCTTCAGCACGTTCCACAGTTGCGGCCACTCGTCGATGGAGAACTTTCGCAAGTATCGGCCGATGGGCGTCAGACGCGGATCGTCCGGAATCTTCATGGCGGTGGTTCGCGTGCTCATATGCTCCAGCGTGGCGCGCATAGCTTCGGCGTTCTGGCACATCGAACGAAACTTATAAAAGACGAATCGACGGCCGTTCAAGCCGCAGCGGACCTGCCGGAAGACGATCGGGCCCGGTGAAGTCAGCCGGATGGCCATGGCGACCAGCAGCATGACTGGCGCCAGGACGATGAGCGCCGCGCCCGCCACCACCACATCGATCAGACGCTTGGCCAGCAGCCGGATTTCATCGTGCGGCGCCGCGGAGAAGGTCAGCAGCGGCGTAAATGCCAGCCGCTCGAGATACATTTCGCTGTTCACGTGCGGAAAAAAATCCACGGCGATGCGCGTGCGGACACCCTCCTCATCGCACACCAGAAAGACTTCTTCAAGTTGGGCCAGCTTCGCGCTATCCACCGCGAAGATGATTTCGTCGATGACATGCTGGCGTAGAAGGGCGGGAAGCTCAGCCAGCGGGAATACCGGATACACGGCGCCGAGCCGGACTTCGGTATCCGCCGTGGCGCCCTCCGCGATGAAACCCCTGATCCGGATGCCGAACCGCGCGGATCGCTCGAGCGCCTCGCCCAGCCGGCGCGCGCGCTCTCCCAGGCCCACCAGCATCACATGATGCAGGGCGCCGAACTCGCGCCGCACTACGCCCACCAGACGCCCGGCCGTTAGCCGGAACACCATCAGGAGAATCCAGCTATAGGCGGCAAACAACGCCATGAACGGGCGGCTCAGTTCCAGCCGCAGCAGATATTCGAAGATGACCAGACAGACGGTGCCGTAGCCGCACTGGCGGAACGAATCGCGCAAGATCACGCGCGGGTCGCCCGAGTCGAGTTTGTCGTAAACCCGGAGCCAAAGGCCGATCGTGACCCAGGTGGCCAGAGAAAAACCGAGAACCAGGGCTTTTCTGGGAACGTCGAGGAAGAATACGCGGTCGAGGTGCAGCAGGAGGCGCGTCTGGTAGGCCGCCTCAAACGCGAGCGCCGTCAGCAGCACGTCGGAGAGGCCAAACAGGACTCTGGCTTTCCGATGCTGGCGGCTGAACATCCGGAACACAGAATAACACGCCAGGATGCCGCGTTTGGCCGGTGTCGTAACACCTGTTGCCGGACCTGCGCGCCGCAAAAATGGCTCCAAACCGGATGTCGCACAACTTCCGCCGGTGATGCTACAATGGCTTCGTTACAACCTCCCGCCAAAACTGGTTTCGTACGTAACGCAATCGGGCGCGTAGCTCAATTGGCAGAGCAAGTGACTCTTAATCACTAGGTTGAAGGTTCGATTCCTTCCGCGCTCACCAGATTTTTTCGAGTAGTTGCAGACTTCGGCGACCCCCCCAACGCGCCATAGCCGGGCTGGGTGTGCGGACGGGCGTGCAGATTCGCGGCGTGGAAGGGGCCGAGGTAACCGCTGCGACGGTAACTTCGGGTGGGGACATTCATGGGGGCGAAGGGCTTTCGAGACGGCGTGCGTGCGCGTGCTGGGGGTAACGGCGGGAGGCGAGGATCTGTCCCCCTCTCCCCCCTTTTTCTCCAAGATCAGAATTCTGCCGACAGCCAAAGACCTTCCCGGCGCTTAACAGGAATCGTATCCCCATGCACCGATAATTTGTAGGTTCCATCAGGAAGGGTCTTCGAGACCTTCTCGATTGAGTGGTTCGCATACTTGACTGCGCTCGTGCCTGGCAAACTCACTTTTGTCGCGTACACAGTGCAGATCGCTTCGTGTCCTTCTCCCCGGAGTATCCCGGAGAAGCTGACTGTCTCCTTCATGGATGCCATTTGAACCGTCACTCGTGGCTCTGGATTTCAGCCACGTTCTTGTTCTCATCGAGATATATGTATGCCGAGTGATAAACAAGCTGAGTTAGGCCCACTACCGCCTTGTTCGTGTTTTTGGGAAAACCCATCGTCATGTAGACTGCTGG
>JBGPKX010000224.1:0-10152 GCA_041486185.1 Bryobacteraceae bacterium | reverse complement strand
TGATTCACCGCGATGCGCACGATCCAGGTATAAAACTTCGACTGCCCCTGGAATTGGCCGAGGTGCTCGTAAGCCTTCAGAAACGCTTCCTGTAGCACGTCTTCGGCGTCTTCGCGATTCTGCGTGATGTGCAGCGCCAGGCGAAAGATCTTGCCTTCATAGCGCCGCAGCAGCTCGGTGAAAGCCTTCGCATCGCCCAGGCGTGCCTGTGCAACTATGGCGGCTTCGTCGTCGATTTCGATCGGGCTGCTCATGGCGGACATCGCAATACGGGGAAGCTTCTATCATAGCGCGAGACGAGTCACGGTCGCAGCCGGCAGCGCCCCTGATCCGTACTTAGCGAGGGAAAACAAAAGGCCACTATCAACGCCGAGACGCAGAGACCGCCGAGAACACAGGGAAGTTTGGCCGCTTCACTCCTCACCGGGCGGGTGGAATCGAGGACCGCTCTAAGGGGAGTTGTCGTAGGACGCCAGCTATGAGAACGCAAAGAAAACATCCTCCCCGGCCTCGGCGCTCTCGGCGTCTCGGCGTTGATCTGTTGGCTTATGTGCGGATTCCGGACGTCGCTTGCACTTGTATCTTTTGTGCAGGCGTGAACAAACGTGAGGCCTGCGTGTTCTATCGATCTTTGCGCGCTACCAGAATCAGCGACAGGCCGCGCCACGGCAGCGCGCCGTCGATGCGCCGCCAGATCCATACCGTCTTGTCGAATAACTTCAGCGCCAGTTTGCCGATGTGGGACGTGCCCAAGACGCGGCTGTAAAGCCACCAGGACGGCGCGCTGATCTTGTTCAGGCTGCGGAGTTTCTCCACTTTCAAGCCCGCCTCCTGCATCAGGCGGATGGCTTCGTCACGCTGGAAGCGGCGCTTATGGCCCATAGCGCGATCGAGCGAGCCGTATAATCCGCGGCCCTGCGGCACTAAGACGATCAGCACCCCACCCGGCTTCAGGGTCCGCTCCAGCGTCATCACCGTCGCGGCCGGATCGGACACATATTCGAGTACGTTAACGCACAACACTGTGTCGAACGATTCCTCCAGCCCTTGAAAATCGGCGGCGCATTCGGGATCCAACTGGCGCACACGGACATTCGGCGTGCGCAGGAAGCGATTGCGCAGCGCGTGCAGGTAAAGCGGGTCCTTCTCGCCCGCCACATATAGCAGGCGGCGGCTCATGAGACGCGCCGAGATGTTGCCGATGCCTGCGCCGGCCTCGAGTACCGTGTCCCCCAGGAACGGCCGCAATACGCGCGCCAGCCAGCTCAGGTACTGCGGCGTGCCGGTGAGGTTGTTCAGGAAGGCGCGGCCGTAGGGCGTGGCATAGAGGTCGTCGATCAGCCAGAACTTCAACACCACGCCCAGCGCCTTGACCCCATCCTTCCAGCCAATCTTCTTGCCCTCTTCGTAAGTGCGGCCGTGATAACTGATCGGGACTTCGTAGATCCGCAGCTTGCGCTTGGCCGATTTCATGACGATTTCGGGCTCGAAGCCGAAGCGGTTGGAGCGGATGGGAATGCTCTTCAACAGATCGGTGTGGAAAACTTTGTAGCAGGTCTCCATGTCCGTCAGCTTGAGATTGCAGAACATGTTGGAGACGGTGGTGAGCAGCTTGTTCATCATGGAGTGCCAGAACAGCAGCACGCGCGTCTGCCCGCCGGCAAGGTAGCGCGAGCCGAAGACGGCGTCGGCGCGGCCGTCGAGCAGTGGACGAATGAGGATCGGGTATTCGGAAGGATCATACTCGAGATCGGCATCCTGGATGATGGAGAAATCGCCGGTGGCCTGCTGGATGGCGGTGCGCACGGCGGCTCCTTTTCCGGCGTTCACCTCGTGGCGGAAAAGGCGAATCTGCGGATACTGCGCGGCCAGGCGTTCGAGGATGAGCCAGGTGCCGTCAGTCGAGCGGTCGTCGACGACGATCAGCTCACGTTCCATTTCTTCGGGGAGGGGCGCGGTCAACACCTGCGCGATGCATCGCTCCACAACAGTCCGCTCGTTGTAGACGGGCATCAGGATGGAAAGCTTCATGCGTGAATGCTGACAGGTTATCGTACCGGACGGCTTCGCAGTACACTGGGAGACTCGGGAGCAATCAAAATGAAACATGAAACGACTCGCCGCGACCTGATGGCGGCCAGTGCCGGCGGCCTGCTTCTGTTGAAGCCACAGACGGTGCGCGGCGCACAAGCGAATTCCGCGTTGTCGGTAGGATTGATCGGTTGCGGGCGCAGGGGCACCTATGTCAGCGGCCTGTTCACCAAGAACGAATTTGCCAAGATTGCGGCGGTGTGCGACATCTACGACGACCAGTTGGCGGCGGCGACGCAGAAATTCTCCGGCGCCAGGACCTTCAAGAACTATCACGATCTGCTGGCGAGCGACGTGGACGCGGTCTATATCGCCACGCCGCCCTATCTGCATCCCGAGCACTTCGAAGCCGCCGTGAAGTCGCGCAAGCATATTTTCATGGAGAAGCCCGCGGGGGTCGATCCGGCGGGTTGCCGGCGCGTGGTTGCGGCCGCCAAGCAGGCCGACAAGACCAAGCGAATCTCGGTCGATTATCAGCAGCGCTACGGCAAGGACTACCGGCGGGCATATGAAATCGTGAAATCCGGTGAGCTGGGCGGAATCAAGATGGTGCGCGCTTCCTGGCTGGGCGGCGGGCTGCCGGTTCGCGAAGGCGTGGCCTCGAGTGAAGAGCAGATGCGCAACTGGCTCTTCTATCGCGAGCGCTCGGGCGACATCATCGTGGAACAGAATTGCCACAATCTCGACGTGGTCAACTGGTTCATGGGCACGCACCCGGTGCGCGCGTTCGGCTACGGCGGGCGGCAGGTCCGGACGAATATCGGCAATATCCTGGACAACCTGGCTGCTACATTTACCTTCGAGAACGGCGTGGTTTTCAGCTACAGCTCCAACCAGTTTTCCACGGGCGGTTTCAGCGACATCTCGGAGACATTCATCTGCGAGCGTGGCGCGGTGACGACTTCGCGCCGCGGGTACAAGATCTACCGCAGTAAGGACGCTCCGCCCGAGGAAGTGGTCACCAAGGGCGATATCACGCAGGACGCTGTAAACGAATTCGTGGAAGGCGCGCGCACTGGAAAAATCGAGAACGCCGCTTTCACAGCCGCCGAGAGCACGTTAACGGCTATCATGGCGCGCGAATCCATCTACAGTACTAAGGAAATGACCTGGCAACAGTTGAATAGTTAACCGAAAACTTCACACGAAGTTTCGTATTTTGGGTATGCAACACCACTATCCGGTGTTTCCCTGATGTAATCGCCGCTCCAGCCGCTACAATAGAACCTTCGGCTATTTTCCATGTCCCGTCGTCTGGCGATACTTCTCAGCACTCTGGTGTTGGTGCAGTCCGGTACCGCCCGGCAGATCAAAGTCATCTGCGGCACCAACCCCGAGCGGCGGAAAGAAGAGATGCATCTGCACCGGCAGGCGGTGCTGGCGCGCCGCGCGGCGCAGTTGCTGTCGGCAGGAGCGCAGGCGGCCCCGCGTTCAGCGGCGCGCGATATCGGCAATGTCGCGATCATGGAAGATTCCGATGGCGTGGTGGCCAAGCGCAATCCATTTAACCTCGACCAAAGAACGCTGACCTTTACGCCCACCTCCACTGCGGCCACGGCTTACAAGTTTCAGCTGGCCGGGGCCCCTTACGACGCCAGCGCAGCCTCGGTGGGCAGTCTCGTCGAGCTTAGCGACGACGATTCTCACGTAGAACAGATTCCGTTCCCCTTTGCATTTTTTGGCAAGACGTACCAGAGTGTCTTCATCAATTCGGATGGGAACCTCACGTTCAACGCCGGCGACAATGCTTCGACCGACCGCTCCTTGGGCCGGATGGTGGCCGGGGGGCCGCGCATTTCCCCATTGTTTCGCGACCTCGATGCATCCAAGGCCGTGAAAGGCGTTACAGTCACAGCCGACGCTACGCGCTTCATGGTGAGTTGGGTGCAGGTGCCGGAATACTCGGATTTCGGCACGGGAGTCCTGCAGACTTTCCAGGTTCGACTCTTTCCCGACGGGCAAATTCAGTTCGCGTACCACGGGATCAATACCACGGGCGCCGTTGTGGGCATTGCGCCGGGTCATTTTCAAGGATCGAGTTCGGTGGTTTCATTTCTCGCGGGAAGCTCGGCGACGTACTCCTCGACAGTGGCGGAGCGGTTCGGCGGCGATAGCGAAATTGACATTCAGAGCGCGACCCAGAAATTCTACGAGACCCACGACGACGCCTACGACTACGTCGCGTTCCTGAACGACGAGGACATTCCAGCGGGTCCGGGCGCGGTCTCGTGGGAGCAGACAGTGAAAAACAATCGCTCGGGTTACGGCGATTTCGCGGTCGACGATGCAGGCGAATACGGCTCGCCTTCGCGACTGCAGGCGGTGCTCAATCTCGGACCGCTCAGCCAGTTTCCGAGCGACCCGACGGAACTCGTCAGCGCTCGCGCCGATAGCGGATACACCACGCTGAAGCTAATGGCGCATGAAGCCGGCCATCTGTTTCTGGCGTACGCCAGCGTGCCCGATCCCGACGATCCGATGGCGCGCCCCATGCTGGGCATCCAGCAGGCGCACTGGGCCTTCAACTTTAATGCCGAGGCCTCGTTCATGGAGGGCAACCGCATTCAGGATAGCGGGCCGAACGCCGAACCGCGCTACAAGGTAACGGCGACCGTGGAACAATACTCGCCCCTCGATCAGTACCTGATGGGTTTCCGTACGCCCAGCGAAGTGCCGCCGACATTTCTGGTGACCGGGAACCCACCCGGGTTTTCCACGAAATTTCCGGAAGTAGGCATTACATTTGACGGTGGCCGCCGGGATATTCAAGTGAACGAGATTATTCAGGCCGAGGGGCGGCGCACGCCCGACAGCACGGTGGCGCAGCGACACTTTCGCATGGCGTTCGTGCTCATCGTGAAGCAGGGCAGTACTCCTTCCGTCAAGGAACTGGCGCAGGTGGAAGGCTATCGCGCGCAGTTGGAGCCGTACTACGAACAGGCTGCCGGCGGGCGCGCGCATATGGATACCACGTTGCGCCACACGCTGTCCCTTTCCGTTGCGCCGGCGGCGGGCGTGGTGGCCGGCGGCGCGATCACGGCAAGCGTTTCGATTCAGCATCCGGCGTCGGCGGCGCTTACGGTGAACCTGATGGCGAGTTCCGCCGCGATTTCCGTGCCCGCGTCGGTGGTGATTCCCAAGGGCGCGACCGGTGCGAGTTTTACGATCGCAGGCGTCCAGCAGGGCGTGGAAGACTTGTCAGCTACCGTGGACGACACCTTCGAGACGGCATACGCGCGCGTGCAGGTGCTGCAGCCGGCGTTCCTGATTTTGTCTACGGTTTCCGGAAACAAGCAAGCGCTCCAAAATAACGGCACGCTGGCGCAGCCCATAGTTTTGCAGGTGACGGACCAGAACCATCTCTTCTATCCGGGAGCGAGCGTGCAGGCGGCGCCGAGCTCGGGCGGCACGGTCACGCCCCAGGTTGCTGTAGCGGATGCCACGGGCCAAGTGAGTTTTCAGTGGACTCCGGGCGCGGCAAGCGGCGCCCAGTTGCAGGTATTCATCGACGGCGCTCCGGCGACGCAACGCGTGAACATTACGGCTCTGCCGCCGGCGAGCATCAATGCGGCAGGAGTCGTCAACGCGGCGTCGTTCGTCACCGGGATTGCGCCGGGTGCTCTCGCGACCATTTACGGAACCACACTGGCGGGTGGCATCACCTCGCAGGCAAGTTTGCCATGGCCAACCATGCTGGCGAATGTCAGCGTGATGGTGAACAACGAGCCGGCGCAGTTGCTGTTCGTGAGCGACTCGCAGATCAACTTTCTGGCGCCCACCGACATCATGCCCGGCGCGGCGATTCTTACGGTCTCGACCGGTGCCAGCACCTCCGCCAGCCTGCAGGTGCCGGTTAACCTGGTGGCGCCCGGCATTTTCTTCAACGCCGCCAGTAACTTCGGAGCGATCCTGAACTCCGGAACCACCAAGACCACCGAGCAGCAGCCGGCGCTTCGCGGGCACTTCATCGAGATTTACTGCACGGGGTTGGGCGCCGTGCAAAGAAACAGCATGGGCTTGATGGTGACCGTGGCTCAGCCGCAGGTCTCCATCGCCAACATTCCTGCAACGGTGCAGTACAGCGGGCTCGCACCGGTTTATGATGGCGGGCTGTATCAAGTGAACGTCCAAATTCCAAAGGACGCACCGAGCGCCACGCAGGCACTCACGCTGACCATCAACGGCGTGCAAAGCAACACGGTGAAGGTCGCCATTCGGTAATGTTGGGCTGGCTATTCTCCGATCCGCTTCCCGTTGGTTCAAAAGCTCCGGATTTCGCGCTTCCCGATGACAGCGGCGCAACCGTCCAGCTATCGTCTCTGCGCGGAAAAAACGTTGTGCTGGTTTTCTATCCCGGCGACGATACGTCCACCTGCCGCAAGCAACTCTGCGAATTTCGCGACCGCTGGGAGCAGGCTAAGATGCGCAACGTCGTGGTGTACGGCGTGAATCCGCAAAGCGCCGGCAGTCACCGGAGTTTCCGCGACAAGCACAAATTTCCCTTTCCGTTGCTAGTGGATAAAGGCCAGCGGATGGGTGCGCTCTATCACGCCAACGGCTTGATCGTAAAACGCACGGTGTATCTGATCGGGCCGGAGGGAACCATTCTGTACGCCAGGCGCGGCAAACCGGCGCCCGAGGAAGTGCTTGCGGCGGCCAAATAAAAAGGGCGTGAACAGCGGCTGTTACCCGTCGCGGCTTTTCTGATCCGCGCGAGCCGACAAGCCGCAGGTCTCCCAAAAGCGGGTAGCCTTGCGCTACAAATGTTTGATCCAGGCGTGTTTGGGATCGTCGCTCCATGCTCCGTACGTGCGCGCTTCGCCCGCCAGCACCCACGTGTAGTTGAGTGCGTATCCGGGGCACGCCACTACGGGATGATAGCCGCGCGGGATCAGTACCGTATCACCGTGCTCGACCGCGTATGCGTTATCGAAACTATCCGGGTCTCCCGGAGCGGTGTAGACGCGCATGAAGCCGAAGCCCTGCCGCGGTTCCACCTGGAAATAGTAGATCTCTTCCATGGGCACTTCCGACGGCGGAGCGAAACGGTCGTGCTTATGCGGCGGGCAACTCGACCAACCGCCGGGCTGGTTCACGGTCTCGCCGGCAATCAGCCGCGCGGCATTGATGTTATTGGCGATGTGCGTGTACACGGTGCGTGTCCAGTTGTCTTTTCCGACGCGGTTGACCGAGACATCCTCGGCGCGAATCAGAGCCGGCACTCCACCGGATTTGCCCTGGGCACCGGCGACGGTAATGCGCGCATCGCCGTCGAGTTTGGTGAAGATCACCTGCGAACCCGCCGGAACGTAGACCATGGGGCCGGGCTCGCGAATCGATGCGCGCGCCGGAATCTCAGACGACCAGCGGCCGGAAGGGCCTTCCACCCCCACGCGCACCGGACCGCTATAGAAGTCGAGCGAGAGTTCCTCCTCGCCGCTCTCCATGGTGTGCCGTTCGAATGCATGGCCGAGCTGAACAATAGTGAACGAAAGGTATTTGAGTCTCTCGCCGCGCCGGACGATGGGGTACACGCCGGGCGCATCCCCTGGAGACTTCACTTGCAGGTTCATGGCTTCCAAACTACCACGATCATTGCGGCCCTAGACTCCATGCGAACGGTCATGGTTTGCGGGCCAGGATGTAGAGTGTAGCCGGGCGTGTTCCTTGCTCGACCACCTGAAAGCCGGCTTCCTTCAGGCGGCTCATCCACCACGCCTGGTTCCGAGTACCGCTGTGCAGGAGCAGCGGTCCAAATGTGAACTTTAGCCAAAAGTCTTTCGTGATCACCATCATCAGGAATTCGCCGCCAGGTTTTAATACCCGTGACGCTTCGCCGAGAGACATGGTGATCCCTTCACGATCCAGGTGATCGATGGCGTAAGTGCTCACTACTCCATCGAACGTGGCCGGCTCAAAAGGAAGCTTGCGCATGTCGCCGGCCTGAATGGCGGCCCGCTGTTCCACGCCTGCGGCTTTGAGATTGGATAGTAGTCTCTCCTGTCCGCTCCTGCCCGGCCCGAAGTGTTGCTCAAACGAATCGGCGAAGAGGTCCAGCGCGACCACCGTCGCTTGCGGCCGCGCTTCCAGGACCATGAGCGTCGATCTTCCGGTACCGGCGCCCATATCGAGTACTCGTCCTGTGCCCGAAGTCAGGAACTTCTGTGTAGGCAACGGAAGCCGCCCGTTTGCATTTAGGCCGAAGCGAGCGACGAGGAATGCGGCCACCGACCAGAGGGTCATAGCACCGATCAAAATCATCGGCACCCTCGACCATTTCCGGGCGCGTCCGACAAGCCAAAGTGACAGCGCGATCGCAGTGATTACGAGGTGTCCGTAACTCAACCACCACGGGTATCCAAAATCAATTTGTGAACTCATCGGCTTTCTTCATGGTGCGCCTCCGTCCCCCGGCGCCCCCCTTTGTTCCCTTACCCCTGGTCTTCAACTCTACCGGCGTCCCCTTGAACCCGAATCGCCGCCGGATCTGATTCACCAGATGCCGTTCGTGCGAAAAATGCAGATCTCCGGCCCGGTCGGTGAACACCACGAAGGTCGGCGGATACACCGACGCCTGCGTGATGTAGTAAATCTTCCGCTCTTCGAAGTGCAGCGATTCCACGAAGCGGTTCAACTCCCCGGTCGGAATGCGCCGCCCCGCCGACTCGTACACCTCGCGGATCAGCTTGTAGAGGCCCGCAATTCCCGTGCCCATCTTCGCCGAGAGAAACACCACCGGTGCGTAATCCATGAATTTCAGTTGATCCCGCACCTGCTGTTCGAACCCACGCTTCTTCTCTTTGCCGATCGCGTCCCACTTGTTCACGCACAGGATCGCCGCGCGGCCGCCTTCGTGCGCGTAACCCGCGATGGTCGCGTCGAGGCCGAGCACCCCTTCGCTTGCATCCAGTACCACCAGCACCACCTGCGCCAGCCGGATGTGCCGCCGCGCCATCACCACGCTCAGCTTCTCCGCCATCTGCTTGGTCTTGCCTTTGCGCCGTATCCCCGCGGTGTCGACGAACACGTAATCCGTCTCTCCGTGCCGCACGTACGCATCCACGGCATCGCGCGTAGTCCCCGCGATCGGCGAAACAATCGCACGCTCCTCGCCCGTGAGCGCATTCAGCAGCGTGGATTTCCCCACGTTCGGCCGCCCGATGATCGCAACCTTGATGGCCTCCGTTACTTCCTCGACCGCCGACTCCACCAGATCCGCCGTCACGTGCGCCAGCAGATCGTCGATTCCCTTGCCATGCTCCGCCGATATCGGAAAAACATCGCGAATCCCTAGCCCGTAAAATTCGTGTGCCAGGTCCTCGCGCGCCACCGTATCCGCCTTGTTCACCGCCAGCGTCACCGGCTTGCCCAGCCGCAGCAGCATCTGCGCCAGGTCGCGGTCCGCGCCCGTAATCTCGGCGCGCCCATCCACGAGAAAAATGATATGCGCCGCCTTGTCGAACGCTATCCGCGCCTGCTTGAGTATTTGTGCGGGAATGTATTCCGACTCGTTGACCACGATGCCGCCGGTGTCGATTACCTCGAACTGCCGCCCGTCATACCGCGCCTGGCCGTGAATCCGGTCCCGCGTGATCCCTGGCTCATCGCCCACAATGGCGCGCCTCGACCGCGTGATCCGGTTGAACAGCGTCGATTTTCCAACGTTGGGACGCCCCACGATCACCACCGTGGGAGTAGTCTGTGGCATCCCTACCAGCGTAGGACAGACATTCCTGCGTGTCCATTCGGCGCGACCGCGAGACCCGGGAATTCTCAACGCGCCGCATCGAAGTGATCGACGTTCGGATCGCGCAATTCCTCTAGTGTGGTGAGGCAGAAGGTCGTTGAACAGCGCGGCGGCGCAGCCGATCAGGCTGCTGGGTCGAGACTCATCTCGACCTTTTCGATCCAAGACGTGTCAACACGAGTGCCGACACCGTAGGCCGAGGGCCCGCGCCACACGCCGCTGCAATTCTTCAACGAACCTATGACTCACGACGCCAGATACGAAAGCTAACTGCGCGAATTGGGAACTGGCTGCTGTGGCCCAAAACGGAGCTT